>CAMDEU010000012.1 GCA_945897085.1 Spirosoma fluviale | reverse complement strand
CCTGCTTTTTGAGAATGGTTTTGTAGGCATTCACCATATCCATGTTGTTGACCACAAGATCTCCACTCACTACTTGTCCCTGAACACGAAGTCCACAGGCCCGTTGATTCTCGACAAGAATTTCTTCCACCGGGGAATTAAAGTGATAGCGAATTCCAAGGGACAAGGCTAGCTCATACAAACTCATGCTGATGTCGTGCATACCCCGCTTCGGAAAATACGCCCCTAGATTAAACTCCAGGTGGGGAATAATGGTCAAGGTCGCCGGAGTCTGGTAGGGGTCCGAACCGTTGTAGGTGGCATAACGGTTGAAAAGCTGGACCAACTTGGGGTCCGCCAAAATCCTCTTATTGAACGCATTCATGGTCGAAAAAAGCCCCAACTTTCCCAAGTTCAGGTACGCCTTGAGCGCCTGTGGACCTAGCCAAGTTCCCAACTTATGTAAGGAACGGTGCATAAATAAGGGAGAGAGATGCTCGTATATAAATGCAGAACGCTTCAATACCTCCTTGATTCCGCGTTCAGATACCCCAAGTTGTGAGGCTACTTCAGTCGCAAATCGTTCTGGATCGGCCCAAGCTTTAACTGTCTTGCCGTCCTCCCAAAAATAATGGCACACCACTTCCAGGCGATCGTATTCAAAGTGGTCGGCTGGATTCTTTCCTGCCAGAAGAAACAATTCATCTACCTGTTCGGGCAAGGTAAATAAGGAGGGTCCAGCATCAAAACGATATCCATTCCCTTTAATTGCTGTCAGCTTTCCTCCAGGATAGGCATTTGCTTCAAAGACCTCTACTTCATATCCTTTCAACGCCAAACGAATGGAGGCCGCAATGCCGGCAATGCCTGAACCAACTACTAGCGCTTTTTTCATGGATGTATCGTGGTGTAGTTAAATCCTCAATTCAGGTAAATTGTTTGATCATTTGAAAGATTAGCTGGAAAAAATTTCACCTTTTGGAGTTGGAATCGAATTCTCTACTCCTGTGCCAAAATCAAGGGGGGCAATCACCTTCCATCGGCCCTCCACGTTTTTCATTAAATAGGCCTTATCTACCAAAAACTCGTCCCTTACGGCATTTTTATGTGTAAATTCCAAAACCTCCTCAAAATGATTTGGCTTCAAATCTTTATAGGCCAAGGTAATATGCGGTTGAAAGTTGCGGTCGCTGAGTTCCTCTATCAGGTGTAGATATCGTTTACAAAAGCTGCGTAACAGAATTTGAAGTTGGATTAAGGGTGCTGAGGCGGCAATCTGGTGATGAATATTCCTCCTTCCAAAGTGGCCGATCCCCAGTAGCTGAAGGGGAAATGGCTCCTGCGCCTCCAGTAAATTGGTTAATCGCATAACTAACTCCCTTTCTTTTCCCTCTTTATACCGAAAAGGCATCTTTAAAGTGAGGTGGGAAGGGGATTGGAGCGCATATTTTATTTGAAAATGTGCTTTTAATTCTGATTTTAACTGGTAAAGTGTGGTCTCTAATGCTGGGGGTGGAAGGAGCCCAATGAAATATTTGCCCGTTCCTTTCATCGATCAACTTTTTTTCCAGATTTGACACAAAAGAAACAGGCCTGGTCTCCAACACCTTCCTGATTGTATTGAATTGCTTTTTGCTCCCATTCTACTAGCTGTTTTTCAGAAAAATAGGTCCTCACTTTTCCGCTGTCCAGCTTCTCTCCCTGCTCATAGAGTGCTGTACCCCAAAACTGGAAGGAGGTAGAGTCAAAAATAATTTCTTGAACCTCGAAGCCAGAGCGTTGAGCTGCAGCAACGAAACCTTGGGTGCTTGGTATGGTCATGTGTCTAGGCGCATCCAGCTGAACCCACAGAGATTGTTTTTCTTTCCAAACTGCTGCATCCGAAACGGGACAGCGTACCAAAAGCTTCCCCCCAGGATTTAATCGTTCAAAACAGGTCTTTAATACCTGTTCAGGATCTGCCATGTGTTCGAATGAATGATGCAACATGACTACATCAAAATAGAGGTCTGTTTGGCCAAATTCTGTATTCCACAGCTTTAGGCCAGCGCCTAACTGGCTCTCATTCTCCAAAAAGGGGTCAAAACCATGCAAATTCTTAAATCCAGAAACATGCAGTTCATACAATAGCTGCCCATTGCCGCAGCCAACATCTGCGATTCGATCCGTGAACTTGGGATGGAGTTTTTTGAGCCAATACCCCCCAAAGGGAGGTAAAAAGAATTTCCATCCAGTAGCCAAAAAAGTTCGAATTCGAATTTTTTTTAGAAGATTTCGAAGTAGGCCTGAAGGCTGAAGTAAGCCAAAGGAATAATAATCGCGAGGATAGTAGGGGCCCAAATCTTCCGGGATGGTGAAAAGTTGGATTGAACCACAAGAGGTGCAAGAAGCATACCTAAACTCTCCTCCAAGTCCGAGCATGCGCTCTGTTGCTAAAAAAATTGTTCCCTGAGTTGAATGGCAGTAGTGGCAAGTGTACGCCGAATCAATAGGCATTTTCACGATTGAATAGCAACTCGTAAACGGTTTTGACCATGATCTCCATGTCTAGAAGAAAAGACCAATTGTTGATGTAGAAGTAATCCAATCGCACTCTGGACCGTATTTGAAAGGAGTTTTCGATTTCTCCTCGGTAACCCCTTACTTGAGCCAAGCCAGTAATTCCTGGCTTAATTTTATGCCGGGAATTGTAGCGTTCAATTTGGGGTCTGAAGGTGTCATTCATCGGCAAGGTGTGTGGACGAGGGCCTACAATCGACATACTACCCATGATTACATTCAAAAACTGAGGCATTTCATCCAAGGAGGTCTTTCGGAGAAAGGATCCTATTCGCGTCACACGTGGATCACCCTTTATTGCCTGATTCGAATCCGCATAATCGTTTGGGGTCATAGAACGAAACTTCAGGCAGCTGAATACCTTATTGTTTAGTCCGTTTCGATCCTGAATAAAAAATATAGGTCCTCTGGACTCCAACTTGATTAACAATCCCACCAAAGGAATAAGCCAAGAAAGGATAAATACAGTCACTAAGCTTGCAAATGCTAGGTCAAAAATTCGCTTTGCAAAGCTATTCAAAGGATGATCCAAGGGAGTTTCATTGACATTGATGACAAAGAAATCTCCATAGCGTGAGAAAGAGAGGCTTTTTTCCAATTGAAGACTCTTCCCAGGAATCATCTTGACCTTTATGTAATTCTCATCAGCAAAGTCTATCACTCGCCTCACAAGGTTAGCTTCCAGCTTTTCATGGATATAGATCAAATCAAGATTCATCTTTGGGGCGATCTCAAATAGGTCTCCAATTCCACCTCTGGTTTGTTCGCAATTCGATTGATCGTCAAAGTATCCCAAAAAGTTGATGCCAAAATCTTTACGAATTCGAAGGACATCCACCAACTTCGGACTGGTTGCCCCCTTCCCCACGATGATGGCATTTTGGAAATTATTTCCCAATGCCCTGTATTTTCGAAGAATCAACTGTATACCAACCCTGAAAATCCCCATTAAGAGGCCTAGCGTAACTCCTAAGGCTCCAATTTGAATCCAACGGTAATTTCCTGCCTGTAGCGGGGTCCACAGGATCGCAGTTGCTCCTAAAAACCAAATTAGCGTGACCGAAAACCTACTTAAGGTATCGTCATACTCATCTGTACGTCCAATCTTATAATCTTTACGGAGGATAGAAATCAAAATCCATAGGAGCGCCAAAGGCAGGTAAGCAGAAAATTCAGTTTCTCCCAAAACATGGAAACGCTGTAGAAAAAAGTTAGCTGCCGCCAATGAAAGTAGGGATGCAAAAAAATCACTGATCGTAAACAACCAGGGAAAATACGTATCAAATCTTCTCTTCATAAAAATCTAAAACTGATTCGACCTTTTTCTGTCAAAAAAATTGACAAAAATTGGAGTTGAGGAAGGAAACTTCGTAAAATTAAGAAAGAAATTCTCAAGGCTTATTACTTTTGGATAAATTTCTCACCTTCCAAGGCACAAAAAGTAAATGTCCTCCCTTTTTAATTTTTTAGCATCCTCTGATAATCCCAAATCTTTAGGTTATAAATTTCGCACAAAAAGGCTTCAGGAATTCGAAAAGATGTTTTTTACTCGTTTTTCGGGGCTTGAAAAAATTGAAATTTTAGATGTGGGAGGCACGAGTTATTTTTGGCAAAATAGTACCCTGCTTTCCTACCCTGGCCTTCGCATTACTTTACTCAACCTCTACCCTGTGGAAACTAGCCATCCTGCTATCCATGCTGTTCAGGGCGATGCCACAGATATGCGCGAATTTGAAGAGGATAGCTTTGATTTAGTTTTTTCCAATTCGGTAATTGAGCACTTGTATACCCTAGAGCAGCAACAAAAAATGGCTTCAGAGATTCGCCGTGTGGGGAAAAGCTATTTCATTCAAACCCCCAATGCTTATTTTCCAATTGAAGCGCATTATGCCTTGCCTTTTGCGCAGTATTACCCCAAAGCTTTCCTTCATTTTATCCTGACCAAAACGAAGCTCAGCCGCTTGAAGCGATGGGGTGCAGCCGAAGCGAGTCAATACCAAGATGAAATCCGGCTCCTGAATGAAAAGGAAATGAATGTGCTATTTCCCGGAGCATCCCTGCTCAAAGAAAAAGTGCTTGGACTTACCAAATCCATCACTGCACACAATCTAGTTTAGTCCGCGAACTGTAAGCGAACAAGATTCGCATAAATGCCAGAAGAGTCTTGTACTAGCTCTTGATGGCTTCCCTGCTCTACAATCTTCCCATCTGTCAACACATAGATTCGGTCCACCTTTCGGATTGTAGCCAGTCGATGTGCGATAATCAGCGTGGTTCTGCCCTTCATCAATTCATTGAGGGCCTCTTGCACCAAAGCCTCCGATTCTGCATCCAAGGAAGAGGTTGCCTCATCCAAAATCAAAATTGCAGGATCCTTTAATATTGCCCTGGCAATGGCTACCCGCTGCCGCTGCCCTCCAGAAAGTTTAATCCCCCGCTCACCCACTAAGGTTTCCAAGCCCTCAGGAAACTGGGAGATAAACTGCCAAGCATTTGCTTTTTTTGCTGCAAGGATAATCTCCTCTTCAGTGGCATTAGGCTTAGCATAGGAAATATTTTCTCGGATACTTCCTCCAAACAAGAGTACTTCTTGGGGGACAATCCCAATTTTACTTCGTAAGGAAGCCAAGTTCCAATGGGTTATCGGCTCCCCATCAATCCGAATTTGACCTGTAGTGACTTCGTAAAAACGAAGCAATAGATGGATAATGGTAGATTTTCCAGCCCCCGAAGGCCCTACTAGAGCAACTTTCTCTCCAGATTGAATCTGAAAGGATACTCCTTTTAATACTTTTACCTCAGGACGAGTGGGGTATTCAAAGCCTACCATATCAAAGTCAATAGTTCCTTTAATCCCTGCAATCTGGGCTCCAATTCCCGCCTCTTCCTCCTCAGCCAATAACTCCACCACTCGCTCGGAACTACCAATTGCCTTTTGCAGTTGGCTGTAAATGTCGCCCAAACCAGCAATGGACCCACCAATAAATGTGGTGTACAGCACAAAAGACACCAGTTCACCAACACTCATTTCTCCAGAAGCAACCAGGCTTGTGCCATACCACATCACGCCTACAATCCCTCCAAAAAGGGCAAAAATGATAAAGGAAATAAATGCCCCTCTGTATTTAGCTGCCGCTAACGCTACGCGAACTACTTTTTCCAAACCCTTGCCATAGCGATTCACCTCATAGGTCTCCCCTACAAAAGATTTGACCGTACTGATGGACTGCAGCGTCTCTTCTACGATGACATTGGCAGCAGCTAGTTCGTCTTGAGTTTTCTTAGATAACCTTCGAATAAACTTCCCAAAAATCAAGGCAAACAGCACGAGCACCGGAAAAGTCGCCAACATGAAAACAGTCAGCTTAGGGGTATTGAACAACAGAAAGGCAACACCCGCAACCAAAGTCACTACCTGCCGAAAAAGCTCCGCTAGCGTCGTGGAAAAGGTGTCCTGAAGTAAGCTTACATCTGAAGTGATGCGACTGATGAGCTCACCAGTTCGGCGATTGTCAAAAAACGGGATAGGCAGACGTACCAGTCGCCCATACACTGCAAGACGAATATCACGCATGGCCTTCTCAGAGACCAAGGCAAATAGCCAAACTCGAAAAAAGGAGAAAACACTTTGCAAAGCCAAGATGCCTAACAGTAACAAGGCAATGTGGTTGATGTCTGAAAAAATCCAAACAGATCCTTGGGCAGTATCAATCAATTTTCCGGCTACATACGGAAAACTCAACAGGGTAAGCGAGGAAAACAGTAGAAATACTAGCCCTGCAAAAAACACCCCTTTGTAGGGAATCAGAAACTGAAAAATCTTGTTCAACTTGCTTAGATTCTGCTTGTTGATCCTTCTTTTTTCTTCGGGCTCTAGCACTGTCCCTCGTTGCTTTGCCATAATTTAGGTAGCTATTGGACTACAAAAGTACAGTTTTAGGGGCGGATTTGATGAGAAAAATAAAAGGAATCCCCTTCAACCCATTCAATAGCCCAGCCTTTTGACCAAATCCTCACCCAAAGCTGCAGAATGTTTGAATCCATGACCCGAACAAGCAGACACCCAAAGAAAATTCGAATCCCCATTCATCGGTTCAATGACAAAACGAGCGTCTTCGGTAACCGTGTAAAAGCATACCGAAGTCTTGAGAATCTGCTTTTTCAATCCGATCAATTTCCCCTCCACCTTGGTATGCCAAAAAATTTCTTCTTCCTCTTCGGACACTTCCCGGTTCAATTCATCTGGATGAGCTACTTCCACAAAAGATTCGGAAGCCATTTTGATGCTTTTGCCATCCAAAGACGGAAAGCCATAAATAAAATCCTCCGGAGCAGGACCATAACCCCACATCCACACCGGATACTGTTCCCAATCGGGGTATCCCTCCGCAAGCGCTATCCAGTACAAGACTTGGCGGCAAATCTTTAGTTTCTTTTGGGTAGGTAGCGGTAAAAAATCCTTCACCCATCCTCCAGCACAAAGCACTACCTGTTTGGCTAGAATTTCTTTTCCTTCCACCCGAATCCGAAAATACTCCCCCAGAGATTGGATGGATGTCACCTTGGAAGAGGTCATCAGTGTAGCCCCCTGTTTTTGGGCAAGGTCCAGCTGGGTCTGTATCGCTACTTCAGGAAAAAGGTAGCCTGCCTCTTCTTCCCAATAAATCTTTCCTGTGGGAGGGAGCAGAAAGGGTGGATAGCTTTCTTTAAACTCTTTGGATTCCAGAACACGGTGAGAAATCTCCTGATTTTGAGCAAAACGAAGGGTGCGCTCCCAAAAGCCTTCCACTCCATGTTTGGACCAGGGGTCTACCCCAGAATCTAAAAGGATACCACCCGTTTTTGTTCGGATTTTTTTTCCAGATAACGCTTCAAGTTCAGCCCAAATCTCATGCGACCGCTTGGCTAGGGCAACATACTCCTCTCCCTCTCCCACCGCCAGTCGGGTAATGCGCGTTTCTCCATGGCTCGAACCGAGGGTATGTGGCGGTTCAAACTGATCTATCCCTAAGGAATTTATTCCTCGCTTACTAAGCTGGTACAAGGTTGCACTCCCTACTGCTCCCAAGCCTACGACAACGACATCGAAACTAGATTTATTCATAAAGTCATATTACTACAAAAAATAGACGAAAGAAAAGGATTGAAGCAGGTGGTGGCGTCAGCGAATCTGATTTCTAGACTAAAGTTCCTCTAGGGGATCCACCTGAGCAGCAATCCATGCTGGCCTCCATGAAGCTAGAAGAGTAATGGTTACTACTGCCAAACTAATCCATCCCAAATCAGGCCAATGAATTCGCACGGGATACGCATCCACCACTCCAGAAGCAATTCCCAAGGAGATCAACCCAAATTTTTCTTGTGCTCCTACCAGTAGGAGACCTAAAATCAACCCCAGAATAGCTCCCGAGAAGGCAATTAAGGCCCCCTGCTTCAAGAATATTCCTCGTATCAAGGAGTTTTTTGCGCCCATGGACTTCAATACTGCGAGATCCTTTTTCTTTTCAATTGCCAGCATGCTCAAAGAAAAGAAAATGTTAAAGGAGGCCAGCGCAAGTATAAAGGTGAGCGTCAAAAACACGACTAGCTTCTCTAGCTTCACGGTTCGAATCAGTGTAGCATGCTGTTCATCCGCATTTTTTACCGCAAACTCAGCTCCCAAATGCGCCTCCACTGCTTCTTGCACACTCGAAATGGAATATCCCGAGGCAACTTTTAGCTCTAGGGCGGTACGCTTTTGATCGTAGCTCAACATCTCCTTAAAAAAATCAAGGGGCACTAGGATGTATTCGTTATCCACTCCTTGTTCAATGCTGAAAAAGCCCCTTGGCTCTACTTGACCAGCAGTATAAAGTTGGTTTGGATCTAGAGTTGCTGCAGATTTTGGTACTTTAGGATAATAAATAGTGAGGACGGAATTGATATCGTCTAAGTTGATAGATAGCGCAAAGGCTACTCCTCGCCCAAGGATAGCGCCAGGCCGAATGGTTGTTCCCAAGGTGGTATCTCCCCAAAAATACCCCTTTGAGAAGCGCTCATGGTCAAAGTAATTGTCGGATACTGCCTTAACGCGGGCTATATGTTGATTGCCCCGATATTCGAGAAGGGCATTGTCTTCGATCACTTCAGTAATGACCTCCACCCCTTCCACTTCTCGGATCGCATTTAGCCATTCCTCACTTGCGACAAAGGTTTTCCCTGCAACGGGCGACACTTGAAGTTCGGAGTCAAAACTTGAAAAAAGACCGCGAATAAGATCCTCCAGCCCATTAAACACGGACATAACTGCTACCAAAGCCATCGTGCTGATGGCAACACCTACCATCGAGATCAGCGATAGGATGGTAATGAAGTTTTGTTTCTTCTTGCTACGGAAATATCTGCCGGCAATAAAAGAACTTGTGTTCACGAGCTCAATCGATTAGTAATCCTCTTCCTCCTCCTCAACGGGAGCAGGGGGAATGTGTAAATCAGAAATTACTTTATCCATGTGCTGGGCATAGGTGGCTGATTCATCTGAGAAAAAGGCCAATTCAGGAATCACGCGAACAGACTTTCCGATACGCTTCGCTAAAGCATGGCGAATTTCTTTTTTGTTCTCATTGATGGCATCAAATTGTGCCTTTGGGTTTGGCAACAAAAAACTGAGGTAGGCCTTGGCAAGACCTAGATCTGGACTCATCATTACTCGGGTAATGGTCACCAGAGTTGAACCCACCAAGTGCTTGGCCTCTTTTTGGAAAATGTCGCCCAGCTCTTTTTGAATTAATTTTGCGTATTTTAATTGTCTTTTGCTTTCCATCTGAAGTATTTATGATGCAAATTTAGCGAAATACTTGGGCATGCTTTAATTTCGAGTTAAAACCAAATACCCCCTATCCACCTTGTTCAGTTTTTTTAGAGTAAACGACCCCATTCGCCTAGTTGGAATACTGCTCTACGTAATCTTGTTTAGTGTAATCTCTTGGGTTTTTTTCTCATTTCCAAGCACTACCCCTACCTTGATGTGGATGGTCTTAGGCGAGCGCTTGAGTGAAGGATATCTCCTTTATGTGGATGTGATCGATGACACAGGCCCGCTTTCCGCTGGGGTATTCACTGGCCTCCACCTCCTTTTTGGAAGAAGCCCTATTGCCTATATCCTTCTGGGAAAAATTATTGTTTTAGTTCAGATTTACTATTGGAACAGCACCTTGATCAAGTACCGTGTATTTGATGAAAACACCTATTTGCCGGCCATCGTTATGGCCGCCTTGTTTCATTTTTCCTTCGACCTCATGTACTTATCCCCAACGCTGCTGGGGAGTACTTTTTTACTTTTGGCTTTTGGCCAACTGTTTTCCCATACTGTACTTCAAAAAGAAAGCAGTGAATCCACCCTCCTAATCGGGATTTATGGAGGGCTAGCCACGGGATTTCATTGGAATTTTGTTTTTTTCCTTCCCTTTTTAATATTAACAGGTTTGGCTATATCCAGCTTTACGGTACGCCAACTGTTTCTCTCCATCATGGGTTTTTTGCTTCCAATTTTGCTCATCTTGGTTTTTTATTTCTGGAAGGACGGCTTGGAACATGCCTTACAAGTTTGGCCGATGGTATTCTCTTACCCGAATTATGGATATCAGCCCTCCCTCAGTTGGCTTGCCCCTGGTGCCTTTCCAATCCTGCTCGCCTTAATTGGATTCGCAATCAGCTCCTTTTTTCGTGGAGCGACCATCAACCAACAAAAGCAAAGACAGCTTATTATCATCTGGCTACTTTTTTCTGCTGGCCTCTTTTTTCTTGTAAAAAATAATGCTTCCTACCAGTTAGTCGTGTTTCTACCTGCAATGACCTATTTTATCAGCCAGTTTTTTCTACTTTTCAACTGGACACTTCTAGTCAAACCTGCATTTTTTGGTTTGGTTTTGGTCTTGCCTCTTTGGACATTGAACTATTGGACCACTCGAACAGCTGTAGATACCTCCTACTTTGTTGCAGCAATTGACGAAATTACGCTCCCCAAGAAAACAGGAGTGATGGTTTTAGAAAAAGATCCGTCTCCCTACCTCTATAAAACTTTGGACGGACCTTTTTTGAATTACAACATGTCCATGAGGTACCTCAAGAAAGAAAAAACCTTGCAGCAAAAAGCGCAGGTATTCCAAATGGTTCGGCGCCAAAAGCCTCAACAAGTCCTGGATCAGGATGGCCTTTTTAAGGACTTATTAGATGAATTACCAGCTCTAAAAGAGTTTTACATAGAAACCAAACCAGGAGTATATTCCATAAAATAAGAACTCTGCAGCTACCTGAATACTAAAATCTATACTCATCCCTATTTTACTCGTTATGAAAGCCCGCCAGATACAATTCCTCTTTATCGCGACCCTAAGCCTATTAGGAATGGGCTCTACCCTTGCCCAGACACCAAATACGTCTAGCTTGAGTACTGTTTCAAGAACTAGGCCTTTGACGGAAAAGGAAGCCCTACGATGGGCTCATTTGGACCCAATCAAAGATACTATTCCAGGAATGAGTGTGGATCGTGCTTACAAAGACCTAGTCAAAAAAAGAACGGGGCAACCCGTACTAGTCGCAATTATTGACTCTGGCATCGACCTTGCCCATGAAGATCTCAAGGAGGTACTTTGGAAGAACGCGAAGGAGATTGCTGGGGATGGCATTGATAACGACAAAAATGGCTACGTAGACGATGTCCATGGCTATAATTTTTTGGGTGAATCGTACTATGAACAACTTGAGTTTGTACGAATCTTAGCCAAGAATTTGGGAGATCCTACCCTTCAAAAAAAGGCAAGTACACTCTATGAAGACCAGGTTACAGAGGCTAAATCTTCAGTTCCTCAGTTTCAACAAATTGAACAAATTATCGGTACTGCGCATCAAAATATTCAGAAAAGGCTGGGCAAGGAGTCCTATACGCTCGCCGAACTTGAAAAATATGTCCCTCAAGGCGAGGAGGAAGAAAGGGCCATATGGCTATTAACTCAGGTTTTGTCTGCGGGACAGGACATTCCCGCTGCCCTCGCCGAATTAAAGGAAGGAATTACCTACTACCAGTCTCGGTTGGACTTCAATCTAAACCTCGAGTTTGACGGTAGAGAACCTGTTGGTGACAATCCTTATGACATCAAAGATCAAACTTATGGGAACGGAAATCCCAGCAATCGCAAGGTAGAAGAGAGCCATGGGACCCATGTGGCAGGAATCTTGGCCGCCAACCGCAGAAATAAAAAAGGAGTGCAAGGAGTTGCTCAGTCTGTTCAGCTGATGGCGTTACGGACCGTCCCTGATGGAGATGAATACGACAAGGATGTTGCCTTGGCCATTCGCTATGCCGTAGATCAGGGAGCCAAGGTGATCAATGCAAGCTTTGGTAAAAAACTCTCCCCCAATGCCTCCTGGGTGCAAGAAGCATTGCAGTATGCGGCTTCAAAGGATGTACTATTCGTCCATGCTGCAGGCAACGATGGAGTGGATTTGGATGCTCCGGAGAACAGCAACTTTCCAAATGATCAGTACAGCAAGTTGGCCTCTCCAATGAATGACAATTACTTGACTGTGGGTGCTCTTACGCCAAACTATGGCTCAGATATGATTGCTTCCTATTCAAATTATGGAAAAGCAAGTGTGGATATTTTTGCTCCTGGGGATAAAATCTACTCCACGCTGCCTTCAGATTCCTATGGTCTCGAAGGAGGCACCTCTATGGCTGCTCCTGCTGTGGCAGGCATGGCTGCCTTGATTCGATCGCTCTATCCTCAATTGACAGCTGTGCAGGTAAAGCGAGTGATTTTGGATTCGGGACTCAGTATCCCCATCCAAGTTCGGGTAGGTGATCAAGAGCTCACATTGGAGGACCTATGTACTTCAGGAAAAATTGCCAACCTCTACACCGCATTGCTGCTTGCAGACCAGGTAGCAGGGAGAAAATAAAGGGATTAGATTATCCGCAATCCGATCCGTGATTCAAATTGAGTATTCGTTACTGCGGATAATCTCAAAACATAAGGGCCAAATGGCAGTCTTAAAAGAAAAGGGGTCTTGATTTTAAAAATCAAGACCCCTTTTTTGCTTTAGGAGCAGGCGATTTTTGTGACCCGACTTTGGTGCCTCCCTCCTTCAAATGGGGTACTTAAAAAGATTTCTGCCATCTTTTCTGCCAATTCATAGGAAATAAATCTGGCAGGTATCGCGAGCACATTGGCATCGTTGTGCTGTCGTGACAAGGCTGCTAACTCCTCATTCCAGCAGAGTGCTGCACGGATGCCTTGGTGCTTATTGGCTGTGATGGCTACCCCATTGCCACTCCCACAAATCACAATTCCAAAATCAAACTCTCCAGCTTCTATGCCTAGTGAAAGTGGGTGTGCGTAATCCGGATAATCAACAGAAGCAGTAGAAAAGGGTCCAAAGTCCTGCACAGCATAGCCAAGTGTGCCCAAGTGCTGCTTTAGCTGCTCCTTGTATCCTACGCCTGCATGGTCCCCTCCGATTGCGATTCGCTTTGCCATCTGCGTATTAAGCGTCTTTATTCTGGTCAAATTCAGCTTGCTTCAGCGCTCTTTGTTTCTCCAAACGCTTGGCGATGAGTATCCCCACCTCGTACAGTACCAAGATAGGCATGGCAATCAACAGCTGGCTGACCACATCTGGGGGAGTAATAATTGCCGAAACAATTAAGATAATTACGATGGAGTGTCTCCGATACGTTTTTAACATCTTGGAAGTCACCAAACCAGACATAGACAAAAAGTAAACCACCACGGGCAGCTGGAACATAATCGCAGAAGCCAAAACCAACATGGTTAAGGTAGAGACATAGGAGGTAATGTCAAATTCGTTCGCAATGCTAGCATCCAGCTGGTAATTAGCCAGGAAGTTGATCGACATTGGAGTAAGAACATAGTACCCGAATACTGCTCCTGAAAGAAAAAGAAAGCTAACAAAGGCCACTGCCCCTCGGGCTGCACCTTTCTCTTTGTCGTATAATCCAGGGCTAATAAAGCGCCAAACTTCCCAAAACAAATAGGGAAAGGCTGCAATCAATCCCACAACGAGACTAGAAGTCATGTGCATGGAAAACTGTCCAGTCATCTGACGACTTTGTATCGTAAAAGGCAACTGATCAATACACAATGCTTCAATGCCTAGGTAATTTCCAAGATCACAAAGCACTCGATAGGTCCAAAAGTCAACTTTAGAAGGTCCTAAAATCAAGACTCCAAAAACGAAATCCTTCGCAATAAATGCCGCAACCGAAAAGAAGAGTACTGCAGATACCGCTCGCAGTAAGTGCCAGCGCAAGGCTTCTAAATGATCCAAAAAGGACATCCCTCCCTCTTCTTCTTCGTCTTTATGTTGGTCTAATGCCACTTTAAACTGTTAAGGTTAATACAAAGGAAATTTAACCATCCATGCATTGACTTCCGTCTTGATTTGTGCAAGCGCGGCATCGTCAGCATGATGCTGTAGGGTCCTATCAATGAGGTCTACGATTTTTCTCATGTCCGCCTCCTTCAATCCACGCGTAGTGACTGCAGCAGTTCCTACACGCATTCCAGAGGTCACAAAAGGCGACTTGGTATCGAAAGGTACCATGTTTTTGTTGATAGTGATGTCTACTTTTCCGAGCGTTTCCTCCGCAAGCTTTCCAGTCAAGTCCTTGTTTCTCAGATCAATTAGCATCAGGTGATTGTCTGTGCCCCCTGAAATAAGCTTGTATCCACGGGAAACAAATTCTTCAGCCATCACAGATGCATTCAATTTGACCTGAACTACATAGTCCATGTACTCATCCGAAAGGGCTTCCTCAAAGGCTATTGCCTTGGCTGCAATGATGTGTTCCAAAGGACCACCTTGCGTTCCTGGGAAAACTCCCATATCCAGAAGCGCAGACATTTTTCTGATTTCTCCCTTAGGAGTAGTCAATCCCCAAGGATTATCAAAATCTTCCCGCATCATGATCAAACCACCTCTAGGGCCACGAAGCGTCTTGTGCGTGGTAGTGGTCACAATATGGCAATGCTCCAAAGGATCGTTGAGAAGTCCTCTCGCAATCAACCCGGAAGGGTGGGAAATATCAGCAAGGAGTAAAGCGTCCACCTCATCGGCAATCTCGCGAAGACGGGCATAATCCCAGTCTCTCGAGTAGGCTGAAGCACCACAAATGATCATTTTTGGCTGCACAGCAATCGCTTTTTCAGCCACTTTATCGTAATCTATTACCCCAGTAGCTTCTTCCACTCCGTAAAAATTAGCTTGATACAGTTTCCCAGAAAAATTGACAGGAGAACCATGAGTCAAGTGCCCTCCATGGGCAAGGTCAAAGCCTAAAATAGCATCTCCAGGATTCAAGCAAGCTAGCATTACCGCTGCATTCGCCTGTGCACCAGAGTGTGGCTGTACGTTGGCCCAACCAGCCCCAAATAATTTCTTGGCTCGATCAATCGCCAGCTGCTCAATCTCATCCACCACTTCACAACCGCCATAATAACGCTTGCCCGGAAGGCCTTCTGCATACTTGTTGGTCAGTACGCTTCCCGCTGCTTCCATCACTTGCTTGGAAGTAAAGTTCTCAGAAGCAATCAACTCGATGCCCCTTTTTTGTCTGTCTTCTTCTTTGGAAATAAGGTCAAAAATTAGTGAATCTCTTTTCATAAACGAGGATAGCTAAACGCAATAAAATTAGTTGGGGGATTTTTGCCCAGAGGTGAAAATGGAAAATCAAAAATAACCTTAAAGTCCTGATTATCCAATCCAAAGACCCATATGTCCCCTACTTAAATTGAAATTTTTCCTTCGCTGCCAAAAAACTAAAAACCTTTTCCATTCTTGCATGGAAATGCAGTACATTAAAGTCCCAATTCAAAGAGTTATGGACTTTTTATTTAGACCACCTACCTATTTTTCTGAAGGAATCACTTCTGTGCTGCTGCTCCGATTGCACTATCCTGAGAGTACTTGGGGGGAGCAGATCAGCATCTATGGACATCTCATAGATTATAAAATTCAGTACGAAGCGGTAGATTTTTATGGCAACGACTACCTTCTTTATCCTAGCTCAAGCGAAGAGACTTTAAGTCTGGAGGAAGTAATCTACCTCATTGAAGGGATGCAGCTCAACCAAGATGGGGTGGAAGGCAATATGGAGCTTGTTCTTGACGGCTTTCCAGAAACAGAAAGTGACTGGTACCCCCAGCTAAAAAGTTACTTTGACGCCAAGCGAAAGCAAGTAGGCTTAGATTAAAAATCAAAAATAGGAACCTTGGTATAGCTCAGCTCCTTTAGTCGCAACCAGCATGCATAGGTTTTAAAATCAAGGCATTCTGTAAGCACCACCCCTGGCAAATTTACTTTTTTGAGTCGGTAGCTTGGAAGCCATTCTTTAAATGACTTTTTTTCTTGTTCAGAAAAATAGGTAAGTGGAATCCACTTTTCTCCTTCGATGTAAATTGGGAGGTGATTTGCCATAATTGCTCCTATGTTTTTTTAAATCTACCCCAACAATCAGTTGGTTACAAGTAGTTTACATTATCTTTCGGTTACTCTAAAATTACCTCTTCTTTACCCTGTTCCTATGGGCCTGTGGATCGCAATTTTCAGCCTTTTTTGTGGTGTAGCACTTCAATTTTTTCCTGGATTTCCTAAGGAAAAAGTTGCGTTTTTAGGGAAGAACTACCTAATCTACCTCGCGCTTCCTGCGCTTGCCATGATTCACATTCCTCCACTACAGCTTAAATGGGATTTGATTCTAGCTCCCTCTTCAGCTTGGTTTACCTTCCTGCTATCTTGGGTCTTTTTTGCTTTTCTCGGTAGTAAATTTGGATGGGATAAGCGGACCACGGGCTGCTTGATCTTGGTTTCCGGGCTTGGAAATACCTCATTTCTGGGATTTCCAATACTAGAGCTACTGTATGGAAAGGAGGCCTTGCCCACTGCCTTCTTGATTGACCAGGGTGGTTCCTTTCTGCTAGTCAGCACAATTGGAGTCTATATCGGATCCAGGTATGGGGATGGAGGCCGCTCTGTGCTCCAGGTCTTTAAAAAAATGATGCTATTCCCTCCGTTCCTCCTGTTACTAGGAACCTTGTTGATGAGCTACTTCCAACTTTCTATACCCGGTATGCTCTTGCCTTGGCTTCAAGCCATTGGAACGAGCATGGCCCCAATAGCCATGGCAGTCATTGGATTAACTATGTTTTTGGATCGCAAATGGACCCAAAACAAGTACCTCTGGTATGGCTTGGGGTATCGCCTACTGCTTGCCCCTGCATGCGTATGGTTACTCTATGGACTTTTCCTGCCGTCAGACAGTCTTGCACTTAAGGTAATGGTTCTAGAAAGTGGAATGGCTCCCATGATTTCAGGCGCCCTCCTTGCGATGGAGTTTGGGCTTCAACCTCGACTTGCGACTTTGCTTGCTGGACTAGGCATTCCACTATGTGGAATTAGCTTACTTCTCTGGCAATTTTTATTGGGCTAATTAGCTCCAGTGCTCTCCCAAAACTTCCAAAAGCTCATGGTGAATGGATTGGTTTGTGGCTACAATTTGCCTACCAAAAATAAAGTCTCGTCCCCCTCCAAAGTCAGTAACCAGTCCCCCTGCCTCTTGCACCAAAATCACTCCGGCCGCCACATCATAGGAATTGAGATTGTACTCAAAATACCCCTCCGATCTACCCGCAGCGACGTAACATAGATCCACTGCAGCAGAACCTAACCTACGGAGTCCATGGGTCTTCTGCATGAGAGATTTCATGATATCCATGTACCGATCGATTAAGTCAAACTGATAGTAAGGAAATCCTGTGGAAATCAAGGAGGCTGCAAGGTTCGGCGCTTTGCTCACCTGAAGCTGTACTCCATTACAAAATGCGCCTCCTCCTTTGTAGGCATAGAAACTCTCTTTCCGGTTGACTTCATAGACTACACCCAGCACAACCTCCTGCTCCTCCATCAAGCCAATACTCACTGCAAAAACAGGAAGCCCATGGATAAAGTTGGTAGTACCATCCAAGGGATCAATCACCCAATTGTAGGTTTCCCCCTGTGTGGTATTGGTTCCCTCTTCAGTAATGAATCCAGCCTCTGGAAAAATCTCCTGCAATCGAGCCACACACTGCTGCTCCGCTTCCTTGTCCACATAGGAAACTAGGTCATTGAAGCCCTTGTGCTCCACTCGATCCATGGAAAAATGCAGTCGTTCCTTTTCAATAAATGTCCCCACCTCCTCGGCAATTTTTCGCGTAAGATCCAAAAGCTGGGAAAGTTGGGCTGAGTTCAGCATAGTGAGTAGTTTAGGTTTTTTTAGTCGCGGGATTTCTTTTCTTTTTTCCATTCCGCCTGTTTCTTCTCTTGCTTTTCAGCTCGGCTCTCTCGCTGCTCGGTACATCCAGCGACTACCAACACAATTTCCCCTTTTAGTGGGTGAGTCTGGTAGTATTCAATTAGCTCTACCAACGTTCCTCTGGCTATTTCTTCGTGCAATTTGGACAGTTCACGAGCAACTGCCGCTTGTCTATCGGATCCAAATACTTCGGAAAGCTGCTCCAGGGTTTTTAGCAATCGGTGGGGAGATTCATAAAAAATCAGCGTTCGAGTTTCGTTTACCAATGCATCGATTCGGGTTTTTCTTCCCTTTTTATGGGGCAAAAAACCTTCAAACACAAATCGATCATTAGGTAAGCCGCTAGCCACCAGTGCAGGAACAAAGGCAGTAGGGCCTGGCAGGCACTGAACTTCCAGCCCTGCTGCAAGGATAGCCCTTACCAATAAAAACCCAGGGTCAGAGATCGCAGGTGTACCAGCATCACTTATAAGAGCAAAAGTTTCCCCCTTTTTCATCCGCTCCACCAACTTTTCCACCGCCTTATGCTCGTTAAAGCTATGGTAGCTTTGCAAGTTTTTAGAGATCTGCAAATGCTTCAATAAGATGCCGCTGGTTCGTGTGTCTTCTGCAAGGATTACATCTACGGCTTGAAGCGTGTCCATGGCGCGCAAGGTGATGTCTCGAAGGTTACCTATCGGGGTAGGCACCAAATACAAGGAAACCACAGCCTGACTCATGCCAGCAGCTTATCTATGGCCTGAGCCAATTTTCGATCCTTTTCAGTGACTACATTTCCCGCATCATGCGTGGTAAGTGCGATGTCTACCCGATTGTACACATTGAACCAATTCGGGTGATGCTGTTGGGATTCGGCCAAGAATGCCACACGCGTCATGAAGGCGAAGGCTTCGGTAAAATCAGAAAAAGTAAAGCTCTTTTTCAATTGGTTTGATTCTTCTATCCACATAGTGCTCGTTAGTTAAAGAGAAATAACTCCATCTATTTGTGCTGCCATTTCATAAAGTTCAATCACCTGATCGGCACTGTCCACCTGCATGTGGATCGTGATGCTGATGTACTTACCTCCACTGCTGGGTTTGAGGACTACCTCCTCCTTTGGAAAAATAGCCGCTATTTCGGATTCTTTTCCAAAAGGAACGATGAATTTAAAAAGGTAAGGCATGGGAAAAGTGCCGAACGATTCTAACTTTTCTTTGAAGGCTAGGGGATCAAAGGTCGATTTCATGCCCAAAATTAATCCTTTCTAGGAAGATTATGGCATAAAAAAACCCATGTCTTTTTTGACATGGGTTCGTTTGAACTGCTTCAAATTTAGAAGTATTTGTATCGGTAATCCTTCACTTTCGCAAGCTCTTGAAGGGCCATCATGATTTGATAGGTCATTCGCTGAGAAGCTCCCTGTGCCAATTGCGCCTGGTAGGAGGTATAATCTCCAATTGCAGCTGCTGGGGTCAAGTTATTTACTTTTGCCACAAGCAATCCAATATCTTCCTGTACAGGCTTAGTCAATAGTCCTTTGGTCTTCACGCCAAAGATGGTTCCTATGGCTTTTGGTGCGAATCCAATACCTGGGATCACCGCATCACTCAAGCGTAATCCTGGAACTTCATTCAAAGATGCCTCCGGGAAGACAGCCTTCATTTGCTCCAAGGTAGTTTTACCTGCTAATTTTTGGTTGATGAGGGCAGCTTTCTTATCGTTAAGAACCAACTGCTTCACCTGATCTTTTACATCTTCCAATTTTGCCTCTCCCTCTTCCTTCTTGCTCACTAGGGAAGCCACTAGATAGGAATCATTCAATTCGAATACGGTAGAAACTTCTCCAACAGCCGCCTCACTAAATGCCCAGATTACCACCTGTCTCGCATCGGTGATATTGTTGAGGTTTCTAGAGGTAGCATCCACATTATTGGCTTGGATGATTCTAAATCCTTTTTCAGTTGCTTTTTCGGTAAATTCATCGCGGTTTCCACTCTCCGCTACAAAAGCATCTGCATTTCTGAAGGCCTCATTTCGCGTGAGATCTGATGCAACAAGCTCAAGCTCCAATACCGCTAACTTGGTATAGGTAGTAGCTGGCAGCTCAGTCACCTCAATGATGTGGAAGCCATATTCTGTTTCTACCAAGTTGGGTAGTAAACCCTTTGAATTGGCTGCATAGGTCGCATTGGCAAAAGCCTCCACAAAGTCTTCCTTTGCAAACCAACCTAGATCTCCACCATTTTGGGCAGTATCATCTTGACCATACTGTCTAGCAGCATCCGCAAAGTTGCCAGTAGTCTTGATATCTGCAAGTAAAGTTTCGGCCTGCGTTTTGACAGCAGCTTTACCTGCCTCGTCCATGCCTTCAGTTCCAAATAGGATATGAGAAGCACGCATTTTAGCAGTGCCCGCGTACTGGTCAGCTACCTTATAGGAAACATATGAAGAGTTGGAGGTGATGAAAGGACCGTAAGTTTCGCCTTTTACAAATTGAGCCACATTGGTGGTGAGGGCTACAGGCAACTGATCTCCAGGCGCATAGACCTGAAAAGGCTGCTGCACTTCTGAATTCTTGCTCACGAATGCGGAGTCTTCTACCGTCGCTTTCAATTCAGCTGTCAGCTCATTAATTTTAGAAATAACCTCCGCAGAGTCCTCTCCGCTAGCCTGAATGCTAAATGAAACATATTCAAGGTTTGCAGAATTGCCTACTTTAAACTTCTCTTGGTGTTTGGATAGGTAGTCTGCAAGCTCGCTGTCTTGGATCTTGATGTCGCCATCTGGAATCACATAGTATGGCAAAAATAAAACCGAAGCATCAGCAATGGTATTGGCAGACTTATGCTCCAGCTTTGCCTCTGCAGTAGTAGCATATTCGGTAGTAGCAAGCAAGTTGTCGTACTTCACACGGCTTCTTGACTGAACAAATAATTTTTCTTGCTGCGCCCAAGCCGCTTGCTGCGCTGGATCAGCAGTTTCTAAAGATTGTAAGAAGGTAATGAGCTGACTCTTGTCAAATTGGCCCGTCTGTGGATTAACCAACTGTGCACGAAGTTCTGGGACAATGTTTTTCCCTTGAACCATGTCGATAAGTTCTTGACTAGATATCGTCAGACCCAACTTGTCGTATTCTTCTTCGAACACACGCTCCACAATCAGGGCTTGCCAAGCTTGTTCTCGAACAGAGACCATCTCTGCTTCTGCAGGTATTCTGCCTGTTCGCTGCTGAAAAGAAGCCTTGTATTCTTCGACTTTCAATGAAAACTCTTCTAGGGTAATTTCTTCGCCTGCAATCTCCCCTACGATATTCTGGTTGACATTGAGTAGGGAAGAATTTGGGCTTAACAAATCCCCTCCTAAAAGAAATAATATTAACCCGCCGGCAATTACGCCGATTAAGAGCCCTGTTCGTTGTCTAATTTGCTTAATTAACGCCATGGTTGTGACTTCGCTTATTTTAAAGTGTCGCAAAATAAGATGTTTCAGGGCGAAATTCAAAATTTCTGCCCCAACAATGTCTAGCCTTAGAAAATAACTGAGTCGCTGATTTTCAGCCGAACAGTTTCGATTCGATGTGCTTGCTTAGAGACTATAGTAAAGGTAAACCTTCCATAGGTGATTGTTTCGCCTATATTGGGTAAATTTTCGGTTTGTGAAAGGATGAATCCGGAGAGCGTTTCAAAATCCCCATCCGGCAATTCCCATGCATATTTTTCCTTGAGATAATCGATTTCAAGTCGGGCGCTCAGCAAAAATTCAAGTTCCCCGATTAATTGTTCAGTAAGTGCTTCGTTGTCATACTCATCATCGATCTCTCCAAAAATCTCTTCGATGATATCTTCCATGGAGACAATTCCGCTAGTCCCCCCAAATTCATCGACTACCAAGGCAAGGCTTTTTCGCTCTTGGATAAATTGGATAAGTACCTCATTGGCGAGGGCAGATTCTGGCGCAATGATGATGGGAGTGAGAATGTCTTCAATCGTTTTTGGCTTCTTAAATAGCTCCAACTGATGACAATAGCCAATCACCTCATCAATTGATTCCCGGTAAATAACCACTTTGGAGTGCCCACTTTCTTCAAATACCTTTTTCAGCTCCTCAATAGGATCGGATATTTCTACGGCCACGATATCTGTTCGCGGGATCATACACTCCCGAATTCGTACCGTTTTAAATTCAATCGCATTGTCAAAAATCTTGGAATCTACCTCCACATTTCCGGCGGTACGATTTTGTCCCATTTGATCTTTAATGAAGGAGTTGAGATCGGTGATCGTGAACACGGGCTTTTCCTCATTGTATTCCAGTCGAAGCACCTGAGTAATAAATAACTTCGATAAGGCTACAACCAGCCAAACAACGGGATACATGATGGAATAAATGATAAGAAATGGAAGCGCAAAAAAGTTAAGCATGCGGTTGGGATCCAGCATAAAAATACTTTTCGGCAAAAACTCCCCAGTGATCAACACCAAAAGGGTGGATAAGATCGTTTGAGAGATTAAGATTACCGCTTCATTGTTAATCGACGCTGGAAACAAATTCCGTAAGGGCTCGTCTAGCAAAAAGGCCATAAACGTACCATATAAGACCAGCATGATCGTATTTCCAATCAGCGTAGTCCCGATGAATTGACCTGGCCTAGCCAAAAATTTACTTAAAACTTTCCCGCTCCACATCCCTTGCTTTTTTTGCAGTTCAATCTGAAGCTTGTTGGCTGAGATGTAAGCGATTTCTATCCCTGAAAAAAATGCGGAAAAAACCAAGGCAATTCCGACATATACAAGGTAGCTGGTTTCCATTCTTATCGGGTTTTATGGGGTTTAGTACCCTTTATAGGTTTTTCAGGCCCTCTTTTAAGTTCTTCCAAGGCCTTGTTCCGTCTCAACTGAAACCAGAACAATAGGCCTACCGCAAACATAAACAGGGAATAAGAAAAGCCAATGCCACTGACCATGGTCTGGTGTATCCCCACCACAATTAATGCAAGCGCAATGGAAAGGATGCTAGCATCTATCAATTTCATAGCCCTTCCCCAGGTAAAAGTGTTCTACTATCCCGCACTTTTTGAAGTCTATAAGTTGAAAAACTATCGTCTGCTTCCATTCCTGTTCCATTGAAAAGCGTCTGCCGTTCTTGTATGGTCACAAACTTGTCTGTGTATATTTTGCGGTTTGCTTGATTCCAAAATAATTCCTCCGTCTGTAGTCGCTGATCCTTTGCTAGGTTTTTTACTTGCACATTCCCCGAACCCTTGTAAAGGTTTTGGTCTCTCAAAAAGTATCCCTTGTCCGCACGCATGGTAGTTTCCAGCTGCCCTTTCAAGTTAAAAAACTGAATGTCAATACCATCTGGAAACTCTAAATTTCCATTAGCAAACTCCAGCTGCTTTGGGGCTGTAATCTCAGATCGAAGCACTGCGGAGTCACTATGTAAAATATGAATGTTTTGAGCTGAGTTTACTGGGCCCTCGTAAGCCACTAAGGCGTTGGGGTCTGCCTCCTCACGACAAGAAAGCAGCACGATCAGGGCTAAAAAAGAAAAATAATAGGAAAGACCTCGGCTCATTGCCTACAAAGATAGTAGGAAAGTTGGAGGGAATGAAAAGAATAAAGGCAGCCTTTGGCTGCCTTTATTTATAGCTATTTAAGAAAAATTAGTCTCTTGTAGACAGGGAAACAGTTTCTCCAACCCAGCATCCTGTGCTTACAGAAGAGCCCAACTGAAAGCCCTCGGTGAAGAGCTCTTCCTTGGATGGGAAACGTGCTCTTGCACTACCCATTCCTCTGGAATTTCCTGCTCTTTGAAAGGCATTGTAAGCCGCAATGAATACTGCGTAATCTTTCACTCTACTTTCTCCAGCTCTGCAATCGTTGTAGGCTGACATGTATAGATCTCCAATCAAGCCATAGGCTGAAGAAGACAATTCTGAATCAAGTCCTGCTGCTACACGAGCTGCCTCACGAGCTGCTGATTTTTTGCCTGCTCTTGCATAGATTTTGGCCAATTCCATTTGAGTTTCGCCTTTTTCCTTGTTAGTTGATGCTAGGGTGAAGGCTTTCTCAAAAACAGTCTCTGCTTTATCAAACTCACCAGACGACATGTAGAGCATTCCTCTTACCTGAGAAGTCTTGAAAGTTGGCGCCTTAGAATCTTTAAACTCTAGGGCTGCCAAGAAGGCTTTGGTCGATATACACTTGTATTGCAAGGAATAGGTGAAAATCTGCTCTGCAAGTTCTTCGTTAGTTGGATCAGCAGCGAGCTTTGGTCCCAATTTGGTTTCGATAAATTCACAATCGATCAACTTCATTTTTACCAAAAGTGTCTCAAGCGTTGATTTGGAATCGGTTACATCCTTACCTGTTGCAGCCGCTGCATCCAAAATCTTGTTTGACTTATCGAAAATGGACAAAACTTGCTCCGGAGCGTATGCCTGGTTCAATGTGTAATTTTTCTCTACCAAGTCAAAGTACATGGGAACAAACTGGAAATTGATGGTTCCTTTCAGGGCTAGGGCTTTATCAAAATCTGCGACTACGGCTGGAATCTTAGCTTTGTCAGATTTGAAAAACAAGTAGCCATAGTAGGCTTTGGTCTCGATCCACTTCGCAGGGTTGTTGTACAACTCCCCTCTTTTGTCGTAGATAGCCATCACGCTGTCCTGGTACACCCGTTTTTGTGCTGCATCGGTAGTTTTATCTGCCGCACCTTTGTAAACGGTCACCCCTTGAATGTAAATGGATTCATTCAAATTTGGCGCATTCACCAAAAGCCAGCTCAAAGGCTTGGTTGCCTCGACAAATTGCTCTGCCTTCATGTAGTCAAAATAGGCGGCATTAAACTCTCTAGCCTTTGCTTCCTGAGCAGGATCTGCAGGCCAGTTCCAGCCATCTTGCGCATGGGATATTCCAGCAAGGAGCATGGCTCCGAAGACAAGAAAGGTTGCTTTAATTTTCATAATCATCCAGAATTAATCAGTTATTGACTTTAGGTGAATCCCTGTTAGGGGTTAATTGTTTAAAATTTTAATTATTCGAAAACTCGTTTGTAGAACCAGCTATTGTCATTGAGTGAAAAGCCTAGGGTGAAATTAAAATAGGCTTCACGAATCAATCCATTAGCTGATGTTCCTCTTCTTCCAACCTTCATCGCCATGTTCATCAGTGAAAGGTTGTTTACAGGAATAGAAGTACCAAAGTTGATGCCAAAATCATTGATGGTGGTCTCATTGATAAAATAGGGTGTGCGCATAAATTCCAGACCCATTCGGTAGGTAGCGCGATTCAAAATCTTGTCAAAATCAGTGAAATCAGGAACTAACTGAATTCCAAGCCCCACTTTTTGGGCCGCTTGCAGGCTTAATGGTTCCCCAAAAAAGTTTCTATACTTCGAAAAATCTTGGTACTGCCCCTCTAAGCCAATCACGAATTTATTGTTTTTTTCATAGCTCACCCCAAATCCATAGCGACTTGGAAGATAAATTGCTCCCTTTTCATTATTGGCTATCAGATCACCATCTGTTTTCAGACTGCTAGCTTGGCCAATCGGAGCCAATTTTGCAAATGCTGTTCCATTAACGTCCCCAAATGTCTGATAAATGGCTCCTAGATGGAGATTACTTTTTTCAGAAGTCTTAAAAAAGTAGTGGGCTCCCAACTTTAAGGCCACATCGGAAACAGAAATTCGTTCATAGTATTCAGAAGCTCTGCCCACTTCCACATCGCTTTTATCAAAAATTGTAAGTTGATTGGAACGAATAGAAGATCCAAAAAGATACGATCCATGCACCCCTATACTCAAATTTTTGGCAAGCAAGTAGCCAAAATTCACATAGGCCTCCGAGATTCCGCCATCCCCTTCCAAATTATTGTCCGCCTTTAAATCCGAATTATTCACTGGGCTATCCACTTTCAATCGGTAATTGATACTGGAAATTTGTCCAAGACCCATTCCAGCAGTGAGTTTTCCCGTCTTTACAGGAAGGGAGATTGCGATATAGGAAAGCCCTCCCCCGTCCACCAAAGATTTTTCGGTAGCATTGGATACCGCTATCCGTTTGTAGTTGAGGGAAGCTTGAAAATTAAAAATAGTGTTTCGCGTAGAAAGCGCAGGGTTGACGGCATTGGCACTCCATCCAGTTCCAAAACTAATCCCCATGCCTCCCATGCCTTGGTTTTGAACCTGACCTCCATAGTTAAATTCTCCAATCCCCAAAGCACTATAGGTAGAGGAACTATTTTGACCGAAGCCTTCAGAAATTAGTAAAAGGGTGCAGAGCACACCCAACGCTAGTTTACGCAACATGGATGGTTTAGAATACAATTTAGCTCAAAGAGAACTAAATTTGGGACTACAAATATGTGGTCTTTTACCAATGATTCAAAAGAATCTGCTTCTCAACCACCTAGATAAATAGATATTTCAGGAAAATTAACGCAGTAGGCATCAAATAATCCCTCCAACTCAAAGTTTAAACCTGACCAGAGCAATCAGGTTTGCATCCGCTGAAGGGCCGAGGATTGGATGAAATTGGCGATCTGGAAGACTTGCCGGATTGTCATAATCCATGAATCGATTTTTCATTTAGGAGGTAAATCAGAAATGAATAAAAACCCGACCTTTAGAGAACAAAAATAATCTGTCATTCTTGGATAGACTTAACATTCTTTAACCCATGCACTCAGAAAGCTATTCCTTAATTGGACTCATGTCAGGAACTTCCGGAGACGGGCTTGACCTTGCGCACTGCCACTTTGAGTTTCAAAAAGGAGGGTGGAGCTATGAAATTCTCCAAACAGAGACTCGACCATTTCCGGATGCCTTAGGCAAAGCCTTAGGAGAAAGCCATCTCCTTTCCGGCCTGGAGCTCTCGCTTTTGGATGTGAACTTTGGCCAATGGATGGGGGAGCAAGTGAAGGCCTTCTGTCTGGAACGCCAAGTGAAACCCATGGCGGTAGCCTCCCACGGCCACACCGTTTTTCATCAACCTGAAAAAGGGCTGAGCCTTCAGATCGGTAACGGCTGGGCTTTGCATCAGGCTTCTGGAGAAAAAGTAATTGCTGATTTCCGGATGCTCGATGTACAATTGGGAGGCCAAGGCGCTCCCTTAGTTCCTATCGGTGACCGCCTACTTTTTTCACAGATTGATTTTTGCATCAATCTCGGAGGTATTTCCAACCTTTCCCTCAAAAAGAATGGGCAGCGGATTGCTTTTGACTGCAGTCCATTCAACCTTCTTCTCAACCAGGAAGCCCTCAAACTCGGAAGCCCCTACGACAAGGATGGTGCATGGGCAAGGTCAGGAGCGCTGGATACTCCGCTTCTTGAAGAATTAAATGGACTCCCTTTTTATTCCCTACATGGAGCCAAATCCCTGGGCAGGGAATCTATTGAACAATTATTTATTCCTCTGATCGAAAAAAGAGGCCTTCCTCCAAAAGATAATTTGCGCACCCTAGTAGAGCACTATGCGATCCAAATCGCTGCATTGATTCGAACCCATTCCTCAAAGGCTACGCCAAGCGTTTTGCTTACAGGAGGTGGGGCCTACAACCGCTACTTTGTGGAGCGATTGGACCATCAGTTGCGGCAAAATTGGGTTCAAGTGGAAGCCACTAAGGAACTCATTGAATTTAAGGAGGCTCTAATTTTTGCATTTCTTGGTGTGCTCAGGCTGCGTGGGGAGGCAAATGCGCTGGCTTCAGTGACAGGCGCAAGTCGTGATTCTTCGGGAGGTATCATTTATGGGTAAAAGTTAGACCTAGGCCATAAAAGTCAAGAGAGACTGGGAAATATTTCTCTATTTTTGGGCTGAATTATAACCCCAAACAACAATGCTTGACTTACTCAAAAAATTTGAGAATAAATCCCCTGAAATCATTTTTGAATGGAAGGATAGCGAAACGGAAGCCGAAGGATGGGTAGTCATCAATTCCCTTCGAGGCGGTGCTGCCGGGGGTGGGACCCGGATGCGAAAAGGGCTGGACAAACGGGAGGTAGAATCACTAGCCAAAACCATGGAAGTGAAGTTTACCGTATCAGGACCTTCCATAGGTGGGGCCAAATCGGGAATCAATTTTGACCCAGCAGACCCGAGAAAAGAGGGGGTCTTGCAACGTTGGTACAAGGCGGTGATGCCCCTACTCAAAAACTACTACGGCACCGGGGGAGATCTCAATGTGGACGAGATCCACGAAGTCATTCCCATCACCGAATCCTATGGTCTTTGGCATCCCCAAGAAGGAATTGTCAACGGACACTTTCGCGCGAATGAGCCTCAAAAAATCAGAAAAATTGGCCAACTACGGCAAGGGGTATCGAAGGTACTTGAAGACCCGAAATTCACTCCAAATGGGCCAAAAAAATATACGGTAGCCGATATGATCACCGGCTATGGCGTCGCAGAAGCAGTGAAGCACTACTACTCCTTATGGGGAGGTGAGCTAAAAGGTAAGCGAGCCGTGATCCAAGGATGGGGAAATGTAGGTGCTGCTGCTGCTTGCTTTTTGGCAGTTGAGGGGGTGCGCATCGTCGGCATCATCGATCGAGCGGGTGGAGTTATTCGTGAGGAGGGCTTTAGTTTGGATGAAATCCGGGAGCTCTTTTTGAAGCGGGAAGGAAATCAATTGCGTGCAGCAGGGCTTCTCTCTTTTGAGGAAATAAATGCAAAGATTTGGGATGTGAAAAGTGAAATTTTCATCCCTGCAGCAGCTTCTCGTCTGATTACCTTGAATCAGGTTGAGCGTATGGTAAAGGCCGGCCTGGAGGTCATCTCTTGCGGTGCAAATGTTCCTTTTGCAGACCCAGAAATATTTTTTGGTCCAACAGGCCTTTGGACAGACGAACGGGTAGCGGTTATTCCGGATTTTATTGCCAATTGTGGTATGGCTCGCGTATTTGCTTATTTAATGAGTGATGGAGCTGAAGTCACTGACCAGGCAATTTTTGCAGATGTAAGTCATACCATCTTGAAAGCACTTCAATGGTCACATGCCCAAAATCAAGGGAGAACAAAACTGTCCCAAACCTCCTACGAAATAGCCCTGGCGCAGCTCATGTAAAATAATAACAGAAAAATAATGCGAGAGAATACTTTGGTCTTTGAAACATTGTTGGTCAGTTTTTTTCCACTTTTCTAAACTGAAATTTGCTTTCAAGGTAGATTTTCCCCTCAAAATCTTCTCCTCAAGTTAGGAATTTTAGGATAAAGGGACTAGAATAGCTCATTAGAATGAATCAAACCAAAGATTAAACCAATTCGTCACCAAAAAAATCCAAAAAATGGAGTTATTAATCATTATCATCTTTGTGGTCGGCTACTTTGCCATCGCGCTAGAGCACCCCATCAAGATCAATAAAACAGCATCCGCTTTACTGACTGCAGTAATTTGCTGGACTATTTTCACGCTATCTGGCGCTACTGAAACGCAATTAAGCAGCCAAAAATATATTGATTTTCTTCATGAACTGGGAGAAAAAGCAGCTTCCCTTAGTGCTGGCGAGCTACACCTAGAGTACGTGGTAGAGCAGTTGGGCCACCACCTCAATGAGATTGCGCAGATTCTCTTCTTCTTGATGGGCGCGATGACTATCGTGGAATTGGTTGATGCGCACCATGGATTCAAATTCATCACCGACCGTATCAAAACCAAGAATCCAATTGCCCTCCTTTGGGTAGTTTGTATTGTTGCCTTCTTCCTATCCTCTGTATTAGACAACCTAACTACTACCATCGTGATGGTTTCGTTGGTGCGTAAATTGATTCCAGACAAGGAAATGCGTCTATTCTTTGCAGGGATGATTGTGATCGCTGCCAATGCAGGTGGAGCCTGGTCTCCAATTGGTGACGTGACGACGACTATGCTTTGGATTGGCGGACAGATCTCTGCTGCTGCCATCATGAAAGGCCTTTTTATCCCAAGCATTGTGTGTACGCTAGTTCCTTTGATTTTCCTCACCTTCACCATGAAGGGTACCTTGGGCGAATTCAAGGAAGAAACTGAATCTTCTGCAGCTTCAGTTAAAACCGGCAACTTGATGTTGATTCTTGGCATAGGTGCCTTGATCTCTGTACCCATCTTTAAGACTGTCACTCACCTACCTCCATATATGGGCATGTTATTAGGACTTGGCGTACTTTGGGTAATATCTGAATTGATCAATCCAGATATGGACGAGTCTTTGCGCAATAAGTACACTGCCACTCATGCCCTTGCCAAAATCGACATGCCAAGCGTCCTATTCTTCTTGGGTATTTTACTCGCGGTAGGCGCCCTACAGTCCATGGGTACCTTGGCCAACTTTGCAGGTTACCTCAGCACGACTATTGGTGACAATCGAATCATCATCACCCTCATCGGTCTCTTGTCAGCTATCGTAGACAATGTGCCATTGGTAGCGGCTAGTATGGGTATGTACAGCTTGGAAATGTATCCAATGGATGACTTCATCTGGCTTTACTTGGCGTATTGCGCCGGTACAGGAGGAAGTATCTTGATCATTGGTTCTGCAGCTGGTGTAGCAGCCATGGGCATGGAAAAAATCGAATTCGGATGGTACCTAAAGCGCATTTCTTTACTTGCTGCGTTAGGCTACTTTGCTGGAGCAGGCGTCTACTTGCTCATGTCTCAGCTGTAAGATTCGCATAGCTTAAAATAAAAAAGGGAGGTTAGTTCGCTAGCCTCCCTTTTTTTTACCCTACCGCTACTTCTCGGTGGCGAAAACAAGTAACCAAGTGGTCATTCACTAATCCCGTGGCCTGCAGGTGTGCGTAAAGAATGGTACTTCCCAAAAATTTAAAGCCTCGTTTTTTCATGTCTTTGGCTAGGCGATCCGACTCGGTGGAGGTAGCAGGGTAAGGGTCCCCTGAAGAAATTTTGTTTTGAATGGGCTTTCCCCCGACAAACCCCCAGATGTAAGCATTGAAGGTACCAAACTCCGCTTGGACCTCCTGAAAGCGTCTCGCGTTGTTGATCGCAGCACGAATCTTCAATACATTTCGTACGATGCCTTTATCTTGAAACAACTCTTCCACATATGATTCTGGAAATTGGGCTACCTGCAGGTAGTCAAAGTCTGCAAAAGCCCTTCTGTATCCGGCGCGTTTTTTTAGAATAGTCGCCCAGCTGAGTCCTGCTTGGGCGCTTTCCAAAACTAAAAATTCAAAGTGTGTTCGGTCCTCATACACAGGTACGCCCCACTCCTGATCGTGGTAGGTGATGTATTCTGGAAAGCCTAGGCACCAGGGACAGCGAGATTGGTTCAAATTTTCCATGAGCCAAACCTCCACATTTCCGAAGGAACAAGCAAGTAGACAGGGGTGCTAAAATTAACTCCGAATCAGGCGAAAAAAGGTGTTGGAGAAGCCTAAGGGGATTAACTATTCCAGATATCCCAAGCAGCTTCGGCCTGCAGTTCGAGCATGTCTTGCCCATTTTTAGCGGTTCCGCCTCGAGCAATGCATTCCTGCATGAGCCGAGTGATCGAAGGATTGTACACCAAATCATAGATCCGATGTCCCGCATGGAGCTGCTCAAGCGGGATGTTTGGCATGTCTTCCACCTGAGGATAGGTGCCCAGTGGGGTGGTATTGATAATCAACGAATGGGAAGCCAGCCACTCAGGTTGATCCTTCAGGTCCGCATAGGTAAGCTGCCCTTCCTTTTGGCTCCTAGAGACAATCCGAAAGGAAACGCCTAAGTCTCGGAGGGCTTGCTGTACCGCCTTGGAAGCTCCACCTGTACCCAATACTAGGGCATTGGGAATTTCCGTGCCTAGCCAGAACCGAAGGGATTGCTTAAATCCCAAGTAATCCGTGTTGAAGCCGATCTTTTTCCCATCTCGGATACGGATGCAATTGACTGCTCCAATTTGGGCACAGGCTGGGTCCAAGCCATCTAGGTAGGGAATTACTTGTTCCTTGTAAGGTATAGTTACCGCAAGTCCTTCCAAGCTAGACTCTCGATCAAAGAGCTGGGGGAATTCTTGAATACGCGCTATTGGGTAAAGCTCAAATTGGCATCCCTGAATTCCTTCGCGAGTAAACTTCTCCGTAAAATATTTCTTGGAAAAGGAGTGCCCCAAAGGAAAGCCGATCAAGCCAAATTTTCTCACCCTTGCTGCAATTTACTTGCGAGCCATTCAATAAAAATAACGAGCCCAATCCCAAAAAGGAAGGCGCCAATGGCCCATTCTACCTGAGGCAACTCTCCCACTTGCTCCGCAAAGGTACTCGGAAGAATATTTTCGGAAAGAAAGGGGACTTCCTTGCCGCTTGAGGAAGTTCGCCAAGAAGTCACCAGCTTCCAAGGCCATAGTTCGTTGACAGAACCCAGCATAAAACCAGAGAGTAGACCGATGGTGGCCGTATGGAATTTTCGAAGCAAGTAGGACACTACTCTGCTAAAGGAGAGAATTCCGACCAAACATCCTGAGGCAAAAAGGGCAAGTGTCAAAAAATCTCTATCCAATACAGCCTGAAGGATCCGCTCGTATTGGCCTAGAATCAACAGGATAAAACTCCCGCTGATGCCGGGCAAAATCATGGCACAAATGGCAATAGCTCCTGCCACAAAAGTAAACCAATAGTCGTCAGGGGTGGTGGTTGGAGGCAAATTGGTCACCCACCAAGCAAAGGCGGTACCCGCAGCAATTGCTAAAACAACTCCCAAATTCCATTTCTTTATTTCTTTCAAAATCAGAAAGGCAGAGATCAAAATCAATCCAGAGAAAAAGGACCAGAGTGGAATGGGGTGCTCCTCCATCAAGTAGGTAATCAGTCCGGAAAGCGTAAAGATACTCGTCATGATCCCTGTCAAAAGACTCAATAGAAAGTTGCCTTTGACGCGGAGATAGAATTCCTTGATTCGAAAGGATTTCAACAATAACAAGTTGTTGAAATTAAAGGCATTTATGCTATCCAAGAGAACCTGGTAGATTCCCGCGATAAGTGCAATTGATCCTCCAGAAACGCCAGGAACGATATCTGCGGCCCCCATGGCCAGTCCTTTGAGATAGGTAAGGCCGTATTTTTTAACTGTATCCATACTGAAAAAGAAAGGCTGAAAGACGACTTTCAGCCAAATTAATTACAATTTAATTTCCCCAAGAAAGTGGTCAAAAGTATCTCCACGAAGGCCCAGTCGGATAGTTTCCAATGGAATTATTTCAGCAGGGCTGATGTTGCCCAAGTTGACATTGGCTCCAAGCAGCTTGATAAACCAAACTTGCTGGGATTTTTGAGGGGCTTCCCAGATGATTTTTTCTTCCGGTACTTGCGTTAAAATTTCCTCCACGAGACCTTGACGTACTTCTCCAGAATCGCGGAAAAGCCCTACATTTCCTCCTTCACGCGCTTCGCCAATTACTTTCCAAGCTCCTGCGCTTAGCTCGGTTTGCATCTGCTCGATCCACTTGTAAGGAGGAATGATTTTAGCAGCATCTTTAGATCCCACTTCCGAAAGTACCGTCACCTGTTTGGAAAGGGTCTGAATGTATTCACATTTTTTGTCGTGGTTGAGGGAGATCGACCCGTCTGACACTTCTGCAAAGGTAAGGCCAAAGGTGTCGATCAATTTGCGATAATCGTCAAATTGACCCCTGACGATAAAGGCTTCAAACAAGGTCCCTCCAAAATAGACTGGAATTCCAGCGGATTGGTAAACGGCAATTTTTTCTTTTAGGTGCTTGGTGACATAGGAGGTGGCCCATCCAAACTTCGCGATATCCACATAATCCGCACAGCTATCTACAAAGTCTTCTGTTTCGCGTAAGCTAAGTCCTTTGTCCATAGCCATAGTAAGACCCGTGTTACGAGGCTTTTCAGTCCGTAAAGGCAGATTCTTCAGTACGTAATTCATTTGCTAGGTTTTAAGGTGTTGAGCGGGGATTTTCGTCCCGAAACTGGGCAATTATTTTGAAAACAGCCTTTTGTTTTTTCAATTCTGGCATTAACTCATATAGTAATGCATGCCTATCAAAGTCCAAAGTTAATGCATTTTCTAAATATGTGAAGGCTTCCTTGTATTTCCCCATTTTGATCAGGTAAACTACCAAGCGGTAATACAACTCTGATTCCTCTGGCAACTCTTCAATCCCTTCACGGACCACATCGATAGCCTCCTCAAATAGATTCTGATCAAAATAAATAATGGATAAGTTGACATAGGCCTCCATGATTCCGGGCTCCAAGTTGATCGCCTCTTCGTAGGCATCTGAACTTGCCTGCAAATTTCCTAAGTTAAACTCGGCATCTGCCAATCCTACCCAATAGTTTGCATTGTCCTTGTTGAGATGGATGGCTTTCTTGAAATAGTGAATGGCCTCAAAGAATTTTTCCTTTTTCAGCATACACATTCCGAGCCCAAACCAGGCATCGTCGTATTCTTCATCCAGTTTGGCAGACTTTTTAAAGTAGGTAAAGGCATCGTCTACCTTGCCTAGCTTTTCGTATGCCGCACCCATGTAGCAGCAATTCTCTGCATTGGCCCCTTCACAGTTGATCGTGTTTTGGTAAGCTTCCAAAGCCCCTTCAAAATTGAGGGTATTCATCATCGAATTTCCCATATTGAAATGGGCTGAAGCAAAGGCATCGTCAATTATTAAGGCATATTCATAGGCTTTAATCGCATCCTCAAATCTCCCCAAGCGATTGTATACTACACCCAGATTGTACCAAGCGCCCGCAGAATAGGGGTCCTGATCGATAAATTCCTGGTAAAAGTCCAAGATCTCATCAAAGGAACCTTCCTCTTCGGTGATCATGGCCAGCTGAAAGAGGGCATCCTCGTGGTTGATTCGTTTTTTCACCGCCTCCTTAAAGTAATAACTTGCTTTGGTATTGTCTCCCTTGGCTCGGAACAGATTTCCCAAGGAATAAAAGACCTCCGCCTTATCCTCTGCCATCGGCAAGTAATTTTCCAACAAGTCGATGCCTTCCTGAAAGTTGCCTGCCAAAATCTGGGCGTTGGCCAAGGCCAAAACAATATCCTCGTTGTTTGGAGAAAGATTATTTAGCTGCTCCAAAATCTCTAGGCCTTCATCCAGCTCATCGTTAAAAATAAGGCATTGGGCTTTCTGAAGACGTATTTCTACAGAGAAGGGGAATTTCTCCAAGGCGTATTCGGACGCACGAAGCGCCTTTAAAAATTTTTGTTGATCAAAGTAAAATCGGATAATATCCTCCAATTCCTCTTCTTCGAAATACAGGTCCATGTTGGACTTCAGTGAATCTTCAAATCGCTCGACGAGCTTTTTGTCTTCTTCCCAGTCTTGGTCGTGATCTCCGGTCATTCGGTAGTGCTAAGATTCATTTAAGTTACCAAATTTTTGGTTTTTCGAAAATTCAAATGTGATTTTTTCGTGATTTTAAAATTATCAGTAGGTGAATTTTTCTTAAAACCTTTTCATCTTCAACGCTGGAGACAGAAAATAAGTTTTATCGATTTGTTTTTGCCCATTCCAAGGTATCCTGCAATTCGCGATAGTGAAAGTTTAGGTAGCGGGCCACCTTTTGATTGCTGAAGTGGGTTTTGCGCTGCGCATTTTTAGCCACTTGGGCCGTGAATGGCAGCTTTTTACCAACCAACCAAGACATGACCTTCAGAATTGGGAATCCCCAAGAAATGGCCGAGTTGGATAGCTTATTTTTCGGTGGAGCTCCTCCCAAAACCTGAGCAGCCTGCTGAAAAAACAAGTCATAGGACCTGCTTTCCTTGGACAAAATAAATCGTTCTCCCCAAGCATTTTTTTCAACCAGGGCACGCGTAATTTCCGCCGCATCCCGTACATCAATGTAATTGAGATTGCCAGCAGGAAAGAAAACAGTCCCCTTCAATACCATTTGATACAAGCCCCCGCTACTTCGCTCGTAGGCAACCTTGCCTAAAATCACGGAGGGGTTGACGACCAAAACCTCCAAGCCCTCTTGCTCTCCACGCCAAACTTCCAATTCTGCCAAGTATTTGGACAAGGCGTAGGGAGTATGGCCTGGGACATCTACCCAAACGGATTTTTCATCGTATTCCTCTTGGTCAGGAACCTGCCCCAAGGCTGCAACTGAGCTGATATACACCAGCTTGGAAACACCCGTTGCCAGGAGTGCATTCACCACATTGACCGTACCTAGATGATTTACTTGAAAAAGTGTGCGCTCGTCTTGGGGCAAAAAGGAAACTTTTCCTGCTGCATGGATTACAACATCCATCCCCTCCACGGCTTCTAATAGGGAATTAAAATCCAACACATCCCCTTCATGCCAGTGAATAGCTAGTCCCTCTAGATCCACTGCTCCGAGATCAGAGCTCGCGCGCCTCAGACCATGAATATTCCCCAGGGTGCTGAATTCCCTAGCAAGCTCACTGCCAAATAGCCCAGTTACTCCCGTGATCAGAATGTTCATTGTCAGTTTCTCTAGACCTAATTAAGTCCTACGAATTTATAACCCTCCTTGAAACGCTTCAACAAATGCTGCCAGTGTAGGCAGGATCTGGTCTTTTTCAGATACGATTGGCTCCGCCACCATCCAGTCAATAGCCAAGGCGGGATCAGACCAAAGAACTCCGCCTTCGGAAGCCTTGTCGTAATAATTGGAGCATTTGTAAACAAATACAGCATCTTCCAAGACTGAAAATCCATGTCCAAAACCTGCTGGAAGGTACAATAGGTTGTTTTTTTCGGCATCTAAAATGGTGGAATACACCTGTCCAAAAGTTGAAGATCTCTTTCGAAGATCCACCGCTACATCCAGCACTTTTCCAGCAATGACACGTACCAGCTTGGCTTGCGCATGTTCACCCTGCTGGAAATGAATCCCTCTCACAGTTCCCTTTTGAGAAAAAGATTGATTGTCTTGAACCCAAGATTCATGAACTCCCATTTTGTCCAACCAATCTTGGCGAAAGGATTCAAAAAAATAACCCCTACTGTCTGGAAAAACACGGGGGAAAATCTCGAGTACACCAGGTAGGGAAGTTTGCTTTATTTCTGCCATTGGGGCGGTTAATTTTTGCTTTCAACAGCAAAATAACCACTCCCTAAGAGAGTATCCTAATCTAATCTAAGGAATTATGCTCAAATTTGGGGACGCAATGCATTGAACAAGCTACAGAAGTCTAGTTCGCTAGGCATTGCGCCTATCCTTTACCTGATTTCTATTCATGAGTAAATTTTCGCGCAAACTTCAAAAACTACATGATACCGCCCCACGACAAGAAACTGCGGTACTGGTTTCTTTGGTGCGACAACAACAACCCGATCTAGAAGTAGAGGAGCATTTAGATGAGCTGGCCTTTCTCGCTGAGACGCTAGGTGCAAAAACGGTGTGTCGTTTTAAACAAAAAATGGACAAGCCCGATATCCGCACCTTTGTGGGCAAAGGGAAACTAGAGGAAATCCAAACCTATGTGGAGCACTTTGCGGTGGATATGGTGATTTTTGACGATGACTTGAGCCCCTCCCAAATGCGAAATTTGGAGGACGAAATAAAAGTCAAAATCTACGACCGCTCCTTGCTCATATTGGACATCTTCCTGCAGCGAGCCCAGTCTGCACAAGCTAAAACGCAGGTGGAGCTGGCCCGATTCCAATATCTCTTGCCCCGATTGACCCGCATGTGGACCCACTTGGAGCGGCAACGAGGCGGTACAGGTACGCGAGGGGGATCAGGAGAAAAGGAAATTGAAACCGACAAACGAGACATTCGAACTAAAATATCCTTGCTTAAGGATAAGTTGCTAGAAATAGAAAAACAGGGCGTCACCCAACGCAAAAGCAGAAAAGGAATTGTGCGCGTAGCCTTGGTCGGCTACACGAATGTGGGCAAGTCCACCTTGATGAATCTAATCACCAAGACGGATATCCTAGCCGAAAACAAACTTTTTGCTACCGTAGATGCCACAGTACGAAAGGTAGTCCTAGAAAACATCCCCTTCCTGCTGTCCGATACGGTGGGGTTCATTCGAAAATTACCTTCCCACCTCATCGAATCATTCAAATCGACACTTGATGAAATTCGGGAAGCAGACCTATTGGTCCATGTGGTGGATCTATCTCACCATGCCTTTGAGGATCATATCGAGGTAGTCACACATACGCTCCAAGAAATTAAAGCGGGAGATAAGCCAATCTTACTCGTATTCAATAAAGTAGATCTAGTGCTTCAGATGCCTTCCGAAGAGGAGCTGTTGCAAATCAGTGAGCACGAGCTTCAAGAAACCCGTTACCTAGATTTCAAGGCACTCTCAGAAGCCTTCGAAAAGAAAAATGGAATTACTCCTGTAGTTATGTCTGCCTCCCTGGGAGAAAATGTAGAAGGATTCCGTGAAACACTCGTTCAGGAGGTGAAAAAACAGCACCGCAAATTGTACCCCCACTACTTGGAAGATCAGGTGGTAGACTGGGGCGAATCTTGGGAAGAGGGATAGTAATTAATTCCTAGGGCTACCCAATCAGGTTCCTGGAAATGAAATCCCCTTCACCCGCCGGTAGAGGTTGAGTGCATACTTATCGGTCATTCCCGAGATAAAATCCACCAGCGCACGAAGCAATGGATACGCGTTTGATTCAGTCCCAAAGCCTTTTAGCGG
>CAMDEU010000011.1 GCA_945897085.1 Spirosoma fluviale | reverse complement strand
TCAGCAATGGACGATTGGTGAGGCAACAGAAGTTAGGAAATGGACTACGCAAAGACCACTGGGAGATGAATTTGCCCCATGCCCCCTACTTGGTAGCGATTGCGGTGGGGGATTTTGTAAAAGTGACTGCTTCCCATGGGGATTTACCCTTGGGATATTACGTAGAGAAAGGATTTGAAAAAGGTGCGGCAAAGGTTTTTGCTTCCACTCCCCAAATGATTGGCTATTTTGAATCGAGGCTAGGAGTACCATTCCCTTGGCAAAAATACGATCAGATCGTCGTTCGAGATTTTGTGTCTGGTGCCATGGAGAATACTACGGCATCCATTTTTATGGAAGAACTGCTGTTAGATGAGCGTGAGGCTTTGGATTCAGAATGGGATTACATCATAGCACATGAGCTTTTTCACCAGTGGTTTGGGGATTTGGTTACTGCCGAGTCCTGGTCCAATCTCACCTTGAACGAGGCTTTTGCCAATTACAGCGAATACCTATGGAATGAAAAGCGCTATGGTCAGGATCAGGCGGACTTGAAGTTGGTGGTGGAGAAGGAAGGTTATTTTGCCGAAGCAGAGATGGATCCGAAAAAATTGATTCGGTTTAACTATGCCGATGCTGAGGATCTCTTTGATGCACACAGTTACAATAAAGGGGGCTTGGTGCTACACATGTTGCGACGTCAGCTGGGGGATGCCGCATTTTTTAAGGGCTTGAACTTGTATTTAACTCAGCATGCCTTTCAGGCGGTGGAGGCACACGACTTGCGACTAGCCATGGAGCAGGTTAGTGGGCAGGACTTGAATGGGTTTTTTAATCAATGGTTTTTTGCAAAGGGACACCCAGAGTTGGAAGTTGAGGTCGACTATTCGCAGCCGGAAAATCTACTACTTCGTTTTTCACAAGTTCAGGACAATCTTGATTACCCAGTTTTCCAATTGCCCATTACGGTCAGTTGGTATGAGGGGGAAGTACGGAAAACCAAAATAGTTCAATTAACAACAGCGCAGCAGGAGGTGGCCTTAGAAAATGGCTATCCGATTTCTTTGGTCTATGTGAATGAGGGGCATGAAACAGTAATGAAGGGAAATCAAGTGATGAGCAATGCCCATTATTTGCAGCAATTTAAGGAGTCCCAATTAGGGGTTGCGCGATTTGAGGCTTTGGATAGCTTGGTTTCGCGTGAGGCTACTGAAGAATTGGTACTGGTATTGCCTTTGGCGATACAGGATTCGTTTGCGGCTATTCGGGAACGTGGGCTTTCGTTGTTGCAGGGAGGGGATCAATGGAAGGAAACCCTAGCGGAATTGGAAGAGAAAATTTATCGATTAGCGGAGGAAGATCCGAACAATAAGGTTCGAGCAGGGGCCTTGGAGGTGCTTACCGAATGGAACCCTTCTAGATACCGAGGGGCTTTTACCCGATTGGCTCGAGATCCTTCCTATTTAGTTGCGGGTGCGGCATTGATGGGCTTGGCTCGTGTTGCAGATCCAGTGATGGAGCTTTCGTGGATGGAGACCTTTGAGCGGGAGACCAATTTCAGGATGTCTGTTGGGTTGGCGGAGTATTACCTGAAGAATAAGGTCCTTGGGAAGGGGCCTTGGTTTGAGCAGACCTTTTCCAAGTTGAGTGGCGAGGGCTTGTATTATTTTATGGGGTATTACGGGAGTTATTTCATGGATGTGGAGGTTTCTGAAAAGGATAAGGCTCTTCGCCAATTAGTTGCTGTTTTGGAGTTCAATTCAAAGGATTACTTGCGATTAGGGGCCTTTCAAACGTTGTTAGGTTTTGTGATGGAGGAGGGTGTGTTGGATAAAATGGTGGCGCTTGCGGAGAAGGAACAGTCTGAGGACTTGAAATCCTATTATTCGTATTACTTAGAATTACTAAAAGAGGAAAATTAATTCCTTGATTTCTAAAAGATTGAGGGGTGTTTGGAGAATTTTTTTTCAATTTTCAAGAACTCACTTTGATACTTTAATAAAAGGCTATAATTTTGCAGTCCGTTAAAGTTCCTAGGGGTAAATAGCCTACAATTTTAGCGCAATTGGGGGAATACCAAAGCGGCCAACTGGGACGGACTGTAAATCCGTTGACTTAAGTCTTCACAGGTTCGAATCCTGTTTCCCCCACGACTTGCATAAAAACAAATTTATTTTGTACTTTTGCAGGGCAAAAAAAGTAACCGAGCAATCGGGAACAAGCGGGAGTAGCTCAGTTGGTAGAGCGGCAGCCTTCCAAGCTGCAGGTCGCGGGTTCGAGCCTCGTCTCCCGCTCTGTACTTTTCGAAGTACACTGCGTAGTGAAAGCCGACGTAGCTCAGGGGTAGAGTACTTCCTTGGTAAGGAAGGGGTCACGGGTTCAATTCCCGTCGTTGGCTCAACACAGAATTTATTATCTAATCATATTTTAAAACTTAAACTGAGGATTTTCAAGCATGGCAAAAGCTAATTTCGACCGTTCCAAACCGCACGTTAACGTCGGAACCATTGGACACGTAGACCATGGTAAGACCACCTTGACTGCAGCCATCACCACGGTATTGGCAAAGAAGGGTCTTTCTGAATTACGAGATTTCTCTTCTATTGACAACGCTCCAGAAGAGAAAGAAAGAGGTATTACAATCAATACTTCTCACGTAGAATACCAAACTGAAAAGAGACACTACGCACACGTAGATTGTCCTGGTCACGCGGATTACGTAAAAAACATGGTAACAGGTGCTGCTCAAATGGACGGTGCTATCCTTGTGGTAGCAGCTACAGACGGACCAATGCCACAAACTAGAGAGCACATCCTATTGGCTCGCCAAGTAGGTGTACCTCAACTAGTAGTATTCATGAACAAAGTGGATATGGTCGATGATCCTGAATTATTGGAGCTTGTAGAAATGGAAATCAGAGAATTGCTTTCTTTCTACAACTTTGATGGGGACAACATTCCTGTAATTGCAGGTTCTGCACTTGGTGCATTAAATGGTGAAGAAAAGTGGGTAGATGCAGTAATGCAATTGATGGATGCGGTTGATAACTACATTCCTCTACCAGAGCGTTTGATCGACAAGGATTTCTTGATGCCAGTTGAAGACGTATTCTCAATCACCGGTCGTGGCACAGTTGCTACAGGTCGTATCGAAAGAGGAGTAGTTAACTCTGGTGAACCAGTTGAGATCATCGGTATGGGTGCAGAAGGCTTGAAGTCTACTGTAACTGGTGTGGAAATGTTCCGTAAGATTCTTGACAGAGGAGAAGCAGGTGACAACGTAGGTTTGTTGTTGAGAGGTATTGAAAAAGCACAAATCAAGCGAGGCATGATTATCTGTAAGCCTGGTACTGTGAAGCCTCACTCTCACTTCAAGGCTGAAGTTTACGTTCTTTCTAAAGAAGAAGGTGGACGTCACACTCCATTCTTCAACAGATATAGACCACAGTTCTACCTTAGAACTACTGACGTAACGGGTGAGATCACGCTACCAGCAAACGTAGAAATGGTAATGCCTGGTGATAACGTGACTATCGAGGTAAACTTGTTGTCTACAGTAGCACTAGAAAAAGGTTTGAGATTTGCGATTCGTGAAGGCGGTCGTACAGTAGGTGCTGGTCAGGTGACTGAAATTCTCGACTAATTACCCTTAACTAAAACATTGGATGCGATCCCAAAGAATATTTTGGGATCGCATTTGTTTCTAAAGACATTTTCCCTAATTTTGCGTTCCGTTTTGGAACGTTCGTTTTACACGGGCATAGTTCAACGGCAGAATAGTGGTCTCCAAAACCATTGATGGGAGTTCGAATCTCTCTGCCCGTGCACTAAGAATATAGACTATGAATCTTAAAAACTTTGTCCTTGAGTCGTATGACGAAATGAAAAACATGGTGACATGGCCTAAGTTTTCATTTCTTCAAAACAGTGCCATTTTGGTATTGGTAGCATCGTTAATCTTTGCGCTATTTATTGGTGCGGTAGATTTAGGATTCGAGAATATCATGACATGGTTTTATGGTTTATTCTAATAGCATTACAGGATGGCTGAACATAAGTGGTACGTACTCAGAGTAGTCTCAGGACAGGAGAAAAAAGCGAAGAACTATCTGGAGAATGAAATTTTCAGACAGAAGATTGCTGAATTTATTCCTGAAGTGTTGATTCCTTCTGAGAAGGTCTACGAGATGCGTAATGGCAAGAAGCGTGTACGGGAGAAGAATTTCTTTCCTGGATACGTGTTGGTCAATGCGGACTTATCGAATGGAGAAGCTAATCACGTAATTACGAGTATCCCAGGAGTAATTGGTTTTCTTGGATCAAACCAGGGGGGAGCTTCCAAAACCCCTGAACCATTACGTCAATCAGAAATCAACCGTATTTTAGGTAAGGTTGAGGAGATAGATGAGTTTGCCGAGAAGCAAGAAGCCCCATTTATAGTAGGAGAGGCCGTGAAAGTAATGGACGGTCCTTTCAGTGGGTTTACTGGGACAATTGAGGAGATTTTTGAGGAAAAGAAAAAGCTTAACGTTATGGTTAAGATTTTCGGTCGCAATACTCCAGTTGAATTAAACTTTATACAAGTAGAAAAACAAGACTAAGCAATGGCTAAGGAAATCACTGGTTATGTAAAACTACAAGTGAAAGGTGGCCAGGCTAACCCGTCACCTCCAGTAGGTCCAGCTCTTGGTTCCAAGGGTTTGAACATCATGGAGTTCTGTAAGCAGTTCAATGCACGTACCCAAGAAAAAAATGGAACTGTATTGCCTGTATTGATTACAGTGTATTCTGATAAGACTTTTGACTTTGTAGTAAAAACCCCACCAGCTGCGAATTTGCTGTTGGAAGCTGCAAAAGTAAAAGGAGGTTCTGCGGAACCAAACAGAATTAAAGTAGGATCTGTTACCTGGGATCAGGTACGGGTCATTGCTGAGACGAAAATGCCTGACCTCAATGCTTTCAAAGTAGAATCAGCCATGAAAATGGTTGCGGGTACCGCGCGAAGCATGGGTATCACAGTTTCTGGTAAAGCCCCTTGGGAAGTATAAATAAACAACAATGGCTAAGTTAACAAAAAAGCAAAAAGAAGCTCTTTCTAAGTACGACCCAAGCCAAGTGTACTCCCTGGAGGCTGCTTCTTCACTGGTTAAGGATATTACGATGACGAAGTTTGATGCTTCCGTAGATGTTGACGTTCGTTTGGGCGTGGATCCTCGAAAAGCAGATCAAATGGTAAGAGGGGTAGTTGCCCTTCCTCATGGTACTGGTAAAGACATCAAAGTATTGGTGCTTTGCACTCCTGACAAAAATGCAGAAGCCACCGAAGCAGGTGCAGACTACGTTGGTTTGGACGATTATATTGCCAAAATAGAAGGCGGTTGGACAGATATTGATGTGATCATCACAATGCCCAACGTCATGGCAAAAGTAGGTAGACTAGGTAGAGTATTGGGCCCTAGAGGCTTGATGCCTAACCCTAAGTCTGGAACGGTGACCCTAGATGTAGCAAAGGCAGTTCGAGAAGTGAAAGCGGGTAAAATCGACTTTAAAGTTGACAAATTCGGGATCATTCACGCCGGTGTAGGTAAAGTTTCTTTCTCTCCTGAGCAAATTCAGGATAACGTAAAAGAACTGATCCTTACTATTTCGAAATTAAAGCCTTCTTCTTCAAAAGGTACTTATTTCAAAAGCATTCATTTATCCAGCACAATGTCTCCTGGTATTTCAGTAGATAAGGGTAGCATTCAAGGAATTTAATCATGACTAGAGACGAGAAAAAACTGATTATCGACGGTCTGACTGAGAAATTGAAAGGAAACCCTTTCTTCTATATTACAGACGCGTCCGGATTCTCTGTAGCAGAAGTGAACGCATTCAGAAGAACTTGCTATGAAAAAGGTGTAGAGTACAAAGTGTACAAAAACACCTTGATCGCTAAAGCATTTGAAAATTTGGATGCAGACTATTCTAAGCTTGCAGATGGAGCTTTAAAAGGGTTCTCGGGAATTTTATTTTCAAAAGAGTCGAGCAACCTGCCAGCAAAAGTATTGCTGGACTTTAGAAAAAAACAAGGAAAAAAAGAGTTTAGACCTGTATTTAAAGGTGCTGGTATCGATTCAGATGTATTTCTGGGCGAGGCTAACTTAGAAGTACTCGCTACACTCAAATCTAAGGAGGAATTGATTGGAGAGCTTATTGGCTTGCTTCAGTCACCTGCGAAGAACCTTGTTTCTGCTTTGTTATCAGGTCAAAACAACATCACTGGTGTTTTGAAGACCCTTGGCGAGCGGAAGTAAAACTAATCTTATCAAAATCATTCAAAACAATTAACTAATTAATACAATGGCAAATCTTACACAACTTGCAGAACAGTTGGTAAACTTGACTGTAAAAGAAGTAAAGGAATTGACAGACATCCTTAAGGATCAGTACGGCATCGAGCCTGCTGCAGCTGGTGCTGTAGTAGTAGCTAGCGCAGGTGGTGCTGGTGGATCTGAGGCTGCTTCTGAAGAAGAAAAGACTTCATTTGACGTAATCTTGAAAGCAGCTGGTCCATCTAAACTAGCTGTCGTGAAATTGGTGAAGGACCTAACTGGACTTGGCTTGAAAGAAGCTAAAGACCTAGTTGATGCTGCTCCAAAGGCAATCAAAGAAGGCGTTGCTAAGGACGAAGCTGAAGCATTGAAGAAGTCTCTAGAAGAGGCTGGTGCTGAAGTAGAGATCAAGTAATTTGCTCATCTCTGTCCAAAAAGGATAGAGATTGGCTCGAAGACCTGACTATTTCAGTCAGGTCTTTTCCTGTTTATGCAGGAGTTTAAAATTGCATTATTTTAAGCGAAAATAGTAGATTTTTAATATTTAATTTCACTATTAAACAAGACACTACCTTGGCTATCAAGAATCAAACCGCAAGGAAAAGTTTCTCCTCCATTAAGGTGGTCAAAGACTATCCTGACTTTCTAGATATTCAGCTACAGTCGTTCAAAGACTTCTTCCAGTTGGATACCCCTGCAGAAAAACGTCGGGCTGATGGGTTATTTAAAGTTTTTGCTGAAAATTTTCCGATCAGTGATTCCAGAGAGAATTTCACTTTGGAATTTATCGACTACGCAGTAGATCCACCAAAGTACAGTGTGGAAGAATGTATCGATCGTGGATTGACCTACTCTGTCCCGCTCAAAGCAAAATTGAGATTGCTTTGCCACGACGAAGACAATGAGGATTTTGAAACAATCGAGCAGGAAGTATTCCTAGGCAATTTGCCTTACATGACCTATAAGGGATCCTTCGTCATCAATGGAGCTGAGCGTGTAATTGTTTCCCAGCTGCACCGTTCCCCGGGAGTTTTCTTTGCCCAAAGCAAGCATACTAACGGAACCAAGCTGTATTCAGCTCGTATTATTCCTTTCAAAGGATCTTGGATCGAATTTGCAACAGACATCAACAATGTCATGTATGCCTACATCGATCGTAAAAAGAAATTCCCAGTTACGACTCTTCTTAGAGCCATAGGTTATGGTTCCGATAAAGATATATTGGACCTCTTCGGACTTTCCGAGGAAGTTTCCGCTACCAAAGCAGCGCTCAAAAAAGCAGCTGGCAGAAAACTTGCCGCTCGTGTCTTGAGAACTTGGGTAGAAGACTTCGTAGATGAAGATACCGGTGAAGTGGTATCCATCGACCGAAATGAAGTGTTGTTGGAGAGAGATACCATTCTGACGGATTCTGACATCGAAATGATCCTTGATTCAGGATCTAAGTCCATCATTCTCCACCGAGAAGATGTGAATGTGGCCGACTTTTCCATCATCTACAACACGCTACAAAAAGACAATTCCAACTCTGAGAAAGAGGCAGTAGAAGTAATCTACCGCCAACTTCGAAATACAGAAGCTCCGGACGAAGCTACAGCTAGAGAAGTAATTCAAAGTTTGTTCTTCTCGGATAAGCGTTACGACTTAGGTGAGGTAGGAAGATACCGTATCAATAAGAAGTTGGGCTTGAGCATCGATCCAGAGAAAATTGTATTGACAAAAGAAGATATCATCTCTATTGTCAAGTACCTTATTGGTTTGATCAACTCTAGAGCAGTGGTCGATGATATTGACCACTTGTCCAACCGTCGTGTAAGAACGGTAGGCGAACAGTTGTATAGCCAGTTCGGAGTAGGTTTGGCTCGTATGGCCAGAACCATCCGTGAGCGAATGAACGTGCGTGATAACGAAGATTTCAAGCCTGTAGACTTGATCAATGCGCGTACACTTTCTTCTGTAATTAATTCCTTCTTCGGAACCAACCAACTTTCTCAATTCATGGACCAGACGAATCCGCTGGCCGAATTGACGCACAAGAGAAGGTTGTCTGCTTTAGGTCCCGGTGGTCTTTCTAGAGAAAGAGCTGGATTTGAAGTTCGAGACGTTCACTACACCCACTATGGGCGTTTGTGTACTATCGAAACTCCAGAAGGTCCAAACATTGGTTTGATCTCTTCTCTTTGCGTGCATGCCAAAGTAAATTCCATGGGCTTCCTAGAAACCCCTTACCGTAAGGTAGACAATGGAAAAGTAAGCATGAAGGCTGAAGACATTGTTTTCTTGACTGCGGAAGAAGAGGATAACCATAATATCGCTCAGGCAAATGCTTCCTTGGATGACAAAGGGCGCTTCTTGAGTGAAAAAGTAAAGGCACGATTTGAGGGGGATTTCCCGGTGCTAGAACCAAGCAAAATTACCTACATCGATGTTGCCCCTAACCAGATTGTTTCGGTAGCAGCTTCCTTAATTCCTTTCTTAGAGCATGACGATGCAAACCGAGCCCTGATGGGATCCAACATGCAACGTCAGGCAGTTCCACTTTTAAAGCCAGAAGCACCGATTGTGGGAACTGGTTTGGAAAGTAAAGCAGCCATTGATTCTAGAGCACTACTTATTGCTGAAGCAGATGGGGTAGTGGAATATGTAGATGCTAAGAATATCACTATTAAGTACGATCTAACTTCAGACGAGCTATTGGTGAATTTTTCAGACGAATACAGAACCTATGATTTGATCAAATTCAGAAGAACTAACCAGGATACCACCATCAACTTGACTCCTTTGGTATTGAAGGGAGAAAAAGTGAAAAAAGGTCAGGTGCTTGTAGAAGGTTATTCTACTAACCAAGGCGAATTGGCACTAGGTAAAAACCTAAAAGTAGCCTACATGCCTTGGCAAGGATACAATTTCGAAGATGCGATCGTGATTTCTGAGCGCGTGGTGAGAGAAGATATTTTTACTTCCATCCACGTAGAAGAATTCCAACTTGAAGTTCGTGACACCAAAAGAGGAGAAGAGGAACTTACCTCTGAAATTCCAAACGTATCCGAAGAGGCTGTAAAGCATCTCGATGAGAATGGAATTATCCGTGTTGGTGCCGAAGTAAAAGAAGGCGACATCATTATCGGTAAGATCACTCCAAAAGGCGAAACTGATCCAACTCCAGAAGAGAAGCTTCTAAGAGCAATCTTTGGCGATAAGGCTGGGGATGTGAAAGATGCTTCTTTGAAGGCATCTCCTTCCTTGAATGGGGTAGTCATTGAAACTAAATTATTCTCTCGTCCAAAGAAAGACAAGGACAATCGTGCCAAGTCTAAGGCTGAGGTGGAAAAGCTAAAGGGCAAGTATGCCAAAGATTTGTTGGGAATCCGTGCGCGCATGATCAGCAAGTTGGTGACTTTGCTAGAAGGTAAAACTTCGCAAGGGGTGAAGCACAAGTTTGGCGATGAGATCATCACCAAAGGAACCAAGTTCAATGCAAAAAACATTGAAAGCAACCTCTTTCCTGCCAAAAACCCGTATCGTGACGAGTCTAACTACAACGTTCCGGAAGAAGCAAACCTTGTCTCCGATATCATCTTGGATGAGTGGACTGAGGATACCTATACCAACAGCTTGATCGTCAAGTTGGTGAAGAACTACACCAACTCTAGAAACGAAATTTCTGGAAGATTCAAGCGGGATCGCTTTACCTTGGAAGTAGGAGACGAATTGCCTGCAGGTATCGTACAGCTTGCCAAAGTATACATCGCCAAGAAGCGCAAGCTGAAGGTGGGAGATAAGATGGCAGGTCGACACGGAAACAAGGGTATTGTAGCTCGAATCGTACGAGACGAAGACATGCCTTTCCTAGAGGATGGCACTCCGATGGATATCGTATTGAACCCACTAGGGGTACCTTCTCGAATGAATATAGGCCAAATCTTCGAAACCGTTCTTGCATGGGCAGGTCAGAAGCTTGGAAAGAAATATGCAACGCCAATTTTTGATGGAGCTACCTTGGATGAGGTATCTGCGGAACTTTCGGCAGCTGGACTTCCTGCTTTTGGTAGAACCTACCTATACGACGGATTGAGTGGTAACCGTTTTGACCAGCCTGTGACAGTAGGGATTACCTACATGTTGAAGTTGGGTCACTTGGTGGACGACAAGATGCACGCCCGTTCTATTGGACCGTACTCGCTCATCACACAGCAGCCGCTTGGTGGTAAGGCACAGTTTGGTGGACAGCGATTTGGAGAAATGGAAGTGTGGGCACTCGAAGCATTCGGTGCATCCCATGTTCTTCAAGAAATCTTGACCGTGAAGTCGGATGACGTAGTCGGTAGAGCAAAAGCGTATGAAGCGATTGTGAAAGGTGAAAACCTTCCTAAGCCTAACATTCCTGAATCCTTCAATGTGTTGGTTCACGAGTTGAGAGGCTTGGCTCTTGAAATTACCTTGGATTAATTTGGCACATGGGGCGGGCAACCGTCCTAAACATATCTCAAAAAACTATGTCGTTTAGAAAAAATAAAAAACTGAACAACGATTTCTCCCGAGTTACCATCAGTTTGGCATCTCCAGAATCTATTTTGGATAGCTCAAATGGTGAAGTAACCCAGCCAGAGACCATTAACTACAGAACCTATAAGCCTGAAATGGGCGGATTATTCTGCGAGCGAATCTTTGGTCCAGTAAAGGATTGGGAATGTCATTGCGGAAAATACAAGCGCATCCGATACAAAGGCATCATTTGTGATCGATGTGGAGTGGAAGTAACAGAGAAAAAAGTACGTCGTGAGCGTATGGGCCACATTGAATTGGTGGTACCTGTTGCGCACATTTGGTACTTTAAATCTTTACCAAACAAAATCGGTTACCTTCTTGGTTTGCCAACTAAGAAGCTGGACCAGATTGTATACTACGAGCGTTATGTAGTCGTGCAAGCGGGTGTTAAGGCCGAAGAAGGAACTCAATACTTAGACTTCTTAACTGAAGACGAGTACTTGGATATCATGGATAAGCTTCCGAAGGAAAACCACCTTTTGGATGATATGGATCCCAACAAGTTTATCGCAAGAATGGGTGCCGAGGCACTCGAAATGTTGCTTGCACGCTTGGATCTAGATGATCTTTCCTACTCTCTTCGTCACCAAGCAGCGACTGATACCTCCCAGCAGCGTAAAGCAGAAGCCCTCAAGAGATTGAAGGTAGTGGAAGCTTTCCGTGATGCAAGAACGCGCATCGAAAATCGTCCGGAGTGGATGATCGTTCGTATGGTTCCTGTTATTCCGCCAGAATTGAGACCTTTGGTTCCTTTGGATGGAGGTCGCTTTGCAACCTCTGATTTGAATGACTTGTACCGAAGAGTGATCATTCGTAACAACCGTCTCAAGCGTTTGATAGACATTAAAGCGCCTGAGGTGATTTTGAGAAACGAGAAGCGAATGTTGCAGGAAGCTGTAGATTCCTTGTTCGATAACTCTAGAAAAGTAAATGCGGTAAGATCAGATGGCAACCGTGCCTTGAAGTCACTTTCAGACATGCTGAAAGGAAAGCAAGGTCGTTTCCGTCAAAACTTGCTCGGAAAGCGTGTGGATTATTCCGGTCGATCTGTGATCGTCGTAGGTCCTGAGTTGAAGCTTCACGAGTGTGGTCTTCCTAAAAATATGGCTGCGGAGCTTTTCAAACCTTTTATCATCCGAAAGTTGATCGAAAGAGGTATTGTGAAGACCGTAAAATCGGCCAAGAAAATAGTAGATCGTAAGGATCCTGTAGTTTGGGATATTTTGGAAAATGTATTGAAAGGACACCCAGTGCTCTTGAACCGTGCTCCAACACTTCACAGATTAGGTATACAGGCATTCCAACCTAAATTGATTGAAGGAAAAGCAATTCAGTTGCACCCTTTGGTGTGTACTGCGTTCAACGCTGACTTTGACGGTGACCAGATGGCGGTACACGTACCACTCGGTCATGAGGCAATCCTGGAAGCATCCACTTTGATGCTTTCTGCACACAATATTTTGAACCCTGCAAATGGCGCCCCAATTACTGTACCTTCTCAAGACATGGTTTTGGGTTTGTACTATGTGACCAAAGGTAAAATGTCTACCCCTGAGGAAGTAATCCTTGGACAAGGAATGACTTTTTATAGCCAGGAAGAAGTGATTATTGCACTGAACGAAGGACAGCTTTCTAAGCATGCCAATATCAAGTGCAAGGTTAAAGTACGCACAGCTGCTGGTGAGATTCAGGAGGAAATTATCGAAACGGTTGCTGGTCGATTGATCTTCAATCAGTTTGTGCCTGAGGAAGTTGGGTATGTAAATGAACTTTTAACGAAAAAGAAACTGCAGCAAATTATTGCTCAGGTAGTTAAGGTTTGTGGCATTGCTCGAACAGCACAGTTCTTGGATGATATCAAGCATTTAGGTTTCCAGATGGCCTACCAAGGTGGACTTTCTATGGGCTTGAATGATGTAATTATTCCGGACGAAAAAGTGCCGATGATCGCTAAAGCTAAGGAGGAAGTTGAGCAAGTATGGAACAACTACCTTATGGGTTTAATCACGGACAACGAACGATATAACCAAGTAATTGATATTTGGACTCGTACCAACTCGCATTTGACGAATAATCTGATGAAGAAGATGGAGGAGGACAAACAAGGATTCAATGCCATCTACATGATGATGCACTCTGGAGCCCGAGGTTCTAGAGAACAAATTCGTCAGTTGGGGGGAATGAGAGGATTGATGGCTAAGCCGCAGAAAAACCTTCAGGGGTCTGTGGGGGAAATCATCGAAAACCCAATTTTGTCTAACTTCAAAGAAGGCTTGGATGTATTGGAATACTTCATCTCTACCCACGGTGCGCGTAAGGGTCTTGCCGATACCGCATTGAAAACTGCGGATGCAGGTTACTTAACTCGTCGTCTCGTGGATGTAGCACAAGACATGATCATTACCGAGGAAGATTGCGGCACCTTGAGAGGACTGGTAGTACAAGCCTTGAAAGACAATGACGAAATCGTCGAGCCACTTTCTGAGCGTATTTTGGGACGAGTGTCCGTACATGATGTATATGACTTGACTTCGGATGAATTAATCGTTTCTGCTGGTGAAGAGATTTCTGATGAAATTGCCAAGCGAATAGATGATTCTTCTATTGAAGAAGTTGAAATCAGATCCGTATTGACTTGCGAAACCCGTAGAGGTGTGTGTGGTAAATGCTATGGAAGAAACCTTGCTACCGGGAACATGGTACAAGAAGGTGAAGCGGTAGGTGTAATCGCAGCACAATCCATCGGTGAACCAGGGACTCAGTTGACACTTCGAACATTCCACGTAGGTGGTACTGCCTCCAACATGGCGGTTGATGCGAGCATCAATGCCAAATTTGATGGGGTGGTTGAATTCGAAGAGGAATTAAGGTATTTGGAAACCACCGATAGGGAAGGTCAATCTGTTACTATGGTAATGGGTCGTTCTGGTGAAATCAAAATCAACGAAGCGAAGACAGGAAAGACCCTTGTGTCCAACCACGTTCCTTATGGAGCGATTTTGAATGTGAAAAATGGTCAGAAGATCACCAAGGGGGAGTCTCTTTGTACTTGGGATCCATACAATGCGGTTATCCTCTCCGAGGTTGACGGTACGATAGAATTCGAAGCTGTGGTAGAAGGTATTACCTACAAGGAAGTAGCTGATGATCAGACTGGATTCCGTGAGAAAGTAATTATTGAAACCAAGGATAGAGCGAAGAACCCTGCGATCATTGTGAATTACAAAGGTGATTCCAAGACTTACAATATCCCTGTGGGCGCTCACCTAGCGGTAGAGGGAGGAGAAAAGGTGAAGTCTGGACAAATCTTGGTAAAAATTCCACGATCAGTAGGAAAGACCAGAGATATTACTGGAGGTCTGCCTCGAGTAACAGAATTGTTCGAAGCTAGAAATCCATCCAATCCTGCCGTTGTGTCTGAGATTGATGGTGTAGTAACCTATGGTGGTGTGAAGCGAGGTAATCGAGAGATCGTCATCGAATCCAAGGATGGGGTAATTAAGAAGTACATGGTATCCTTGTCCAAGCATATCTTGGTGCAAGAAAACGACTTTATCCGTGCGGGTGAGCCGCTTTCAGATGGAGCGATTACGCCAAGCGATATTCTATCTATCAAAGGACCAACTGCGGTACAGGAATACCTTGTGAATGAAATTCAGGAAGTATACCGACTCCAGGGTGTAAAAATCAACGACAAGCACATCGAGGTGATTGTATCACAGATGATGCAGAAAGTTGAGATCTTGGATGCTGGAAATACCAGTTTCTTGCAAGGACAGATTGTAGATAAGTGGGCATTCAGACAGGAAAACGACAGTATCTTGGATAAGAAAATTATCTTGGACGCTGGTGATTCTACAACGCTGAAGCCAGGAATGATCCTCTCTGCTAGAAGACTCCGTGACGAAAATTCAAGCTTGAAGCGTAAGGATCTTAAGTTGGTTCAAGTGATGGATGCTGAAACAGCAGTATCTGCACCTACCCTTCAAGGGATCACTGCCGCATCTTTGGGCACAGAAAGCTTTATTTCTGCTGCTTCCTTCCAGGAAACAACCAAGGTGCTTTCAGAAGCGGCCATTCGTGGCAAGCGTGATGAACTCAAGGGACTTAAGGAAAACGTAATCGTAGGTCATTTGATTCCTGCCGGTACAGGTCAGCGAAGGATTTTGGGTATGATCGTGGGATCCAAGTCAGAATACGACACGCTTTCTGAAAACATGGAAAAGAAGTTTACAAAAGCAACAAGCGAAGCGATTTTATAATTTCGAGTAGCTATCCTTTAAAAGGCCTGTATTTATTCTACAGGCCTTTTTTAATCTAAAAAATTATGGAAGACAACCATTTACTTGATCAGCAAATTAATGTAGAACTCCCAGAGGAGATTGCTGAAGGTATTTACTCTAATTTGGCGATGATTGCACATTCCAATTCGGAATTTGTCATAGATTTTATCCGCTTAATGCCAGGAGTACCCAAGGCAAAAGTTAAAGCACGAATTATTGTGACCCCAGATCATGCGAAAAGATTGCTATCAGCATTGAAGGAAAATATTGAAAAATACGAGGCTGCTTTTGGGAAAATTAACCAAGGTAGTGGGGCTCCCAACTTTCCGATTTCTTTCGGAACCCCGGGGGAGGCCTGACAAAATTTTAAGTGCTTAATTTTGTTACTCTTATTACTTATTGTACCTTTGCGTTCCAAAAATAACAGTTTACAGACTATCTAAATTTTAATCAGTTAATGCCTACTATTCAACAACTAGTAAGAAAAGGTAGAAATACGCTGGAATTCAAATCAAAATCTCGGGCTTTGGATGCTTGTCCACAGCGTAGAGGGGTTTGTACTCGCGTGTACACTACGACGCCTAAGAAGCCTAACTCAGCGATGAGAAAGGTAGCTAGGGTACGATTGACAAATGGAAAAGAAGTGAATGCTTACATTCCAGGAGAGGGTCACAATTTGCAAGAGCACTCTATTGTTTTGATTAGAGGTGGTCGTGTAAAAGATCTTCCAGGAGTAAGATACCACATCATCCGCGGTGCATTGGATACTGCTGGAGTAAAAGACCGTAAGCAAGGTCGCTCCAAGTACGGTGCTAAAAGACCTAAGGCTGGCAAGGGTGCACCTGCAACTCCAGGCAAAAAGAAATAATTAAGACCTTAAAAAGAAATGAGAAAAGCGAAACCAAAGAAGAGATATATTCTTCCTGATCCAAAGTTCAATGATACTTTGGTCACCAAGTTTGTAAACTGTCTGATGTATGACGGGAAGAAGAGTATTGCTTACAACATTTTCTATGATGCAGTAGCCAAAGTAGAAGATAAAGTAGGTGAGAATGGTCTTGAAGTTTGGAAAAAAGCGCTTAACAATATTGCTCCCACTGTCGAAGTGAAGAGTCGTAGAGTTGGTGGTGCTACGTTCCAGGTTCCTATGGAAGTCAGACCTGAAAGAAAAATGGCCCTTGGTATCAAGTGGATGATTCTTTACTCTAGAAGAAGAGGAGAGAAGACCATGATGGACCGACTTGCGGGAGAGATCATCGCGGCAGCAAAAGGCGAAGGAGCCGCTGTCAAGAAGAAGGACGATACGCACAGAATGGCTGAGGCGAACAAAGCATTCTCCCACTTTAGATTTTAACCGAAATGGCAAGAGATCTAAAATTCACCAGAAACATCGGTATTGCGGCGCACATTGATGCGGGCAAGACGACAACCACAGAGCGTATTCTTTACTATTCTGGAAAGTCACACAAAATCGGAGAAGTGCACGAAGGTGCTGCTACGATGGACTGGATGGCTCAGGAACAGGAAAGAGGAATTACCATTACCTCTGCGGCGACCACCGTATTCTGGGATTACAGAAGTAACCAGTACCAAATAAATATCATCGATACTCCAGGGCACGTTGACTTCACGGTAGAAGTAAATCGTTCCTTGAGAGTTTTGGATGGGCTTGTGTTCCTTTTCTCTGCGGTAGACGGGGTTGAACCTCAGTCTGAGACCAACTGGAGACTAGCGGATAATTACAAAGTCGCTCGAATTGGATTCGTCAACAAGATGGACCGTTCTGGAGCTGATTTCTTGATGGTCTGTAAGCAAGTAAAAGAAATGCTCGGCTCTCATGCCGTTCCCTTGCAGCTCCCTATCGGTGCTGAAGATAAGTTTACCGGAGTAGTTGACTTGATCAATAACCGTGCAATTATCTGGAACGAGAACGATATGGGCATGACGTTTAAAGAAGTACCTATTCCTGAGGACATGAAGGAAGAAGTAGCGGAATACAGAGAGTACTTGCTCGAAGCCGTTGCCGATTACGACGAATCCTTGATGGAGAAGTTTTTTGAAGACCCTAATTCCATTACGGAAGATGAGATTTTGAAAGCATTGCGTGCAGCCACCATTGACATGAAAATTGTTCCTATGGTCTGTGGTTCTTCTTTCAAAAATAAAGGGGTACAAACCATGCTAGATCTAGTGATGGAATTGTTGCCTTCTCCGCTTGACAAAGAGGCCATTGTTGCCACTGACTTGGATGATGAAGACAAGGAAGTACCGATTAATCCTGTGGAGTCTGAGCCATTCACTGGCTTAGCATTTAAAATTGCTACGGATCCTTTCGTAGGCCGTTTGTGCTTTGTAAGAGCTTATTCAGGGGTGTTGGAATCTGGATCGTATGTATTCAATAGCCGTTCAGGCAATAAGGAGCGTATCTCTCGAGTGTTCCAAATGCACGCCAACAAGCAAAATCAAATCGAGCGATTGGTAGCCGGTGATATCGGAGCCGTAGTTGGATTTAAGGACATCAAGACGGGTGACACGCTATGTGACGAAAAGCGCAAGGTGGTTCTCGAATCTATGGTGTTCCCTGAGCCAGTAATTGGCTACGCCATTGAGCCGAAAACTCAAGCTGACGTAGATAAGCTAGGCATGGCAATTGCCAAGCTAGTAGAAGAAGATCCTACCCTTCAGGTAAATACAGACCACGAAACTGGTCAGACTATCCTTCGCGGTATGGGTGAACTTCACCTTGAAATCATCATCGATCGAATGAAAAGAGAATTCAAGGTAGAAATCAATCAGGGTGCTCCTCAGGTTGCCTACAAAGAGGCCTTGTTCGCTACGGTTGAACACAAAGAGACCTACAAAAAGCAAACAGGTGGTAAAGGTAAATTTGCCGATATCGTCTTTGAATTGGGACCTAAGGCTCCAGATCCAGAGACCAAAGAAATCAAAGCAGGTTTGGACTTTGTAAATGGTATCGTGGGTGGTATTATTCCAAAGGAATTCATTCAGCCGGTTCAAAAAGGTTTCCAAGAGGCCATGAAAAATGGACCTTTGGCAGGTTATCCTATTGAATCCATGAGAGTTCGCTTGTTCCACGGCTCCTACCACGACGTCGATTCGGATGCCCTTTCTTTTGAATTGGCTGCTAGAATTGGTTTCAAAGAAGCTGCGAAAAAGTGTAAGCCACAGTTGCTGGAACCAATCATGTCGGTAGACGTAATTACGCCCGACGAATATACTGGACCGATCACGGGTGACTTGAACAGAAGAAGAGGTATGATGAAAGGGATGGATACCAAGGGTACCTCTACGGTAGTTAAGGCCAACGTTCCTTTATCCGAGTTGTTCGGTTACGTAACTGATTTGAGAACAATCACTTCAGGTAGAGCAACGGCTTCCTTGACCTTCTCTCACTACGAGCCTGTCCCAAATAACATTGCAGAAGCGGTAATTGCTAAAGTAAAGGGTGAAAAATCCTAATCGATAAGAAAATGAATCAGAAAATCAGAATAAAATTGAAATCATACGATCACAGCTTGGTGGATAAGTCATCAGAGAAGATCGTGAAGGCAGTAAAAGCGACGGGCGCTATAGTAGTAGGCCCTATTCCTTTGCCAACCAAAAAAGAAAAGTTTACGGTGTTGAAGTCCCCACACGTAAACAAGAAAGCGAGAGATCAGTACCAGCTTTGTACCTACAAACGTCTGGTAGATATCTACTCTAACTCTTCTAAAACTGTGGATGCTTTGATGAAAATCGAGCTTCCAAGTGGAGTGGATGTAGAGATCAAAGTCTGAGGAACTTGGTTATTAAAAGAAAGGCCCCGCATGTGCGGGGTCTTTTTTTTGTGTTGAAAGAGAGGGCTTGGTTCCAAAAGTATCTGGCCGGCGGTTTTTTTTTGCAATTAATTGAAAATAGTGGAGTTGGGATTTGCTGCCAAATATAATTTCAGTAACTTTGCAGTCCTTAAAAAGGGCCCAAGTGTACATACATTGGGTGGTTATCAAAATATCTTAGTAAAGATGTCTGGTATTATAGGTAAAAAAGTAGGTATGACTAGCATCTTCAGTGCCGATGGACGTAATGTCGCATGCACGCTAATAGAAGCTGGTCCTTGCGTAGTGACGCAAGTAAAAAACGTTGAAATAGACGGGTACAACGCAGTGCAGTTGGGATTCGGTGAGCGTAAGGAGAAAAACACTCCTAAGCCACTAATCGGCCATTTCAAAAAGGCTGGTACGACCCCAAAGCAAAAAGTTGTTGAGTTCAGAGACTTTGAAGGTCAGGTAGAACTCGGAAAGATAGTAAGTGCAGGAGAGCTATTCGCTGAAGGAGACTTCGTCGATGCTATTGGTACTTCAAAAGGTAAAGGATTCCAAGGCGTAGTAAAGCGTCACGGTTTTGCTGGTGTGGGTGGACAAACTCACGGTCAGCACAACAGAGGAAGACACCCAGGTTCGATTGGTGCTTGTTCTTGGCCATCACGTGTATTCAAAGGCATGAAAATGGCCGGTAGAATGGGTGGTGACCGTGTTACAGTACCTAACCTACGTGTATTGAAAGTGTATGCAGCCCAAAACCTGATTTTGGTTTCTGGTTCGGTACCTGGTCCAAAAAATTCATTTGTTATTCTGGAGAAGTAAGCCATGGAATTAGCAGTAATTAATCATAAAGGACAAGATACAGGTAGAAAGGTGAGCCTTTCTGACGAAATCTTTGGCATTGAGCCCAACGATAACGCCATTTACCTGGATGTGAAGCAGTACCTGGCTAATCAGAGACAGGGAACTCATAAATCAAAAGAAAGAAACGAAGTAGCGGGATCAACTCGAAAGATTAAAAAGCAAAAAGGTACCGGTGGTGCTCGTGCAGGATCTTTGAAGGCCCCTCACTTCCGAGGTGGAGGTAGAGTGTTTGGTCCAAGACCAAGAGACTATTCCTTCAAGTTAAATAAGAAAGTGAAGCAATTGGCGCGTAAGTCGGCGCTAGCTTATAAGGTGAAAGAAAATAGTTTGATGATTTTGGAAGATGTGTCTTTCGATGCAGCAAAAACCAAAAACTACCTAGCCTTTTTGGGCGGCCTTTCCTTGACTGGCAAGAAAACCTTATTGGTTCTTGCTGAAGACAATAAGAATGTGTTTTTGTCCAGCAGGAACCTTCCAAAGGCGAAAGTTGTGACCGTTGATGATGTAAACACTTACCAACTCCTAAATGCTGATCAATTGATGCTTTGTGAAGGGTCTGTAAGTAAGTTAGAAACCATTTTAGCGAAATAAGACTATGGAAATTCTAAAACAGCCTTTGATCACAGAGAAAGTATCTGCAGGCAACGAAAAAGGAGTTTACGGCTTTATCGTCGAAAAAACCGCTGATAAGCTTCAGATCAAGTCTTCTGTGGAGAAAAAGTACGGCGTACATGTGGTGTCAGTACGGACCATGAGATATGCAGCGAAGCACAAGACAAGATACACGAACAATAAAGTAGTGTCAGGCTTCACCAATGCATTTAAGAAAGCGATTGTGCAAGTAGCCGATGGTGAAGTCATTGATTTTTACGGAGAACTTTAATTGAATCAATATCATGGCAGTTAAAAAATTAAAGCCTGTAACTCCAGGAACCCGATTTAGAGTAGCTCCAGCATTTGACGAGATTACTGCGTCAAGGCCGGAAAAATCTCTTCTCGCTCCTTTGAAGAAGTCAGGCGGTAGAAATAATGAAGGCAAGATGACCGCTCGCTACATTGGTGGTGGTCACAAGCGAAGACTACGTATCGTAGATTTTCAGCGAAGCAAGTTTGGTGTACCTGCTACTGTAAAGAGCATTGAGTACGATCCAAACCGCACAGCCCGTATCGCCCTACTGTATTATGCAGACGGTGCTAAGGCCTACATTATCGCTCCGGAAGGTTTGCAAGTGGGACAAACAGTGATTTCCGGTGAGAAAGTTGCTCCAGAAGTGGGCAACGCTATGCACATGGTCAACATTCCAATGGGTACGATTGTACACAATGTGGAGTTGAAGCCTGGTAAGGGTGGTGCATTGGCAAGAAGTGCTGGAGGGTATGCCCAGATCGTAGCTAGAGATGCTAGATACGTGACGGTAAAATTACCTTCTGGAGAAATGAGATTAGTTCTTGGTGTATGTATGGCTACAGTAGGAACTGTTGGTAATGCAGATCACATGAACGTGGTGTTGGGTAAAGCTGGGCGTAAGCGTTGGCTTGGAGTAAGACCTCGTACAAGAGGTGTTGCGATGAACCCAGTAGATCACCCTATGGGTGGTGGTGAAGGGCGTTCTTCTGGTGGTCACCCTAGATCCCGTAAAGGGCTTCTTTCTAAGGGTAAGAAAACCAGATCTCCCAAGAAGTATTCAAACAAATTCATCATCAGCAAAAGATCTAAGTAAATATGTCACGTTCATTAAAAAAAGGTCCTTATATCGAACACCATCTGGTGAAGAAAGTAGATGTTATGAACGAGTCTGGCAAGAAATCTGTCATCAAGACTTGGTCAAGAAAATCTATGATCTCCCCAGATTTCGTGGGACATACCTTCGCTGTGCATAATGGGAATAAGTTTATCCCTGTGTTTGTAACCGATAATATGGTAGGCCATAAATTGGGTGAATTTTCACCCACTCGTAACTTCCGTGGCCACATTGCTAAAAAAGATAAAGGAAAGAGATAATCATGGAAGCACTAGCAAGATTGAAAAATGTTCCTACCTCCCCTCGCAAGATGCGTTTAGTCGCTGATTTGGTGAGAGGCAAGCGCGTAGGTGTGGCACTTAGTATTTTGAAATTCACGCCCAACCATCCAGCTATCCGTTTGGAGAAGTTAGTTCTCTCCGCGGTAGCCAACTGGCAAGCAAAGAATCCAGAGGTGAAGCTTGAGGAGGCAGATCTTTACGTCAAGACCATCATGGTAGACGAAGGTCGTTCTTTAAAGAGACTCCGAACTGCTCCTCAGGGACGTGGACACAGAATCCGCAAGAGATCTAATCATGTAACCCTCGTTATTGATTCATTCAATACGGAGGAAGTTACCGCTGATGTTGTAGTAACTAACGAAAAGGCAAATTAAGAAAAGACTATGGGACAAAAAATTAACCCAATAGGATTTAGACTTGGTGTAATTAAAGGCTGGGATTCCAACTGGTATGGTGGGAAGGACTTTGCTGAGAAATTACATGAAGATCAACAAATCCGTAAGTACGTCCTTGCCAGAATACCTAAAGGGGGTATTGCCAAAGTGATCATTGAGCGTACGCTTAAGAGAATCACCTTGACTATCCATACTGCTAGACCAGGTGTTGTCATTGGTAAGGGTGGTGCCGAAGTAGATAAGCTTAAGGAGGAACTAAAGAAGATCACCAACAAGGATATTCAGATTAATATCTTTGAAATCAAGCGTCCCGAAATGGATGCTAAATTGGTTGGTGAGTCTATCGCACAGCAACTTCAAGCTAGAATATCTTTCCGCCGTGCAATGAAGCAGGCGATAGCAGCCACCATGAGAGTGGGCGCTGAAGGAATTAAAGTTAAGCTTTCTGGCCGATTGGGCGGAGCCGAAATGGCACGTTCTGAAATGTACAAAGAGGGAAGAATTCCTCTTCACACGTTGAGAGCAGACATCGACTATGCGCTTTCTGAAGCACTTACTGTGTACGGAATCATTGGCATTAAGGTGTGGATCTTCAAAGGTGAGGTGTACGGAAAGAGAGATCTTTCACCAAACCAAGGAGCAGCCAACGAGCCGAAAGGTCAGCGTGGCCCAGCACCAAAGGGACGTGATAACGACGGTCCAAAACGCAGAAAAAGAACTAACTAATTTTCCCTTTCCAAGTGAGAAATCATGTTACAGCCGAAAAGAACTAAATATAGGAAAATGCACAAGGGCCGTGTCAAAGGCATTGCGCAAAGAGGGCACGAGCTTTCTTTTGGCAACTTTGGCATTAAATCCCTTGAGCCAGGATGGATTACTTCTCGCCAGATCGAGGCAGCACGTATTGCCATGACAAGAGCTATGAAGAGAGAAGGTCAGGTTTGGATCAGGATTTTCCCTGACAAGCCGATCACTAAAAAGCCCGCAGAGGTTCGTATGGGTAAAGGTAAAGGAGCTCCAGAATATTGGGTTGCCGTTATTAAGCCAGGTACGATCCTTTTCGAAGCTACAGGCGTGAGCCTGGAGACTGCTCAAGAGGCACTAAGACTTGCACAGCAGAAGCTGCCTGTAAGTACAAGATTTGTTGTAAGAAGAGACTACGCTGAATAATCAGGAATTATGAAAAACACTGAAATCAGATCACTTTCAGCAAGTGAGATCGCCGAGCGAATTGTCGCCGAGCAGGAGAATCTGGGCAAATTGAAGTTTGCTCATTCGATATCTCCTATAGAGAATCCTAATAGAATCAGAGAGTCCAAGCGTTTCATCGCAAGATTGAAAACATCATTGGTCTCTAAATAACTAGCTAACAGAAAAGAAAATGGCTACGATCGAGAGAAATCTTCGCAAAGAGAGAGTTGGTAAAGTACTAAGCAACAAGATGGACAAGTCCATTACTGTGGCTGTAGAAAGACGTGTAAAGCATGCGATCTACGGCAAGTTTGTTGCAAAGACTACCAAATTCATGGTTCATGACGAGAAAAATGAATGCAACCCAGGTGATGTGGTTAAAATCAGTGAAACACGTCCGCTGAGCAAAAATAAGCGTTGGAGATTAGTTGAAATAATAGAAAAGGCTAAGTAATCATGATACAACAAGAATCCAGATTAGGCGTTGCGGATAATTCAGGTGCCAAAGAGGTATTGGTGATCCGTGTGCTGGGAGGAACTAAGAAGCGTTATGCTTCTATCGGTGATAAAGTAGTCGTGACTGTAAAGTCAGCCCTATCTTCCAGCAGTATGAAAAAAGGTACCGTTTCAAAAGCGGTTATCGTAAGAACGAAAAAAGAAATTCGTCGTAAGGACGGTTCGTATATTCGATTTGAAGACAATGCTGCCGTGTTATTGAATAACAACGACGAGCCTAGAGGTACCCGTATTTTCGGCCCTGTAGCAAGAGAACTCAGAGAAAAGCAGTTCATGAAAATCATTTCCCTGGCCCCTGAAGTACTTTAATCATGGAAAGAAAATTCAATAAGCAGACCAAGCTGCACATCAAAACTGGAGATACCGTAAAGGTAATCTCTGGAGATGACAAGGGAAAAACCGCTAAGGTTCAATCCATTGATACAGCGAAAAGAAGAGCTATCGTGGAAGGAATCAACATGATTACCAAGCACGTAAAGCCTACTGCAGCTAAGCCGCAGGGTGGTATCGAGAAGAAAGAAGCAGCGCTTCACATCAGCAACCTGATGCTTGTCGATCCTAAAACAGGTGAAGCAACTCGTACAGGTCGTAAGACTGGTGCGGATGGTAAATTAGTTCGTTATTCTAAGAAAACTGGGGAGGTGATCAATGGCTAATCCAAGAAAAAAAGATCTTTATGTTAAGGATATCGTACCTGCATTGAAGGAGAAGTTTCAATATTCTTCCGTGATGCAAGTGCCTAAGCTAACCAAGATTGTCCTCAATAAAGGTATCGGTGCAGCAGTAGCAGACAAGAAATTGGTAGATCAAGGAGTTGAAGAACTTTCCTTGATCACTGGTCAGCGTGCTGTAGCTACCAAGTCTAAAATAGCGGTCTCCAACTTTAAGTTGAGAGAAGATATGCCTATCGGAGCAAAGGTGACTTTGAGAGGTGAAAAAATGTATGAGTTTCTGGATCGATTGACTACTGTGGCCTTGCCTCGAGTACGTGATTTCAAAGGAATCTCTGACAAAGGGTTTGATGGTCGTGGCAACTACACACTAGGTGTTACTGAGCAGATCATTTTTCCTGAGATTTCTATCGAAAAGGTAACTAAGATTACCGGGATGGATATCACTTTCGTAACCAGTGCGGCTACAGATGAAGAAGCTTTAGCTTTATTAAAAGCTTTGGGTATGCCTTTCGTTAACAAAAATAATCCAGAATAATCATGGCAAAAGAGTCCATCAAAGCTCGCGAGCGAAAAAGAGAACACCTGGTAGCCAAGTATGCCACGAAGAGAGCTGCGCTTAAAGCTGCAGGCGATTACGCTGCACTTGATAAGCTACCAAAGAACGCTTCTCCAGTAAGACTTCACAACAGATGTAAACTTACTGGTCGTCCGAAAGGATACATGAGAAAGTTTGGTGTCAACAGGGTTACTTTCAGAGAAATGGCTTCTGCAGGTAAAATCCCTGGCCTTACTAAGTCTAGCTGGTAAAATGACGACAGTAATTTTTATTCTAAAAATCAATTCGTAACTTTGCACCCCCAAATCAGGGGTGCTAGACCATAGAAAATATGACCGATCCAATAGCTGATTATCTAACCCGATTGAGAAATGCCATCAAGGCTTCTCATCGTATTGTTGAGATACCTGCTTCTAACATCAAGAAGGAGATCACTAAAGTATTGCATGACAAAGGATATATTCAAAACTATAAGTTTGAAGAAAACGGACCTCAAGGCACCATTAAAATTGCATTGAAGTTTAATCCTACCACCAAGCTGAATGCAATTGTGAGTCTTGAGCGTGTAAGTAAGCCAGGTTTAAGAAAATATGTCAAGCATGACGAGCTACCGAGAGTGATCAATGGCCTAGGTATTGCTATTGTATCTACCTCCAAGGGAGTGATGACAGACAAAGAGGCCCGGACCGAAGGTATTGGAGGCGAAGTACTTTGTTACGTTTACTAATTTACGATTATGTCTAGAATAGGTAAAAAACCAATAAATATACCCGGCAGTGTTACTGTAGACGTGTCAGCTCATGGAACTGTCACTGTCAAAGGTCCAAAGGGTACCCTGACTCAGGATGTGAATCCCGATATTCAGGTGAGCGTAGAGGGACAAGAAATTATTCTTGTAAGACCTACCGAATCCAAAAGACACAAGTCTTTTCATGGTCTATACAGATCACTGATCAACAATATGGTGATTGGTGTTTCTGAAGGATATAAGAAGGAGTTGGAATTGGTCGGTGTAGGTTTCAAAGCCTCCAACCAAGGGCAAATACTTGAGCTTAGCTTAGGCTACTCACACAGTATTTTCATGGCGCTTCCCAAAGAAATCTCTTTGGCTACGGAAACTGCAAAAGGTAAAAACCCGGTGATTACACTTCAAGGAATTGATAAGGAGTTGATCGGTCAAGTAGCTGCAAAAATTCGTTCCCTACGTAAGATCGAACCTTACAAAGGAAAAGGGGTACGCTTTGTTGGTGAAATTGTTAGACGTAAGGCTGGTAAAACTGCTGGTAAAAAATAATAAGTTATGGCATTTAATAAGAGTTCCAGAAGACTTAGAATCAAAAGAGGTATCCGCAGAAAAATCTCCGGTACTGATTCCAGACCACGTCTGTCAGTTTTCAAAAGTAATACAGGCATTTATGCCCAGTTGGTGGATGACCTCAAGGGTCAGACTTTGGCACAAGCCTCTTCTAAAGAGCTTGGCGCTAAGGCAAATACCAATGTAGCTGTATCCAAAGAGGTAGGCAAAAAGCTTGCTGAAAGAGCAGTTGCAAATGGCGTGTCCTCAGTAGTATTTGATCGTAATGGCTATTTGTATCATGGTAACGTGAAGGCTTTGGCCGACGGTGCCAGAGAAGGAGGGCTTAAATTCTAATCCATATGTCTCAGATAAAAAGAAAACCCATTAGGGCGACAGATACAGAATTAAAAGAGAAAGTTGTTGCTATCAACCGTGTAGCCAAAGTGGTGAAAGGTGGTAGAAGATTTTCCTTCTCTGCAATCGTTGTGGTTGGTGACGGCCAAGGAGTAGTAGGTTACGGATTGGGCAAAGCCAACGAGGTAACTGACGCTATCACCAAAGGCATAGAAGATGCAAAAAAGAATTTGGTAAAAGTGCCTGTATTGAAAGGAACTATCCCTCACGAGCAACTAGGTAAATTTGGTGGTGGTTTTGTCCTCATCAAACCAGCTGCGGCGGGTACAGGTGTAATTGCCGGTGGTGCGATGCGTGCTGTGTTGGAATCAGCTGGGATTACGGATGTTTTGGCAAAGTCCAAAGGTTCGTCTAACCCGCACAACGTGGTGAAAGCGACCATTGATGCCTTAGTGCAGCTTCGTGATGCCATCGCAGTATCTCAGCAAAGAGGAGTTAAAATGGCTAAAGTCTTTAACGGATAAGCATCATGGCGAAGATCAAAATCACACAGATAAAAAGTACGATCGATAGACCCAAGGATCAAAAAGCAACAATCGTTGCCCTTGGATTAGGACGTATCAGCAAATCAAAAGTTGTTGAAAATACTCCTCAGATTGCTGGAATGGTAAATAAAGTGAGTCACCTTGTAAAAGTGGAGGAAGCGCTATGAAACTGAATACATTAACTCCGTCAGAAGGTTCAACTAAAAACCGCAAGCGAATTGGTCGTGGTACTGGTTCTGGTAGAGGTGGAACTTCTACAAGAGGCCATAAAGGAGCCAAGTCTAGATCTGGTTACAAGAGAAAGCTAGGTTTTGAAGGTGGTCAAATGCCTCTTCAAAGACGTGTACCTAAGTTTGGCTTCAAATCTTTGAACAAGATTGAATTCAAGCCAGTGAATTTGGATACCTTACAAGCCCTTGCTGAGCAGTTTAAACTTACTTCTGTTACGCTCGAAACCCTCGTGTCACACGGGTTGGCTTCTAAGAATGACAAAATTAAGGTTCTCGGCGGCGGTCAATTGACGTCCAAATTAGATGTTAGCGCTCACCAGTTTTCTGCTACAGCTGTAGCTGCAGTAGAAGCATTGGGAGGTACAGTAACCAAGCTTTAATTAGATGAAAAAGTTTATTTCGACAGTAAGGAATATTTTCTCAATCGAAGATTTGAGAGTACGAATCGTGAATACGATTGGTTTTCTCATCATCTTTAGATTAGGATCGTTTATCGTTCTTCCTGGAGTTGACGCGTCCAAACTTGGATCGGCACCTGAAGGGATTTTCGGATTAATTGATACTTTTCTAGGTGGCGCATTTAGCAATGCGTCCATCTTCGGTTTGGGGATCATGCCCTATATTTCTGCTTCCATCGTGTTGCAGTTGCTTACTGTCGGGGTTCCTTATTTTCAGAAGATGCAGAAGGACGGTGAGTCCGGGAGAAAGCGAATCAGTCAAATCACCCGAGTACTTACCATTGTTATTACGGTCGCTCAAGGTATAGGATACATCACAGCGACTATCCTTCCTACTGGAGCCGTAATGATCGATACTTCGCTCTTTATTTTCAGTTCTCTAATATTGCTTTCTGCAGGTACGATGTTCTGCATGTGGCTAGGAGAGAAAATAACTGAAAAAGGAATTGGTAACGGGATTTCCATGTTGATCATGATCGGGATTATCTCTCGATTCCCAGGAGCGTTAATCGCCGAAGGACTGGAGAAAGGGTCCTCTGGAATGCTACTCTTGATCATTGAAGCCCTTGTATTATTCTTCGTGGTGGCGGGTGTTATCGCCTTGACTGAGGCCACTCGCCGAATCCCAGTACAATATGCGAAGCAAGTAGTAGGGGGTAAGGTGTATGGAGGACAGCGTCAGTACATTCCAATCAAAGTAAATGCTTCAGGGGTCATGCCGATCATCTTTGCTCAATCTTTGATGTTTGTGCCTGCCTTGATTGCTCAGATTTGGGCTGGAGAGAATGACATTGCCAACTACATTGGTACTACGTTCTCAGACTTCACTTCATGGCAATACAACTTGTTGTTTGCGACCTTGATCATCGTTTTCACCTTCTTCTACACTGCGATTACTGTAAACCCAGAGCAGATTGCAGAGGACATGAAGCGTAATGGGGGTTTTGTACCAGGCATAAAGCCAGGTGCGCCAACAGGTGAATTTATTGACGGAATCATTTCCAAAATTACCTTACCAGGTTCAATTCTTTTAGCATCTGTTGCAATCCTTCCTGCCTTAGCAATTGTTGCTGGAGTAGGTGGTGAGTTCGCTCAGTTCTTTGGAGGAACCTCTCTGTTGATTATGGTGGGTGTAATTATGGATACGCTTCGTCAGATTGAAAGTTATTTATTGATGAGACATTACGAAGGAATGATGAAGAGTGGAAATGTCAAAGGCAATTCCTCGGATTATCAGGCTGCTTCCTAATGATTCATTACAAGACTTCGGAAGAAGTTGATAAAATTAAAAAGAGTGCCGACATACTTGGAAGAGCTCACGGAGAAATCGCCAAGCATGTCAAGAAAGGAGTAAAGACTTCTTTCTTAGACAAAGTTGCTGAAGAGTTTATTCGGGATCACGGAGCAGTACCTTCTTTTAAGGGCTACAACGGGTTTCCCAGCTCGTTGTGTATATCCGTTAACGAAGTAGTTGTTCACGGTTTTCCCAGCGAGTATGAATTGAAAGATGGCGATATAATCTCAGTAGATTGTGGAGTCTTTCACCAAGGTTTTCATAGCGATTCCGCTTATACATACCCCATAGGTGAAGTACCCCCTTCTGTCTTAGCATTACTTAGCGCCACCAAAGATTCGCTCTATTTGGGAATTGAGCAGGCTGTTTTTGGAAACCGTGTAGGCGATATAGGCCATGCGATCCAAAAGTTTGTGGAAGCCAAAGGCTATACCGTCGTTCGAGAGTTAGTCGGACATGGGTTGGGCCGGAAGCTACATGAAGCTCCTGAGGTTCCTAATTATGGCAAGAAAGGCAGTGGCCCCTTGTTGAAACAAGGAATGGTGATTGCAATTGAGCCCATGATTAATCTTGGTACACGAAATATTGTCCAGGAGAAAGATGGTTGGACGATCCGAACTGCAGACCGGAAGCCATCCGCACATTATGAGCATACGGTTGCGATATTTGAAGATAGAACAGAAGTGTTAACTACGCATAAGTACATAGAAGAGAACTTTAAATTCTAATATGGCCAAACAAACATCAATCGAGCAGGACGGCACCATTGTGGAGGCTTTGTCTAACGCGATGTTCAAAGTAGAACTTGAAAATGGACATCAGTTAATTGCTCATATTTCCGGAAAGATGAGGATGAATTACATCAAAATTCTTCCTGGAGATAAGGTTAAGTTAGAGTTATCTCCCTATGATTTATCCAAAGGCAGAATAGTGTATCGATATAAATAGACTGACATGAAATCGAGCAAGAAGACTTTACCTCCGGGAATTAATTCTTTAGCAGCGAGATTTCCTATTGCCGGAAATTAAAACAACAAGCATATGAAAGTAAAGACATCTATTAAAAAAAGAAGTGTTGACTGTAAGTTGGTCAGAAGAAAAGGAAAACTTTATGTCATCAACAAGAAAAATCCTAAGTATAAACAAAGACAAGGTTAATCATGGCTAGAATTGCAGGTGTAGACATACCAGACAATAAGCGCGGCGAAATTGGACTTACTTACATCTTCGGAATAGGAAGAAGTTCAGCCAAAGCTATCCTAAGCAAGGCAGGTATCTCTTTAGATAAAAAAGCCGGAGAGTGGAACGACGAGGAATCCACCGCTATCCGTACCATCATTGCTGAAGAATTCAGAACTGAAGGTGCGTTGAAATCGGAGGTTCAATTGAACATCAAGCGTCTGATGGATATCGGATGTTATAGAGGTTTGAGACACAGAAAAGGGCTTCCAGTTCGTGGACAGGGCACTAAAAACAATGCCCGAACCAGAAAAGGAAAGCGTAAAACTGTTGCTAACAAAAAGAAGGCAACTAAATAAAATCTGATTTAGATTATGGCTCAGAAAAGAAACGATAAAGCAAAGGGTAAGAAAAGAGTAGTTAAGGTAGAAGCTGTAGGGCAAGCGCACATTAAGGCGTCCTTCAACAATATCATCATCTCTATCACCAATATCTCAGGTCAAGTGATCTCATGGGCTTCGGCCGGTAAAATGGGTTTCAGAGGATCAAAGAAGAATACTCCTTATGCTGCACAGATGGCTGCTCAGAATTGTGGTCAAGTAGCATACGAACTCGGTTTGAGAAAAATCGAAGTGTTCGTAAAAGGTCCAGGCGCAGGTCGTGAATCAGCGATCAGAACCTTGCAGAATATAGGTCTAGATGTTACGACGATCATCGACGTAACTCCTATGCCTCACAACGGTTGTCGTCCACCTAAGCGTAGAAGAGTTTAACTTTAAAAAAGCAATAGCATGGCAAGATATACAGGTCCTAAAGCAAAAATCTCCAGAAGATTTGGAGAAGCGATCGAAGGGCATAGCAAGGCACTTCAAAAGAAAAACTACCCTCCAGGTATGCATGGTCGTGGTAGAAGAAAGAAGCAGTCAGAATATGCTGTTCAGCTATCAGAGAAGCAAAAAGCAAAATACATCTACGGAGTGTTGGAAAGACAGTTCGCTAAGATGTTTGACATAGCTTCTAGAAAATCAGGTATTACTGGTGAAAACCTCCTTCAGCTTCTAGAAGCTCGTTTGGATAACACCGTATACCGTTTGGGAATTTCTCCAACCCGTCGTGGAGCAAGACAGCTCGTGTCACACAAGCACATCTTGGTCAACGGTGAATTGGTAAACATTCCTTCTTATACACTTAAGCCAGGTGATGTGGTTTCCGTAAGAGAGCGTTCTAAGTCTCTTGAAGCGATTACCAACAGTTTGGCAGGTAGAGCAACATCTAGGTACTCCTGGTTAGAATGGGACAATGCCTCTATGTCAGGTAAGTTCGTGACTGTTCCTGGTAGAGATGATATTCCTGAGAATATCAAAGTCCAGCTCATCGTCGAACTTTACTCTAAGTAATATTTCACTATTTTCAGCTAAAACAGAAAGTAATATATGTCCATACTAGCATTTCAAATGCCCGAAAAAGTGGTAATGGAAAAAGCCGATGATTTTCATGGCTTATTCACATTCAAACCGCTTGAAAAAGGCTATGGAGTTACGATAGGTAACGCCCTAAGAAGAATTTTACTTTCTTCTTTGGAGGGATACGCCATCACTTCCATCAAGCTTCCAGGAGTGGTTCATGAATTCTCTACCGTAGAAGGTGTAGTAGAAGATGTGACAGATATCATTTTGAATTTAAAGCAGGTTCGCTTAAAGAAATTGCACGATGCATTTGACGGAAAAATTTCTGTTGAAATAAAAAATCAGTCTGTTTTCACAGCAGGGGATATAGCTAAGTTCACTTCTTCCTTTGAAGTGCTGAATCCTGAATTGGTTATTTGTCATATCGACCAAGCCAAAAATTTCGAGATTGAAATCACCATCGAAAAAGGAAGAGGATATTTACCTGCTGATGAATCCAAGCCTAAAGATCAGGTCTTTGGACAAATCGCCATTGATGCCATCTTTACACCAATTAAAAATGTAAAGTATAGCGTTGAAAATACCCGAGTGGAGCAGAAGACAGACTTTGAAAAATTGATCCTTGAAGTGCACACGGATGGATCAATTCACCCAGAGAAAGCGCTTCAGGAATCTGCAAAGATTCTTATCCAACACTTTATGCTCTTCTCTGATCAAACCATGGTTCTTGATTCCACAGGAATCGCCGAGCCAGAGCCTATCGATGAGGAATTCCTTCACATGCGTAAGCTTCTCAAAACCTCTTTAGGGGATCTCGACCTTTCTGTTCGTGCCTTTAATTGCTTGAAAGCTGCTGATGTGAGAACTCTCGGAGATCTTGCGCGACTTGAAATTTCAGATATGATGAAATTCAGAAACTTCGGTAAAAAATCTTTGGCCGAACTAGAGCAATTGATCCAAGAGAAAGGTCTGATCTTCGGGATGGACATTTCTAAGTACAAACTTGATGAAGAATAATTAACGATGAGACACGGTAAGAAATTTAACCACCTTGGTAGGACTGCTTCCCACAGAAAGGCGATGCTTTCCAATATGGGAGCTTCCCTACTTCTTCACAAGCGTATATCTACTACGCTTGCCAAAGCGAAAGAATTAAAGAAGTTTGTTGAGCCTCTGGTAACCAGAGCTAAAGAAGATTCTACACACAGCAGAAGAATTGCTTTCTCCTACCTAAAAAGCAAAGAGGCGATCAAATCCCTTTTTGGTGAGGTAATCGAGAAAGTAGGTACTCGTCCAGGAGGATATACCCGAATTATCAAAACCGGGTTCCGTTTGGGTGATAATGCCGAAATGTGCATCATCGAACTAGTTGATTTCAACGAGTTGATGTTGAAGGATGCTGCTCCAGCAAAGAAGACCACAAGAAGATCTAGAAGACCTGCTGGTGAGGTAACTGCAGCTCCTGTGGCAGTAACTGCACCTGTAGTAGAAAAGGATGTAACCCCTGTCGTTGAGGCGGTAGAAGAAGCTCCTGTAGTTGAAGCAGTTGAAGAAACTCTTGTAATTGAAGTAGTTGAAGAAGCTCCTATAGTTGAAGCAGTTGTAGAAACTGAAGCTCCTATTGCAGAATCTGCAGATGAAGATACTTCAGCTCCTGAGGCTTCCGAAGAAAGCGAAGAAAAATAAATTGAAAGTAATTTCACATTTAAAAGGATTGGACGTCGTTCAATCCTTTTTTTTATTCCCTTGCCCCATCTCACCCTCCCCAAGTTTTATTAACTTTGGGCAACTTTCAAGCAAATGAATACACAAAAAGCCACCCTTCTTCTTGCAGATGGAACTGTCTTCTCTGGGACACTCATCGGCGCTCCCGGTACAAATGGCGGTGAAATCTGCTTTAACACAGGAATGACCGGTTATCAGGAGATTTATACCGACCCTTCTTACACTGGCCAAATCGTAATTACCACCACCTCACATATTGGTAACTATGGCGTTCACCCCGAAGAAGTGGAGTCCGCAGCACCTTGTGTAGCTGGGATTGTAGTGAATAGTTTCTCTGAAGTTTTTTCCCGCTTGGATGCATCTGGATCCCTCCAAGACTATTTAGTTGCAGCAGGAATTACAGGCATTGCCGATATTGATACCCGTAAGCTGGTACGTCATCTGCGAGATGCAGGAGCGATGAATGCCATTATCAGCTCGGAGTATGAAGGAGATCTGGACGGTTTAAAGCGAAAGCTTGCGCAAGTGCCGGACATGAACGGGCTGGAATTATCCTCCAAAGTATGTACACAAACTCCCTTCTTTTTTGGAGATCCAGCAGCAGCAATTAAAGTAGCCTGCCTTGATTTTGGAATTAAGACAAATATTTTGAGAAATCTGGCGTCGCGTGGGGTGTATTGCAAAGTTTATCCTGCCAAGACTACCCTAGCAGAAATGGAAGCATGGAGTCCTCAAGGCTATTTTCTATCCAATGGACCAGGTGACCCCGCCGTCATGGACTATGCCGTGGATACCGTGAAGGAAGTTCTGGCAACTGGCAAACCTGTCTTTGGAATCTGTTTGGGACACCAGCTCCTAGCAGCAGCAGTTGGAGTATCTACCTATAAGATGCACCATGGTCATCGAGGACTCAACCATCCCATTAAAAACCTAACAACTGGGAAAAGTGAAATCACTTCCCAAAACCATGGATTTAATGTGGTACGCGAAGAAGCGGAGCGCAATGCAGAAGTGGAAATCACGCATGTTCACTTGAATGACAATACAGTTGCTGGCATCAAGTTGAAAAATAGGCCTGCTTTTTCGGTGCAATTTCACCCGGAATCCTCGCCAGGACCACATGATTCCCGATACCTTTTTGATGACTTTATAACTTTGATTAATAAAAACTAATTCTAACAAACCTATAAACACGATGACGTTGATTCAATCCATTCATGCAAGACAAATCCTTGATTCACGAGGAAATCCAACCGTAGAGGTAGATGTAGTGACTGAAAATGGGGCTTTTGGAAGAGCTGCGGTACCTAGCGGTGCCTCCACTGGAATAAATGAAGCAGTAGAACTCCGCGATGGAGATAAAAGTAAATACCTTGGAAAGGGTGTTTTGAAGGCTGTTTCCAATGTGAATGATGTCATTGCGCCAGAGCTGGTAGGCATGGATATCTTTGAGCAAAATATCATCGATCAGATCATGATTGATTTGGACGGTACATCCAACAAAAGCAAATTGGGAGCCAATGCTATCTTGGGCGTTTCACTCGCTGTAGCCAAAGCTGCAGCCATGGAATCTGGACAGCCACTTTATCGCTATATCGGAGGAGTAAATGCAAATACCCTTCCTGTCCCTATGCTTAACATTATCAATGGAGGCTCTCACTCGGATGCTCCCATTGCCTTCCAGGAATTTATGGTGCGCCCAATTGGAGCTACAAGCTTCTCTGAGGCGATCCGTTGGGGTGCTGAGATCTTCCACAACTTGAAAAAAATCCTTCATGACAAGCATTTGAGTACTGCAGTAGGAGATGAAGGTGGATTTGCACCGAATTTCTCTGGAGGCACTGAAGAAGCGCTTGCTTGTATCCTTGATGCGATCAGCAAGGCTGGCTACCGCCCAGGAGACGATGTGACTATTGCCTTGGATTGCGCTTCCTCAGAATTCTACAAAGATGGGAAGTACGACTACTCGAAATTCGAAGGCCCTAACGGGAAAATCCGCTCAAGAGAAGAGCAGGTGGCTTACCTAGCAGAGCTAACAGAAAAATACCCGATCGACTCCATCGAAGATGGTTGCGCAGAAGAAGATTGGACAGGTTGGGCAATGCTTACAGCTAAAATTGGTTCAAAAATCCAGTTGGTAGGGGATGACTTGTTTGTCACCAATGTGAACTTTCTCAAGCGAGGAATTGAAGAAAAATCCGCCAACTCAATTTTGGTTAAAGTAAATCAGATTGGCACGCTTACTGAAACTTTAAATGCAATTAGCATGGCACACAAGGCTGGATTTACAGCCGTGATGTCTCACCGTTCAGGAGAAACTGAAGATTCAACCATTGCTGACCTTGCCGTAGCAGTCAATTGCGGACAAATCAAAACTGGTTCCGCTTCTCGTTCGGACCGCATGGCCAAATACAACCAGCTTCTTCGTATCGAAGAGCAACTGGGAGATTCAGCAGTTTTTAAAGGGAGGTTGAAATAATTTTCCTATTCTAATTTAAATCGACAGTCCCGGATTTCCGGGACTGTCTTTTTTTTGCATGATTTTTGTACATTAGGTATTCGAACTCAGCAATATGAAAAAAGTCCTCAAATACAGCAGTAACTTTTACGTGTTGGCGACCTTGTCTTTTTTACTTTGGATGATCTTTATTGATTCGAATAGTCTTCCTTCGCAGTGGAGACTCACCAAACAGCTTTGGGACTTGGAGGATCAAAAAGAATACTACAAACAGAAAAAAGTCCAAATCCAGCAAGAACGTACGGCCCTATTTAGCAACCCAGAATTGTTGGAAAAATTTGCCCGAGAGAAATACCTTATGAAAAAGCCAACAGAAGATCTGTATGTGGTGGTCGAAAAATAAATTTTTAGTCTTTTTTTTTACTGTATTTTTTGGATTTCAACTACCGTCCTATGCACAACGGGAGATTGATCCTGAGGCCAAATTTTCATTCAAGGACAGGAGCTACTTCGGAGGAAGCCTCGGACTTCAACTAGGAACGGTTACTTTAATTGATCTTTCTCCATTAGCAGGGGTGATGCTGAGTCCTAAACTTTCTACAGGACTAGGTGCCACCTATCAATATTACGAAGACAACCGCTTTCAAGGGGCCGCTGGCTCCTCTTTTGGAGGGAGAGCCTTTGCGCGCTACAACTTACTTCCAAATATTTTTGCCTACTCCGAATTGGAATCGATCAATTGGAATGCCTACAACTATGCGCAGGATAAGTTTCAGCGTACCTGGACAGAGGCGTTTTTTATCGGAGCGGGCTACTTTACTCCGTTTGGGGCTCGTGGGGGAGCCAATTTTACTTTTTTGTACAACCTCCGTCATTCCAATCGACAGGCCTACTACAGTGAGCCCTATCTGATACGGGTTGGATTTGTACTCTAATACAAGCCAAATCAGCCTTGATGAAGATTTTGATGGCCCACCCGTTGCGGAGTTCTAGGAGTTTAACCCCAGCTAATTCTAAAAAAACTGCTTCATTTTTTCCAAGCCTGTTTTGGCTACAAAACCTGCATCCATGGCGTAATATTCTTGGTTGAATAGTTCCAGGGAAAGAATGATTTGACCTCCTTTGGCGCGCAAGGTAGTGGCAAGCTCCTGTAATGGCGCGGCGCCATCCCCAGGAAATACCCGATCCTTATCTTGTTGAGCTGTTCTCGGAATAGTTCCCGAAAAGTCGTTGAGGTGAAAAATAGAGATGGCATTCCCATCGACCAATTTCAATCCTTCAAATCCCGACCCACCTCGAAATAGGTGGTAGACATCAGCTAGAATTTTGGCATCGGGATCATCAGCAGCTGCGGCTACGGCTAAAGCCTGGCTGAGGTGAAAAAAGGCAGGATAGGCTCCCCAGAATTCCAGTTGGGGCATGACACCTGTTTTTCGTCCAAGCTCCAATAGTTGCTTGTACCGTTCACCTGCTCGTAGCAAGTCTAGCGGAGCATCTGCTCCTATAGCTGGAGCAGCCACTCGAGTACATCCCAGCTCGGCAAGTAGGCCCATTTCTTTTTCCATCTGTATAAATCCGGCCTTGCTTTTTTCTTCATCTTGGGCCATCCAGGTGGGAAAGCCAATACAATCTACAAGGGTAATTCCTGCATCACTTGCCAATTTTTTCAAGGAAGCAATGCTTTTTCCAGACTGTAAATACCCTTCAATTTCCATCATCCAGGGCTCCAGTCCCTGGTATCCTGCCCGAGCAGCCAGCTCGATCATCTGAGGAAGGGATAATTTTTGACCCCGGATGGTGCTTGTATTTAGCGAAAAGACAAATTCGCTAGCGGGCACTTTATTGGTTTTGGCTTCGGTAGAAGAAGCAAATGCCCCTACCAATGGAGTAAGTGCTAAAGTTTTGAGGAGGGTTCTTCTGCTTGTCATTGGATTTTTTCCGTTTTAATGGGCAGGGTGCCTATTAAACATGTTGTGAATAAATAAAATTTATACTAATTTTCAATCCTAATTTTGACCATGCGTAATATACTAATTCTAGTGGCCTATGCTTTGGTACTTTTTAACCAAGAGGCAGTTTCTCAAGTGGCAGGGCGGGATTTGCCATTCCTATCTTCCTACCAAGAAGAGATTCCTTATTTTCAAGAATTGATCACTGGGGGACAGTATGCGGCTCCATCCTTACGCATAAAGGGAGACCCCTATTTCATTACTCGGCAATTTGAAGCAGGAACCTTACGCATTAATGGAATCACTTATCCTCAGGTCCCATTAATCTACGATATTTTTAGAGACCAGCTGGTTACTTTTCATCCAATTTTCAATCAAAAAATATTGATTAAACCTGAGAAAATTGATGGATTTGAGTGGAGTGATGGGAAGCTTTTTCGGTTTTTTCCAGGGAATGAATCGTTTCTTCACCATGGAAATGGGATTTACCAGATACTGGGTCAAGGAAAAGCGATTGCCTTGGCTAAACGCTACAAAATGACGAGGGCTTTACGTGATATATCACGTTACAGTTCTGAGTATGTGGAAAAAAAGGACTATTTCCTTTGGAAGGATGGAGCCTTTTTTCCTATAAAAAAATCATCACAAGCCATTTCTGCCTTACAGCTGAATGTCAAAGAGCTAAAAAAAGAACTAAAGGGTAAAGGTTTGCAATTCAATAAAGCTCCTGAGGCCTATTTGCAATTCCTAGTGACCTATCCTCAATCGAACTGATGCGTACGTTTTTTTATTTCGTCAGCATTATTTTTTTACTCGCTTTGGGTTCTGGGTCAGCTTTTGCGCAGCAG
>CAMDEU010000010.1 GCA_945897085.1 Spirosoma fluviale | reverse complement strand
TTTTGGATAAAGGCACGGATCCAACTCGATTCCACCTGTCGAGTAAGCCCACTGAGGTTTGGTCCGATGGCATCCTGATCAAAGCGATGACAAGAGGAACAGTGCTGCTCAAAAAGTTGCTTGCCTTTCGTGATCTGACTCGACTCAGTCGAAATATCCGTTCCAAACTCTTTTTTCTCAGGGCTGCAGGCAAAGACAAACGGCAATAGAAGTAAACAGAAGATGCTCAATTTATTCATAGAACTAAGATCTAATTTTTTAAATAAAAACCAAGCGGGTTAAAAATAACCACATAGAAGGCACATAGTAAAAGGTGAAGCGATCTGAAAGCTAGTTTTAAACTTGACTCGTGGGCATCAGATTATCCTTATGTAGTTTTTAGTTCTTTCGAGGCGATAATTAAGGTCCCTACTTGAGGTAAGAGCGGACCACGATTTCTTTGCGTCTCTGCGCCTTTGCGAGAAGAAAAATAATAGGCTCGCCAAGTCGCAAAACCGCCAAGAGGCTCCGAAGCGATCTTGCTGTTCAATCCCATTTTTCTTACTTCATTATTCTTCAATCGGCGTTCAACGTTCGACATTAGTTTAATTTCCGTATTTCGACTGCCTACGGCAGGTCGACCTGCCCGCCGTAGGTAGGCCTGCCCGCCGCGGCGGGTATCTCATTTCAAATCCGCAATCCTCACATGCGTCTTAATCAAATTCGAGCTGGCCTTGGCCACAAGCTTGCCTGATTCCTTGCGGATTTCGGCTTCCCAGTGATTCAGGTTGGCACCGGAACGAACCAGCCTTGCGCTTACTTCCAGTCGCTCGCCTACCTGTGCAGCAGATAAAAAATCGACAGACAAGTTGATGCTGGTCATAAGGAACTCAGATCCGGCCACAAAATTGCCCATCCCGATTACATCATCCAGCATCAACGAAGCGATGCCACCGTGCAAGATTCGGCCAGGATTGCATTGGTCAGGACGGACCGTATAGGCCACCTTGATTGCATGAACATCTACCTCCAAAAGGGTTCCTGCTAGCCAGTTGCCGGCAGCAGAAGGGGTACGATCCAGGGTCTTACCTATCTGGCTTTCAAAATAATCAAGCGGGGTATTGGGGGTGTTTTCCACTAGTGTTGAGGATGATTGAGAATTCGAAAATAGTCGGTCAAGACGGTTTTTAAAACTTCTTTATCGGATTCTGTCTGCCAAAGCGGATATTCTTTTCCTTCCACAAGCAATTTGAAGGAGGCCTTTTGTTGCAACAAGGGCCACAATTGCTCCCCTAAGGAATTGTGGGCCGTGTTTCCGCTCAAATCAAAGGGGATTTGAATGACTTCATCACCTAAAATTGCTTGAATCTGAATCGGGTAGTCCGCTCCTTCTAGTTCAAAGAACAGGTAGGCCTCCTTGGTTTTGGAAGGGAGTAAAATTGCGGGAAAGAAAGAGGGAATCGTATCGAATTTTCGCCTTTTCCCATGCCGAAAGAGCTCCATCTCGGCTTCCTGACGAACTTCCCGATCGTAATGAATGCTGCGCAAATTCACAAAAAAGAGCCGGTCAGCATCTGCTACCTGAAAGGTTCTGTCCTTTCCAGTATTGTTGGCTCGATAGCCATCAAAAAAGGATAGCAGCAGCACCAAACCCAAAGCGGAGCCCAGAAAAATCTTCAGGACCTTGATCAAGTCGGGCGTAAATACAGGGGCTTTGGAAGACATAAAGACTGGGCTTATACTAAAACTCGCGTTCTAGGGCATTGTTTGCCTAGCGCACGTACGAACCTGCATTCATATCAATGGAGGTGCCGGTGGCATGATCCGCAAGACCCGAGCACAGCAAGGTGACCATCGGTGCCAAATCCTCAGGGCAGGTGAGCTCGGAGAGCGCAATGTCGCGCAAGGCAAAATCTTCCCCATACTGCGCCAAAATCTCCGCGGCCATATCCGTGCGCGTGAAGCCTGGAGCAATCAGAAATGCTTTGATTCCTTCCTTACCGTAATGCCTTGCTATCGAGCGCATTAAGCTCACCAGCGCTCCCTTGGAAGCTGCATAGGCCATGTAATCGGGTGTGTCGCCCCGAAAGGCAGCACGAGAGGAAATCATCACAATACGGCCATTGCCCTGGATTCGTGCATGATCCACAAATTCTTTGCAGAGAATTCCTACAGCAGTAGTGTTCACCGCAAAGACTTTTTCCCAGACCTCAAGCCAATCGGCAGTGGGAAGGGTATCTGGAGCCGCTGGAGAAATGCCCGCATTGTTGACCAAAGCGCTTATCGGGCCATATTTCTCCACCAAGCGCGGAATAAAGCCACTTACCTCCTTGGGATTAGCCAGGTTGCAGGGCTCGAGATGGGCTTTGGTAGGAAGTTCCGCCAGCACAGCCCTTGCGGCTTCTTTATTGGCGTTGTAATGCAGAATCACCTCGGCTCCGGAGGCGGATAACTGCTGCGCAATGGCACGACCGATTCCGCGAGAAGCACCAGTAACTAGGATGCGTTGGTTGGCAAGGGAGATCTGCATGGGTTAGCGTTAAAGATCAAAATTTCGGTCAATCAACCCGGAAATATGGGCCAGGTGATGGTTTCCATGCCAGGCATACATGAATGTCACCTCAGCAAGGGTCTGTGTTCGTTGCTTTTCTGGGTGGTAATAGGTTCGACTAAAGTCGGCAGGACTCATGCTGTGAAGCAAATGAACCCACTTAGCATGAACAAGCCGAATGGTATCGAGCGCATCGGCTGCCGGGAGTTGATAGTCAGGAAGTTGTGCCCATGCCCCCTCGTCATAGGCTTTGATGCTCGGGTTTTCTTCGGTAAGCGCATGCTTAAACCGGAACAAGGCTTGCCCATGGCTATCCGCACAATGGTGAAGCAATTGCCGGACGGTCCATCCTCCTGGACGGTAAGAGCGCTCCAGTTGCGCAGGAGTAAGTGGGCTGGCCACTTCAAATAGGGCCTTGGGAAGGGCGGAAATACTTACAATCGCAGCCTTGACCGCTTCCTCTTCCACAGCTTGTGGTACGGTAAATTTCCCTATCGGGTATTTGAGTGTTTCTAAGTCGTGAATCATTGGGAATTGGTCTTATTTGCCACCTGCAGCTATGGTAGCCAAATCTACATGTTTTGCACCGCCTCGCAAAAGGGTTTGTGCACAAGCGCAGAGCGTTGCTCCAGTAGTGAGTATATCATCTACCAGCAAGATGCGAAGCCCTTGTGTGGCCTGGCCTTCATTCAAGGCAAATACGTCATCCACATTTTCAAGTCGTTCAAGTCGAGATTTGTTAGTTTGGGTAGTCGTAAACTTCCTCCGCACCAATACCTCTCGGTAGGGAATTCCCATAACTTTGGAAAGGCCACGAGCGAAGCATTCGCTTTGATTGTAGCCTCTACGCTGTTTCTTGAGCGGGTGCAGCGGCACGGCCACCAGCACATCCCAGAGGCCTGCATAGCCCTTCTCCAACAAGCTAAGGCCATACAGTCGCCCCAATTCCTCCCCCAATTCGGGCTTGTTTTTGTATTTGAGCAAGTGGAGTAACGCTTGGCTTTTTCCTTTTTTGGTAAAACGCAAAAAAGCCATCACTCGGTGCACCGGCATTAGACCCTGCAGCTTGGATGTCAGCTCATTGTCATAGGGACGGAGGTGAAAGTTGGCTCGAGGGAGCATCCCCTGGCAAATGGTACACAAACAGGGCTCAAAATCGAATAGTGCCTGTTTACAAAGCGGACAGTTGCGGGGGAAAATAAGATCGATAAAGTCTTTCCAAAAAAATAATTGCATCGCGGGAAATCAGGTTAGCCTCCAATGGGTTGATATGCCGTATATTTACCCTCTGCACGCAAAAAAAGATTAAGATAATGAATCTAATAGAGGAATTCAACGATTACCGTAGCAAGATGAACGAGCGGATCTTGGCAGAAGACAACAAAGTCATCAAGCGCTTTTTCAATTTGGACACCAATACCTACGCGGAAGGGGAAATCGATGTGAAAACCAAGGAGATGATTGGCCTAGCCTGCTCCATGGTCCTTCGCTGTGACGACTGCATCAAATACCATTTGGGCAAGTCCTTTGAGGCTGGCGTAGGCCGCAAGGAAGTCTTTGAAGTCTTCTCCATTGCCATGGTCATCGGCGGCTCGATCGTAGTACCACACCTTCGTCGTGCGGTAGAGTATTGGGAGGAGCTTGAAAAACAAGGCGTTACCGATGTTTAAACGGGATTTAGACCTTGAAAAGCGCTGGGGCCGACTGTTAGATGGTCTTCAAGAGACCATTGGTAAAAAGCCGAATGACTTGAATGGGGTCTTATTTCTAATCGGCCTTCAAGAACTTGGCCAAGGGACGCGTCCATTCACCAAGGAGCAAAAGCAAGACCTGATGCACATAGCGATTTGCAAAGTGCTCAGTTATGCTGGATTTTATACCTTAGATTTTGTCGATCAGGATGGTTGGCCACACTGGAAGCTGGCAAAGGAATTGCCACATTTCGACATCTTGGAACAAGAAAAGTTACTAAAGTTGCAAGTTATAGAGTATTTTGAAAAGGAATATCAATTGGAAATTTGATGAAACTAATATCCTACAACGTTAACGGAATTCGAGCCGCGATGAACAAAGGTTTTGTGGACTGGCTAGCCAAAGAATCTCCCGATGTGATTGGTTTACAAGAGATTAAAGCTCTTGAGACCGATGTAGATTTTCGCATTTTTCAAGACCAAGGCTACCAGGTATACTGGTATCCTGCGGTAAAAAAAGGATACAGTGGCGTAGCCATCTTGACCAAGATAGCGCCCAAAGCGGTGCATTACGGCATGGGCATCTCCGCATACGACGATGAGGGGAGGATAATTCGGGCAGATTTTGACGGTTTTTCCTTTATTTCTGCTTATTTTCCTTCAGGAACTACTGGCGACATGCGTCAAGACTTTAAATACGCCTTCTTGGACGATGTATACGGATACATGCAAGACCTGAAAGAGGAAAACTCAGGCCTTATCCTAAGCGGGGATTACAACATTTGCCACAAGGCAATTGACATTCATAATCCCATTTCCAACAAAAACACCTCTGGGTTTTTACCAGAAGAGCGGGCATGGATGGATAAGTTTGTAGAATTAGGTTTTATCGACACCTTTAGAGAACACAATAAAGAGGCTGGACATTATTCCTGGTGGAGTTATCGGGCAAATTCGCGGGAGAAAAATCTAGGTTGGAGAATTGATTACCAGATGGCTAGTAAAGAATTGCAAAACAAACTAAAAAGTGCCGTAATTTTGCCGGATGTGATCCATTCAGATCATTGTCCTGTAGTACTTGAGCTTCACTAAGAAAAAGAGAAACCTATACACTTAGCGCCGTATTATTCAGATGAAATCCATAAAAATTTCTATTCCATCTTTGATTGACAACATTCAAGTCATTGAGAGTTTTATCGACAATGCCAAAGAAGAGTTCGAAATCAACGACGATCTCTACGGTAACATCATGATATCGGTGACGGAGTGCATCAGTAACGCGATTGTTCATGGGAATCAAAGTAACCCGGATAAAATGGTTCACTTGCAGTTATATATGGAGCCAGGGCTACTGCGCTGTAGTATAGAAGACGAGGGAATGGGTTTCGATTTTAGTAACCTTCCAGATCCTACTGAACCAGAAAACATAGAGAAAATAGGCGGCAGAGGCATCTTTTTAATGCGCCACCTAAGTGACGAAGTAAAATTTGAAGAAGGGGGGAGGAAAACAGTCCTGTCCTTTTACCTCGACTAGACATGGCCATTCATTTTTTTTCAGAAGATGTTCCGTTTGAATTGTTAGAAAAGTTTCGGCGCAAACGCTGGTTAAAAAATTTCGCCGCAACGGCCGGATATCAAGTAAAGGAGTTGAATTATGTGTTTTGTTCAGACGAGTACTTGTATCAAATGAATATGAACTACCTAAAACACGATACCTATACCGACATTATCACCTTTGACAACTCGGAAAAGGCATTTGCGTTAGAAGGAGATATCTTTATAAGCATTGACCGTGTTCGAGAAAATGCTAAGGTCCATGCACAAAATGAGGAATCCGAACTATCTAGAGTCCTCGCTCATGGAATGTTGCACCTCATGGGCTATAAAGACAAATCCAAAGAAGAGGCTTCTTTGATGCGAACCAAGGAAGAAGAGGCTATTCAATTGTATCGCTTAAACTGACTGTTCCACGTGAAACATTCACAGTACTCTAGAAATTGAAAGAGAACTGTTCCACGTGAAACATAACTGAAAATAAATGTTTCCAAAATACGATGTCATCGTAGTAGGCGCGGGACACGCGGGTTGCGAGGCGGCACATGCCGCCGCCAAGATGGGTTCATCGGTACTCTTGTGTACCATGAACATGAATACCATTGCACAAATGTCCTGTAATCCAGCGATGGGAGGAGTAGCAAAAGGACAGATAATACGCGAAATTGATGCGTTAGGGGGTCTTTCGGGCATCATTTCCGATAAGTCTATGATTCAATTTCGTATGTTGAATCGTTCCAAAGGACCGGCAATGTGGTCTCCAAGAACCCAAAACGACCGCATGCGATTCGCTGAAGAGTGGAGATTGGCATTGGAATACACGCCGAATGTAGATTTCTGGCAAGAGATGATTACTGGCCTATTGGTGAAAAACGGAGTGGTTTGCGGTGTTCAAACCGGCATAGGAATCGAAATAGAATCGAAAACGGTCGTGCTTACCAATGGAACCTTCCTGAACGGAATCATCCATATTGGTGAAAAACAATTTGGAGGAGGGAGAACTGGTGAAGGGGCGGCCAAGGGAATCACGGAACAACTCGTATCCTTAGGCCTAGAAGCTGGAAGAATGAAAACGGGAACTCCACCGCGTGTAGATGGAAGAAGTTTGGACTATTCCAAAATGGAAGAACAGCTCGGTGATGAAAAGCCTGAAAAGTTCTCTTACCTCGATAGTACGAGTCCATTGCAAACCCAAAAGAGCTGCTGGATTACCTATACCAATAAAGATGTTCATCAAACTTTAGAAACTGGATTTGACCGCTCTCCGATGTTCAATGGCCGTATTCAGGGTTTAGGGCCACGTTATTGCCCAAGTATAGAAGATAAAATCAACCGTTTTGCGGAACGAGAACGACACCAAATATTTGTGGAGCCAGAAGGCTGGAACACGGTAGAGATCTATGTAAATGGCTTTTCTACCTCACTACCAGAAGATGTACAATATGCTGCTTTACGCAAAATACCCGGCTTCGAACAGGCTAAAATGTTCCGCCCTGGTTATGCAATTGAATACGATTTTTTTCCTCCTACACAGTTGAGTCTGACCCTTGAAACTCTAGCAATACCAAACTTGTATTTTGCTGGACAAATAAATGGCACCACCGGTTACGAAGAAGCTGCTTGCCAGGGTTTAATGGCAGGCATAAATGCTAGCCTTCGGGTACAAGAGAAAGAACCCTTAATTCTAAAAAGATCCGAGGCTTACATCGGCGTATTGATTGATGATTTGATCACCAAAGGGACGGAAGAGCCCTACCGCATGTTTACCTCAAGGGCAGAGTTCCGACTCTCCCTCAGACAAGACAATGCAGATTTAAGACTGACCGCTATAGGACATGCACTTGGTTTAGCTAGTACCGATCGCTTCAATAAAATGGTCTCCAAAAAGACCGAAACCGCAAAACTGGTAAATGATTTGAAGCAGAAAAAATTCAGCCCAGACACAATTAACGGAGGACTAAAACGACTCGAAACCGCCACCATCAATGAAAAAATTAGCGCAGAAAAGCTACTCAAAAGACCACAATTGGGCATTAAGGAGCTCGCTACCCTTTCAGACGAACTTGCCGAATACCTCACTAAATATCCAAATGAAGTGATTGAACAGGCGGAAATCCAAATCAAATACGAGAGCTATCTAGAAAAAGAACAGCTCATGGTGGAAAAGCTAGCCAATATGGAAGACTTCAAAATTCCTACCAGCTTCGACTATATCGCTATTACAGCACTATCCAACGAAGGTAGACAGAAGTTGCACAAGATTCGCCCAGAGACACTCGGCCAAGCTTCTCGAATAAGCGGAGTGTCACCCGCAGACCTTTCCATCGTCACCGTATACCTAGGAAGATAATGTCGGAACGCCTCCTAAAATGCCCCCTCTGCAAAAGCGGAAATATCCTCAACCACCTTCTAGTCAAGGATCATGCAGTAAGTAAAAAGGAATTTACGCTATGCCGCTGTGGTGACTGCGAACTACAATTTACAAACCCTCGTCCCGAGGAGGAAGAGATCGGCCCCTACTACGATTTTAAAGAGTACTACTCACATGGGGATAAAGTTCAGAATTTTACACAGTGGCTCTACCAAAAAATTAGAAAGTCCAGCATCAGAAGAAAGGTTGGATTGATCAACCGCTTAAGTAATAGTGGGGCCCTCTTGGATTATGGATGTGGCACCGGAGAGTTTCTCCAAGAAGCAAAAAGGCAACACTGGACGGTCAGCGGAATTGAGCCGAGTGAAAAAGCCCGAATTCACGCTTTAGGCAAATTGCCTACTGAGGTATTAGAAAATTTAAGTGAGGTATCTGAACTTGAAAGTTACGATGTGGTCACCCTGTTTCATGTATTGGAACACATTCACAGTCTCAGAAAGACAGTTAAAAAAATCACAAGTCATTTAAAATCAAATGGTTACTTGGTAATTGCTGTTCCAAATCCTGAATCGGCAGACGCCAAACACTACGGGAATGATTGGGCTGGCTACGATGTACCAAGGCACTTGTACCACTTCTCTGAAAAGTCCATGACCATCTTCCAAGCACAATTTGGACTAGAATTGGTACGGATAGAACCCCTTGCCTATGATTCCTATTATGTAAGCCTGCTTTCTGAGGGATACAAAAACCCAAAATCGGGTCTCATTTCACGCTATTTCAAGGCGGTCATGCAAGGATATCGCTCCAATCAAAAGGCCGGAAAGCCAGGAAATTACTCCAGCAACATCTTTATCTTTAAAAAGAAGTGAAAAACCTCTTTTACATAGCGCTACTCTTTTTTACCTGCCTGGTTTTCCTTTCCTGTGCCAAGCAAAGTTCGCCAATGGGCGGGCCAAGCGACGAAGATCCCCCAAAACTAATTGAAAGCAGCCCTAAAGATCAGAGCACATCAATCAGTCCTGAAAGAATTGTGTTGACCTTTGATGAATATGTAGGCTTAGAAAATCCAGCGAAGGGCGTGGTAATCACCCCAAAGATCAACAAAGATCTGGTGGAATTTATCGCACTCAAAAACACAATTACCGTACTTCTTAAACAAGAGCTGGAGGACAGTACCACCTATGTATTTGACTTTCAAAAATCAGTGGTGGATATTTCAGAACGAAATCCGGCAGAAAAACTAAAATTGGTCATTTCAACAGGGAATCAAATTGACAGCTTAAACCTCTCTGGATCGCTTCGATTTCCCTATTCAGAGCAATCCGAAGATTACAGAAATGTATTGGTAGGCATTTATCCATTAGACGATAGTACAGATGTATTTACTGCGCCACCCTACTACCTAGGACAAGTGGATACCCTGGGTAATTTTAACCTGACTAACCTAAAAGCGGGCGCTTACAGGGCCTATGCCTGGAGAGACAACAACGGAAACCTAAAAGCAGAGTACAAGAGCGAGGATTATGATTTCTTGCCAGACACGCTTAATTTGGATGCTAACAGTAGTGATTCTGCCTTTTTCAACCTATCTAAAGCAGATCTCAACCCCATCAAATTCCTCCGCACAGCCTCATTTGGAAAGAATTTTGATGTAGTGCTCAACCGGAATCCGCTCCAAACACAGGTCGAAATCGAAGGTCTAGGAGACCGTATATTTTACGTTCAAGGAGACAAGCGCCTTCGTTTTTTCAAAAAAAGCCCCATTTCAGATAGCATTCCGTTGAAAATTTCCCTCAAGGATTCTGTGGGATTTAGCAAGGATTCTCTAGTATGGGCCAAGTTTCCTCCATCGGATAGAAAAGCAGAGAAGCTAACCATTCAGGTGAATTCAGGGAAGAGCTTCTATCAAAAATTGTCGATGGAATTAAATTTTAATAAGCCCATTACACAAATTCGAATGGATTCTTTGGCCATTAAAGCCGATAGTATTTTAATTCCAATCCGTAAAGAGATGCTCAGCTTTGCAGATTCAAGCAAAAGGGATCTATTACGGATAAACCTATTTCTTCCAGATTCCATAGAAACGGACTTAATATCGTTAATTGCCGCAGATTCTACCTTTCAGGACATCGAAGGAGAAGTAAACGAAAAGCCCATACAGGCCAACTATAGGAAGTTAAAACGAAAAAATTTAGCAGATGGCATAAGCGGAGAGATCAGGGGTACCGACGGAAAATTAGTCGTTCAGTTAATCAGTGGGAAAAAGGAGATTGAGTACGAGCTGAAACTCGACAACGAGAGCAAATTTTCTTTTAGCCTTCTAGACCCTGGAACCTATAGTTTACGAGTAATTGAAGATCGAAATGGAAATGGGATTTGGGATCCTTCAAATTACCAGACGCGTAGATCTGCGGAACGAGTCTTCTATTACGAAGGAGAAGAACAGACAAGAGATCTTGTGGTTCGAGGAGGCTGGACGGTAGAGGACCTAGTTATTCGAGCAAATAATCCTTCTGGATTACGAAAAACTGAAAAAAAATCAGTGGATAACCCATAAATTTTTTGTGGATAAGCACGTTTAAATATCTTGAGAATCAGGAGTTTTCCACCAGTAAAATTGCGATCCTCATTCTGGAAAAATAATTGGGAATAAATGCTAGTTTATCCACTATCCAAAAGCATATTGTCCACAGGGTGATTGTACACGTCACGGAGATAGCGCTTCATCCCCAAAAAACAAGGTCTTGAGTTAGTGCGCTGATGCACAGGAGCTTCAAAGTGGAAATCCTGTGGATAACAGGTGTAAAATAACAGGAAAACTAGAATGATATTGTGACTAAGCTTAAAAAAGAAGCTTTTCCACATGTCCACAGCCTTAATAACTATTATATGTTTTAATAATTAAATAATTTAATATACATATAGTAAATAAAATGCTGTGGATATCCTATTCTTGTGGAATTACGAATGATTTGTTAATATTATAAAATCAATCAACCCAAAATCGTAGGACATGGAACTTACCCGTTTATTTGATATTATTCCCTATCAGATTAGCAAATTTAATAAGGAGATCGCTTTCGGAAGAAAGGAAGAAGGCATTTGGAAAACGTACTCGTCAAAAGAAGTTCAAAACATCATCGATGAATTGAGTTTGGGTTTTTTGGAGCAGGGAATACAGCCAGGAGAAAAAGTGGCCATCATTTCTGAAAATCGTCCAGAATGGAATTTTATCGATTTGGCCTTGCAGCAAATAGGGGTGATATCAGTTCCGATGTATCCAACCATCACGATTGCGGATTATGCCTATATTTTTGACCATGCGGAAGTGAAGCTCATTTTTGCTGGAGATCAGACGATCTATGACAAAGCGCTACAGGCGTCCAGTGGAAGAAAGATCTACTCGTTTGATCGTTTGTCTGAAGTGGCACATTGGACAGAAGTGCAAGGACAAGGAAAATCGGGTGATTTTAATTCTTTAGCGGCTCACAAATCGAGTGTAAAGCCCGAAGACTTATTTACGATTATTTATACTTCTGGAACTACTGGTAAACCTAAAGGAGTGATGTTGACTCATGCAAATGTGCTTTCAAATTTGATATCAGTATCGCATATTATGTCTCCTCCAATAGGAACATCCAAAGTTTTGAGCTTCCTTCCCCTCTGCCATATTTTTGAGCGAACAGCTTCTTTCTGTTTTATGTACATGGGTTACTCAGTTTACTATGCTGAAAATATGGAAACTATTGGAGATAACCTGAAAGAAGTCCAGCCCCATCTTTTCAATACAGTTCCTCGTTTGCTTGAAAAAGTCTACGATAAAATTGTAGCGAAAGGTTATGAACTCACAGGAGTTAAGAAAAAACTGTTTTTCTGGGCCTTGGAATTAGGGCTTAGAAACGACCCTGCAGCAAATATGGGAAGCTGGTATGATTTTCAGTTGAAGATTGCCAACAAACTTATTTTCTCGAAATGGAGAGAGGCCTTGGGAGGAAATATCCTGCAAATTAATTCGGGAGCTTCTGCGTTACAGCCACGTTTGGCTCGCGTTTTTTGGGCCGCAGGCATCAAGGTATGTGAAGGTTATGGTCTTACGGAAACTTCACCAGTCGTCACTGCTTCAATAGGCACTAAAGAAGAAATACGCATTGGATATGTGGGGAAGATTGTAAAAGATGTAGAAGTGAAAATAGCTCAGGATGGGGAGATTCTCGTAAAGGGACCGAACGTAATGCAGGGCTACTATAAGGAGCCAGAGATGACCGCTGAGGTAATTAAAAATGGCTGGTTCCATACCGGAGATATTGGAGTGCTTGATGGAAGGTATTTGAAGATTACCGATCGAAAGAAAGAGATGTTCAAAACCTCTGGAGGTAAATATATTGCTCCACAGGCGATGGAAAATAAGTTTAAGGAATCACCCATTATTGAGCAATTGATTGTTGTGGGCGCCGACCGTAACTATCCAGGGGCCCTGATTGTACCTAGCTTCGATGGATTAAAAGAGTTCTGCAAACGAAATGATATTGCCTATACCACGGATGCCGAAATGATTCAAAACGAAAAAGTTCAGGAGAAGTTCTTGAACGAAGTAGAGCAGTTTAATCAGTTTTTTGGCAACTGGGAACAGATCAAGCGATTTGAATTGCTGGATACCTCTTGGGGAATTGAGACCGGGGAGCTTACTCCTACCATGAAACTTAAAAGAAAGGTAATCATGGAAAAGTACGCGGATCGAGTAGAGGCTTTGTATACGAAATAAGTACAATGTACCAGGTACAAAGTACCAAGTAGAAATTCCCAATAAGACTTTAATCTTTCGTACTGGCAGCAGAGGGAAGAAAAGAGTAAAGAGGCTTTTTAAACCACATAGGAGGCATATAGTTAAAACCTATGTGCCTCCTATGTGGTTTTTAACTTTTCTTCCAAGTGATTATCTAAAAACAAAGCAGGCCTACGTAATGCAGGTATCTGATACGATGTTTTATACATGGTACTTCGTACTTGGTACATGGTACAATTTTTTCCAAAATAGTATGCATGCATACAAAATTTTTCTAATTTAGGCTTTCTATCCTAGCACGGAAAGACCTATGAAAAAAGAAGAGACAGTTGATTATCCCATTAAAAGCGCTTGGCATGCCATTTCAAGGATGTACAATCAGCAAGCCGCCGAGGAGGGCTTTACTACTGCCATTGGCTTTGTGCTGATTAACATCAATTCAAAGGAAGGTACACAGGCCACCAAAATAGCACCCCTGATTGGCCTGGAGACGCGTAGCCTTACGCGCATGTTGAAGACCATGGAGGAAAAAGGGTTGATTTTCAAAAAAGCGGATCCCGTAGATAAACGTTCCGTCCGCATGTTTTTGACGGAGGAAGGAAAACGTAAAAAAGAAATTTCTGTTCAAAGTGTAAAGCGGTTTAATGAGCAGATTCGTTTAGCTCTCAGCGAACAAGAGCTCGCTAGTTTTCTTGGGGTGATTTCAAAAATTCAAAAAGTAATCGATCAAATTCAAAATAAGGAATCCATTTCCGGATTTAGAGAGCAGGAAATCCACAGCAACGCATTCTAACAAGATATACCATGAATAGAACCATTAAAAAAGTAGCCATTTTAGGCTCAGGGGTAATGGGATCCAGAATTGCCTGTCACTTTGCCAACATTGGCGTGCAGGTACTTTTGCTGGACATTGTCCCTTTTGAACTCAATGAGGAGGAACAAAAGAAAGGGCTGACGAAGGAGTCTCCGTTTGTTCGGAACCGAATCGTGACCACTGCCCTCCAAAATACGCTAAAAGCAAACCCCTCTTCTATCTATGACAAAGCCTTTGCTTCAAGAATCACCACAGGCAATTTTGACGACGACCTTCCCAAAATCAAGGACTACGATTGGGTCATTGAGGTGGTGGTAGAGCGCTTGGATATCAAACAGCAGCTATTTGAAAAAGTAGAAAAATACAGAAAGCCAGGCACGTTGATTACCTCTAATACTTCAGGTATCCCGATGCACTTGATGTCGGAAGGCCGGTCTGAAGATTTCCAGGCGCATTTTGCAGGCACCCACTTTTTCAATCCCCCCCGCTACCTGAAACTATTGGAAATTATTCCGGGTCCAAAAACCAAACCGGAGCTAATTGACTTTTTGATGGCCTATGGAGACCTGTATCTAGGCAAGGAGACAGTTCTTTGTAAGGATACTCCAGCCTTTATCGCCAACCGAATCGGCGTCTATGCCATCATTTCGGGCATGCACGCGATTGAGAAGATGGGTTTTGGAGTTTCCGAAGTAGACAAGCTTACCGGTCCGGTAATTGGCAGAGCCAAGTCCGCCACCTTCCGCACCATGGATGTAGTGGGACTGGACACCACGGTCAACGTATCCAATAACCTCTACAACGCCCTTCCGCACGACGAATCCAGAGACAAATTTATCCTTCCCAAAATTGTGGAGGTCTTGTACAACAACAAATGGTTTGGGGACAAGACCGGTCAAGGATATTTCAAAATGACCCGTCACCCGGACGGAACCAAGGAGCTTCAAGAACTAGATTTAAAGACCTTCACCTACAAAGACGTAGAGAAGCCGAAGTTTAAAGCGCTTGAGGCGGCCAAGGAAGTAGACGACTTGAAAAAACGCCTCCGCTTACTTGTCAACTTTGAAGATCGAGCAGGTGAGTTTTACCGAGCCTCTTTTTACGACTTGTTTAAGTATTGCTCTCACCGTATTCCAGAAATCTCTGACGAGCTCTATCGCATAGATCAAGCGGTAGGCGCCGGCTTTGGCTGGGAGCTTGGTCCATTTGAAACTTGGGATGCGCTTGGCGTAAAGGAGACCGTTGCAAAGATGGAAGCAGCCGGAGAAAAGGCGGCAACCTGGGTACACGAACTTCTGGCTGCCGGCCACGAGTCTTTCTACAAGATTGTGAATGGCAAAAAAACATACTACGACATCCCCTCCAAGTCTTACAAGGAGATTCCTGGAATGGAGGAGTTTGTCATTTTGGATACACTGAAGTCTGCGGGTAAGAAGGTCTGGGGAAATGCAGGAGCTACTGTCGTGGACCTAGGAGACGAGGTCATTGGCCTTGAGTTTCATAGCAAAATGAATTCCATGGGCGCTGAAGTTATTGAGGGCATCAATACGGCGATTGGCATGGCCGAAAAATCCTACAAAGGACTTGTAATCGGCAACGAAGGAGGCAATTTCTCTGCAGGAGCCAACTTGGCCATGCTCTTTATGTTTGCCGGAGACCAGGAGTTTGACGAAATAAACTTGATGATAGCCCAGTTTCAAAATACGATGACTCGGGCACGTTTCTCCTCCGTACCCGTAGTGGTAGCGCCGCATAATATGGCGCTCGGTGGTGGATGCGAATTGTCGCTCCATGCCGATCACATTCAGGCACATGCTGAACTGTACATGGGCTTGGTCGAAGTAGGGGTAGGCCTAATCCCTGCCGGAGGAGGAACCAAGGAGATGACCCTCCGCTTCTCCAATGGCATCATTGGGGGTGACGTAGAGCTCAACCAGCTTCAGGAGTACTTCATGAATATTGCTACCGCCAAGGTGTCTACTTCAGCAGAAGAGGCGAGAGGACTGGGCTACTTGCGGGTCAGTGACGGAATTTCTCTCAACCGGAAAAGACAGTTGGCAGACGCGAAATCAAAGGTTATTTCGCGCTCAGATCTAGGCTATACCCAACCTCTTCCTCAGCGCAACATCAAAGTATTGGGCAAAAGCGCCCTAGCCTACTTTGAAGCAGGGGTAATGGGAATGATCTATGGGGGCTACATCTCCGAGCACGATGCCAAGATTGCCAAAAAGCTAGCCAATGTGATGGCTGGAGGCGACCTGTCTTCCCCTACAGAGGTTACGGAACAGTACTTGTTGGACTTGGAGCGCGAAGCCTTCCTTAGTTTGACTGGAGAGAAAAAGACGCTGGAGCGAATACATAGTATTTTGTTTAAGGGAAAACCATTGAGAAATTAATAAAAGTATCAAGATAAAATTTGTACGAAGTACCAAGTACAATGTACAAAGATTTCTAAATCGCGAGTATCAAGTAAAAGACCCCATGAAAGTGGAATTTATGTCTTAAAGACAATTCCTATTTCATACTAGAGACTTGATACTCTTCATTTACAACAAACAAAAAATTCGATACAAAATGGATGCATACATTATAAACGGATATAGGTCAGCAGTTGGAAAGTCCAAAAAAGGAGGATTTCGTTTTTACCGTCCGGATGATTTGGCAGCAGATGTGATCAAGCATTTGGTCGCCAATACTCCTGGGCTTGAGCCCAAACTAGTCGATGACCTCATCGTGGGCAACGCGGTTCCTGAAGCCGAACAAGGAATGCAAATGGGCCGGATGATTTCGCTCATGGCTCTGGGAATAGATGTTCCTGGATTTGTGATGAACCGCTACTGTGGTTCTGGTTTGGAAGCCATCGCTCTCGCTGTGGGTAAAATCAAAGCCGGGATGGCCGATTGCATCATTGCGGGCGGTACAGAGTCCATGTCTTTGGTGCCCATGATGGGCTACAAGACGGCGCTCAACTGGAAGATTGCCTCTCAGCACCCATCCTACTACCTCAGCATGGGATTGACCGCTGAGGAGCTTGCCAAGGACTATAGCATCACACGGGAGGAGGCAGATGCCTTTTCTGTGCGCTCTCACGAAAAAGCCCTTGCGGCGATAGCCGCGGGTAAGTTTAAAGACGAAATTGTACCTGTGGAGGTAGAAGAAACCTACCTGGATGAAAAAGGAAGAAAGAAAACCCGAAAGTTTATCGTCGACATGGATGAAGGCCCTCGTGCAGGCACAACCATGGAGGCCTTGGCGGCGTTGAAACCTGCATTCAGACTTGGTGGACAGGTGACTGCAGGAAACTCCTCTCAAACCTCCGATGGGGCCGCCTTTGTGGTCGTGATGTCCGAGCGTTTGATGAAATCCCTTGGCCTAGACCCTATTGCGCGTATGATGTCTTACTCCGTAGCAGGGGTGGATCCGCGCATCATGGGCATTGGACCCAAAGAGGCGGTTCCCAAGGCGCTGAAGCAGGCAGGACTTAGTCTTCAGGACATTGACCTAATTGAACTCAATGAGGCCTTTGCTGCGCAAGGTTTGGCTGTGATGAAGTCCTTGGACATCAATCCATCCTTAGTTAATGTCAATGGAGGCGCGGTAGCTTTGGGACACCCGCTGGGATGTACTGGAGCTAAGCTTTCTATACAACTATTCAATGAACTCCGTCGACAAAACAAAAAATACGGTCTCGTGACCGCTTGCGTTGGCGGCGGCCAGGGAGTAGCGGGGATATACGAATTATTAAAATAAAGTACGAAGAACTAAGTACAAAGTACCAAGTAGGGAGTCAAGTGCGATCTACGAAGTACCCGCCGCGGCGGGCAGGCCTACCTGCCGTAGGCAGGCGGAATACGGGATTTAACTAATGTTGAACGCTGAACACCGATTGAAGAATGAAGAAGATTGTACAAAGTACCAAGAACGAAGTACAATGTAGGGATTCGCCGTAAGACATGAATACTGCCTGCCGAAGTAAGGTAGAATACCTTTTACTTGATACTAGCGACTTATTAATCTTGGTACATTGTACTTGGTACTTCGTACAAAACACTAGCATTTTGATTAAAAAAAACGAAAACATACACTACCATGTCAACACAAACCAACAGCATCCAAGGCGGAGAGTTTCTTGTGAGAGAAACCCCAGCACAGGACATTTTTATTCCTGAGGAATTCAGTGAAGAGCAAAAAATGATGGCTCAAGCCTGTCAAGATTTTATTGAGACGGAGATCAATCCCAACGTAGAAGCCATTGACAGCATGAAGCACCCGGAGTTGGTGCCGGCGCTTTTCAAAAAGGCGGGAGACCTGGGCCTGCTTGGCATCGCCGTTCCTGAGGAATATGGTGGACTGGGCATGAGTTTCAATACCTCCATGCTGATTGCGGATATCATTGGTGCTTCCGGTTCTTTTTCCACCACCTATGGCGCACATACAGGGATTGGCACTTTACCAATTTTGTACTACGGTACGGAAGACCAAAAGCAAACGTATCTCCCCAAGCTGGCTACTGGTGAATGGGCCGCTTGCTACTGCTTGACTGAGCCAGATGCGGGATCTGATGCCAACAGCGGCAAAACCAAGGCTGTCCTTTCTGCGGATGGAACCCAGTACCTGATTACAGGCCAGAAGATGTGGATTTCCAATGCGGGCTTTGCAGACTTATTTATTGTGTTTGCCAAGATTGCCGACGATAAAAACCTAACTGCATTTATTGTGGAAAAAACCTTCGGGGGAATCACCATGAATGAGGAGGAGAAGAAATTGGGTATCAAAGGTTCCTCTACCCGCCAGGTGTTTTTCAACGACTGTCCGGTACCTGTAGCGAATATGCTTTCAGACCGAGGAAATGGCTTTAAAATCGCCGTAAACATTCTCAATATCGGGCGAGTGAAGTTAGGAGCAGGAATACTTGGAGGCGCTAGAACGGTTACTTCTCAGTGCGTCCGCTATTCTGGTGAAAGAAAGCAGTTTGGTGTATCGATCAACACCTTTGGGGCGATCAAAGCAAAGTTGGCGGAGATGGCCACCCGAATCTATGCAACGGAGTCTCTATGCTACCGTGCAGGTCAAGATATTGAAGACCGCATGGGCGCCTTGGCTGCACAGGGGCTTTCTGATTCCGAAGCCAAGTTGAAGGCCATGGAACAGTTTGCCATCGAATGTGCAATCGCCAAAGTTCATGGATCCGAAGTGCTGGACTACATTGTGGATCAGGGAGTGCAGATTTATGGAGGCATGGGCTACTCTGCTGATGCGCCGATGGAAAGAGCTTATCGAGATGCTCGAATTTCCCGTATTTACGAGGGCACCAACGAAATTAACCGCATGCTGATGGTGGGCATGGTGCTCAAGCGTGCGATGAAGGGAGAGATTAATTTGTTTGAGCCCGCGATGGCAGTGGCTTCAGAATTGGTGTCAGTTCCTTCCTTTGAAAGCATCGATACTTCCGAGCTCTTTGCGATGGAGAAGGACCTAGTTTATAAACTAAAGAAGGTGTTTCTAATGGTCGGCGGAAAGGCAGCAATGGCCTTGCAGGACCGGATTGAGGACGAGCAAGAAATCATGATGAATTTGGCAGATGTGATGATTGAAATCTATGCTGCAGAGTCGGTGTTGCTACGAACTGAAAAACTAGTCAATCAACGAGGTGAAGCAGCCTGTGCGGCCCAAATAGCGATGTCCAAGATTTACTTGTACGAAGCTATTGACAAGGTGGAGGCTGCTGCCAAAGAAGCGATCGTTTCCTTTGCCAAAGGCGACGAACAAAAAGTGATGCTGATGGGCTTAAAGCGATTTACGAAGCCTGACTTTATCAATACCAAGGAGCTACGTAGACAAGTGGCGGATGTGATGATTGGGGAAGGGAAATATCCTTTTTAAGTAAAATGTACCAGGTACCAAGTACCAAGTAGGAAATACGATGGAAATAAACTTCGCTTTGCTTCGTGAAATAAGGTAGAAATACGAATTGTACTCCTTATTTCTACGAGCTTGCTCGTATTATTTCTATTGTATTTCCATCATATTTCCGCTGTGTTTCTTTACCCTGTCTTTCAACCAAACTCTTCTAATTTCACCATAAGATCCCAAACAGCGATGCCTAGTGTTACGGAAATATTGAGGGAGTGCTTGGTGCCGAGCTGAGGGATTTCAAGGACCTCGTCACAGAACTTGAGCACTTCTTCTTCGACTCCGAAGACTTCATTGCCAAAGATGAGTGCGTATTTGCTGCCCTTTTTTGGGGTAAACTGCTGCAAGGGGGTAGAATTTTCAACCTGTTCCAAGGCACAGCAATAAAATCCTTCAGTCTTTAATTGGGCAACGGCTTCTAAGGTGCTGCTGCAATATTCCCAATCTACAGATTCGGTGGAGCCAAGGGCCGTTTTTTGAATGTCTCGGTGTGGAGGAGTACCCGTAATTCCGCAGAGGTAAATTTTTTCCACTCGAAAAGCATCTCCTGTTCGGAAGGCTGAGCCCACATTGTTGAGGCTGCGCACATTATCCAGCACGAGTACTAGGGGTGATTTTTTGGTTTCTTTAAACTCCTGAACGGACAGGCGTTCCAGCTCTTCCATGCTTAATTTCTTCATCTCTTTTATTTCCTTATTGAATCGGCTATTTTCAGGTCTATTTTCCGAGTCAAAAGTACGACAATTCTAATTTACGCATGAGCAAATCCAAAGACGGCCAAGAAACCCCCTTGATGAAGCAGTACAATGCGATCAAGGCCAAGCACCCCGGGGCCTTGCTGCTGTTTCGCGTTGGGGATTTTTACGAGACCTTTGGTGAAGATGCGGTGGTAGCAAGCAGGATCTTGGATATCGTGCTGACCAAGCGTGCCAATGGTGCGGCCTCGCACATCGAATTGGCAGGCTTTCCGCACCACTCTCTAGACACCTATCTCCCGAAGCTGGTACGCGCAGGCAACAGAGTAGCGATCTGCGATCAGCTCGAGGACCCGAAAAGCGTCAAAGGAATTGTAAAAAGAGGGGTGACAGAATTGGTTACCCCTGGCCTCTCCTACAACGACCAAGTACTCGATACGCGTAAAAACAATTACTTGGCGTCCATTCATTTTGGAAAGGATAGCCATGGGATTGCCTTTTTGGACATCTCCACAGGGGAGTTTATGTGCGCAGAAGGGAATCTCTCTTATTTGGAAAAGCTGGTGCAAAGCTTTACTCCCTCCGAACTTATTTTCTCAAAAGCTGCCAAAAAAGCTGCTTCGGAATTTTTAAAAAATGAATTTGTCACCTTCCACTGTGAAGACTGGGTTTACCAGTACGATTTTACTTACGACAAATTGAAAAACCACTTTGGAACAAAAAGCTTGAAGGGGTTTGGAATTGAGGATTTGCCAGCAGCAAGTATAGCCGCGGGGGCAATATTGTATTATTTGGAGGAGACGGAACACAAGGATATCCAGCATATCTCTGCCATTTCCCGCATTCCGGAAGATAAATACGTATGGTTGGATAAGTTTACCATTCGAAATCTTGAGCTGGTCTTTCCTCAACATGAAGGAGGGGTGCCGCTGATTCAAATTTTGGACCAGACGGTGACCCCGATGGGCTCAAGGATGCTTAAAAAGTGGATGGTGCTGCCCCTAAAAGACAAACAAGCCATCGAGGAACGCCTGAATGTGGTAGACTTTTTTTACCAAAACCCTTCCTTGATCGAGGAAATGCTGGTGCAGCTGAAACAAACTGGCGACCTAGAGCGCTTGATTTCTAAGGTCGTTGTGGGACGAGCCAATCCTCGAGAGATCAATCAGATCAAGCGGGCACTTCATGTGGTCGTTCCCATTAAAGCCTTGCTTAAAGCCCAGTCAAATCCTACTCTTAAGCGCCTATCCGAACAGCTGCATCCTTGCGAGCTCCTAGTAGAAAAAATTGAAAAAGAGCTGCAAGAGTCTGCTCCCATGCTTTTGCATCAGGGAGGAGTCATCAAGGACGGGGTAGACCCAAGCCTGGATGAATACCGAGGGTTGGCGAATAGAGGCAAGGATTATTTGCTGCAGATTCAGCAGCGAGAAATACAGCTAACCGGAATTTCTTCCTTGAAAATCTCCTACAACAAGGTGTTTGGTTACTATTTGGAAGTGACCCATTTGCACAGGGACAAGGTGCCGGATTCCTGGATTCGTAAGCAAACCTTGGTGAATGCTGAGCGATACATCACACCTGAGCTGAAAGAGTACGAGGAGAAAATCCTTCATGCAGAGGAGCGAATGATTGCTCTTGAGCAAAAGTATTTTCAAGAACTTGTAGTGGAGGTGGCGGCCTATGTCGTCCCTATTCAACAAAATGCGAAGGTGCTGGGAATGTTGGATGCCCTGCTTTCTTTTGCGAAGGTGGCCGGTTCCAATGGCTATTGCCGACCTAAGATTTCCACTACCGAAACCCTTGAAATCAAGGAAGGAAGGCATCCTGTTATTGAAAAGCAGTTGCCGGTAGGGGAGACCTATGTACCGAATGACATCTACTTGGATCACGATAGCCAGCAAATATTGATTATTACAGGGCCCAATATGGCAGGAAAATCTGCTTTGCTGCGACAGACGGCATTGATCGTGTTAATGGCGCAGATGGGTAGTTTTGTGCCAGCAACCTATGCTCGGGTGGGGATTATCGACAAGGTCTTTACGCGAGTAGGCGCATCCGATAACCTCTCCAAGGGGGAATCGACCTTCATGGTGGAAATGACGGAGACGGCCAGTATTCTAAATAACCTGTCGAACAGAAGCCTAGTACTAATGGATGAAATCGGTAGAGGAACCTCTACTTACGACGGCATCTCGATTGCCTGGTCAATTGTTGAGTATCTCCATCAGCACCCAAATTGTAAGGCAAAAACACTATTTGCCACCCACTACCACGAGTTGAATCAGCTTGCGAGTGATTTTCCCCGCATCAAAAATTTTAATGTGTCTGTCAAGGAGGTGGGAAATAAAGTGATCTTCATGCGTACGCTTAAGGAAGGCGGAAGTGAGCACAGTTTTGGGATTCATGTGGCACAAATGGCGGGAATGCCTAATCCTATCGTGCTTCGTGCTGCTGAGATCATGTCTCATTTAGAGAAAGATAAATCTGTAAAAGAAAAAAACGCAAAGCTTGCCAGCGTTCCCAAATCCAATTTTCAATTGCAGCTGTTTGAAATGGATCCCAAGCTGGCGGAAGCTAAAAAGTTATTGGACGAGCTGGATATTAACACGATCTCTCCAATTGAAGCCTTGCTGAAGCTTCACGAACTGAAAAAGAAAATGGAATAAGATGGTGTTAGTCCAGAAAAGGGGTAGCGAAAAAGCCGCGTTTTATTGGAAAAATGAGGGAAGAAATTCCTAGTCTGCGAAAAAAATGTTATCAATTGCCTTGTAAAAATATTTTGAGGGCTTACATTTGCAACCACAATGCGAGAGTAGCTCAGCTGGTAGAGCACGACCTTGCCAAGGTCGGGGTCGCGAGTTCGAATCTCGTCTCCCGCTCAAAAGCCCTTGAGAAAGGGCTTTTTCATTTCAGTTCGGGGCAACTTGACTGAAGTCTCTACATCGGTAGAGGAAGCCGGGATGGTGGAATAGGTAGACACGCAAGACTTAAAATCTTGTGGCCATATGGCCGTGCGGGTTCGATTCCCGCTCCTGGTACAAAAGCCCCGTAACCATGCGGGGCTTTTCATTTTTTAGACTTAGCTGTACATCAGCTTGTAGTATTCCTTCGCCATGCGGTTGCTTTCAAAATTGGCTTGGACTTCTTGCATACCCGCCTGTACGATATCCCGCCACTTTCGCTTGTTGCTGTAATAGAGCGGAAGAATCTCGCTAGTCAAAATCGTATAGAGGTGGTCCAAATCGTGGTCGTCTTGGTCTTCGATGGAAAGGTTTTCGTAGTCAGCTTGAGGTACGATAAAGCTATTTTCTCCATGTTTGGCAAACTCACAGATCCATCCATCGTCCGTACTGAAATTGACAGATCCATTCATGGAGGCGGTCATTCCTGAAGTGCCCGACGCTTCTCTGGGTACTCGGGGATTGTTGAGCCAGAGGTCTGAAGCTTGCTTGAGACGCTTGCTTAACGCTAATTCATAGCCCACACATACCGCCACATTCTTGAAGCGTTTGCTTAGGTGCACCAATGAATTGAACACTGAAATAGCACCATAGTCCATAGGATAGGGTTTTCCAGCCCAGATGATTTGGACCGGAAGCTGTGTATTGTTGGCCAAGGCTTCAAATCGCTCAAGATCTCGGGTGATCAAATCGGGGCGTTTGTAGGCAGCAAATCTTCTCGCCCAAACAATAGTGAGCACATCTGGATCGAAAATTTTACCGGTTTGATCTGCAATGATCTCAAAAGCCCGCTTTTTGAGGTGGCGTTTTCTGTCATCAAACCCAGCGTTGTCTCCCTCTTCCATAAAACGGTAGAGCTGCTTGTCGGACCAGTATTTCCAGTTTTGAGCGTTGGTGATGGATTGAATTGTTGGAATTCCAGCATAGCCAGCCCACATTTGACGGCTCACCTCTCCGTGGAGCTGGCTCACCCCGTTGGCAGCACGGGAAAAGCGTAAGGCCGCTAAACTGTGGTTGAATTGGGCCCCCTCGATGCCGGTAAGTTGTCGAACTTCTTCGATGCTGTGTCCATAGAAGTAGCTCATTTTATCGCAGAGATAAAAATCGTGTTTTTCGTTTCCTGCTTCCTCGGGGGTGTGGGTTGTGAAGACTAGCCGCTTTTGTACCTCTTCTTTCTTTCCATACTTTTTCAGGAGGTAAAAGGCACAGCTTACCCCATGTGCTTCATTGAGGTGGTATACCGAGGGGTTAAAGCCCAAGATATCGATCAGGGTGGCCCCACCGATTCCCAAAAGCATCATTTGAGCAATCTTTGCAGCGGTATCTGAGTCGTATAGGCGATGAGTAATGGTTTGACTGAGGTAGTCATTTTCGGGAAGATCCGTGCTCAGTAGAAAAAGAGGAGCCGACTGGAAGGTTTCTGGAGCTAAGTAGTAGGCTTTGACCCATACAGGCTGGTTGTGTACGGGTACGGTAAACTTGATTCCCGTGTCTTCCAAAAAGCTGTAATTCTTTTCGTACCATTCTGCCTTTAGGGTTTGGTCTTGGTTGCGAACCTGATCGTAATAGCCATATTTCCATAGAATACCGATGCCGATCAGGTTTTGCTTCAATTCATAGGCGCTACGCAAATGGGAGCCAGAAAGGAATCCAAGACCTCCGCTGTAGGTTTTTAGAGGCTGGTGGACGGCAAACTCCATGGAAAAGTAAGCCACCGATTTGGAGTATTCAGGGGCGGGAGGGTAAGGAACCGTATAGTTGTTGAATTGTGTCATTGCGATTGTGTGGTGAGCGAATCGAAATTTACAACCAAATGCTGGAAAAGGGGGAAACGAGAAAAAATTTTAAAATAAAACAAAAAAAGGCCCCGTATTGTGCGGGGCCTTTCGCTAGTTAAGGATTCGGGAGTGCCGCACGTGCGGCACGATCCGGATCATTTTGAACTTCTGAAACATCGTTGAGTACCATAGTTTCTCCCTTTTCAACACTGAATTTGGGCCAGGAAGGTAGTCCTGCACCATTCGGGTTTCCGGCTTTCATAAAGGAAAGCAGTGAGGCGGACATTTTATCTGCTAGAGCCTGAGGCCGCTTTCCTCCGCCGGTATGCGTGTACATTCTATCGGTGTTGTCATACCAAAAACAAATGTCTATGCAGTGGAACGCACGCATTCGGCCGTTGTATAAGTTGGGCTCCCAGCCAAACCAGGCCATGTAAACCGGTGCGGACTGCTTTGCTTTCGCGTTTCCACAAGCGACTGCTCCTTGTCTGTTGGAAGCGGCTAAAGTCATGATTTCTGCGGGCTTTTTGCCAGGAAAATTACTTTTGTAGGCTTGGTAAACCGGCGCCGCCTTATCTGCAAAACGGGACTTCATGGCCTCAATGATTTCTGCTTCACCAGCAGCTTCAAGTGCAGCATTTGTTCGCGTAGCCCCCCATTCGTGAAAGGTGGTACAAATAAGTAAGGGAATGGAGGAAGAATGGTCCTTGGGGTCGCTAAAAAATTCTCCCATTGGAACATTTACCCCATCCGCAATAGGACCAAATCCACCCCGAAATCCAGGTAGCGGATTTTCTTTACGCATCCGGTCCAGCGCTTTATTTGCAATATCAATGTACGTTCTCCAGGGAATGTCTTGAAGTTTGTCTACTTCTGTTGGACCAAGACCAGCGGCTTCCAATACAAAGCTACCAAGCTTTCGGCTATACTCTTGGCTATTTGCCTTGAGCATGCTTCCGCTGAGAGCCACCCCCTTGTGGACTAGGCCTTTGGAAGCAGGCATGGCCATGGTGCAGGTAACTTTGGCGCCACCGCCGGATTGACCCATGATGGTCACGTTGCTTGGGTCGCCCCCGAAGTTGGCGATATTGTCTCGCACCCATTGCAGGGACGCGATGATGTCCAGTTGGCTGACATTTCCTGAAGCCGCGTACTTTTCTCCCCCCACTCCGGACAGATCTGTGAATCCGATGGGGCCGAGCCGGTGGTTGATGGATACAAATACTGCATCTCCTTTTTTGGCAAAATTTTCTCCATGATAGCCATCTTGTTCAATGCCATTGCCATTCGTGAATCCACCGCCATGTAGCCAAACCAATACCGGTCTTTTTTTACCATCCGCAAGGCCATTGGTCCAAAGGTTTAGCTTGAGGCAATCCTCGGAAACATCGTCGTAGTTCCAGTGATCTGCAAAAGAAGCGTGGGCATTGGCATAGCGGCGGTCCATGATTTGAGGAGCAGTATTTCCCCACCAAATGGTGTCTTTGACACCTTCCCAAGCACCAGGTTTTTGGGGAGGCATGAAACGGTTTTTTCCGGAGGTATCTGCGCCATAGGGGACACCCAAAAAGGTGTATACGCCGTGGAGTTGGTAGCCTCTTATTTTGCCAAAAGAGGTATTCGCTACTGCAATGTCGTCCCCAATTTGAAGGTATTGCTCCTCCTCATTTTCTTGGGCTATGGTAGTAGAGGAGCTAGCGCTTACGGCAAATGGAGCGGCAGCTAAGGCGGCGGAACTTACACCAACTTTCTGTAAAAAGGATCTTCTGCTAGATTTCATGGGGGCTTTGGGTCTTCAATTATTTTTTCAATTACAAGCCTAATCCTAAGAATACCAAGTGTTTGCTGTTCTTTTTTGATGAGGGGCTTAGAAGGTGTTAAACGGAAAAAACAGGCTATTGAGAAGATAAATTGTGCATCCGGATTTGGCATTGAAAAATAAAAAAGCCGTTGGACGAAATCATCCAACGGCTTTAAAAATGTGGATAACTTATCCTAAAACTTTATTTTGGCAGCGATTTTTAGTCCGGCACGCTCTACGACAACCTGGGTGGAGTCCCCCTTTTTAAAGACACTCAAGGCGCGCATATAGCCCATCATGTCAATTATAGTAGAATCACCGAGCTGAAGAACTACATCTCCTTTTTGAAGTCCCGCCGCTTGTGCTGGCTTGCCTTCCGAGACGCCATCTACCCGCATTCCCTTGCCGCTATACAGGTAGTCAGGTACCACTCCCATGGACACGGTGAATCGTGGGGAGTCGCTTGAGTCTTTAGTTTTGGTGAAGGCGAGCTTTGGTTCGGTGTCTAACTGTGCCACAAGTCGTGAAATGTAGCGAACCACCTGGACGAGCCCCTCGTAATTGATTTTATCTGCATCGTCACTAGGCTTGTGGTAGTCGGCATGCTGACCCGTGAAGAAGTGGAGGACAGGCAGGTCTTGCAGGTAAAAGGAAGTATGATCTGAAGGACCTACGCCTGATTCGGAAGGAACAAGCTTGAGGCTATCCGCATTGATCGGGTCTAAAACCTTTGAAAAACTTGGGCTTGTACCTACTCCATATATAGCTAGTGACTTTTCTTCGTTGAGTCGTCCCACCATGTCCATATTGATCATGTAGTTGATGGTCTTTAGATCTAGGGTTGGGTTTTTAACAAAATAATTGGAGCCCCAAAGCCCATTTTCTTCGCCAGAAAAGGCAACAAAAAGAAGGTTACTTTTTAATGTTTCGTACTTGAAAATCTTTGCTAGCGCCAAAAGAGCAGCAGTACCCGAAGCATTGTCGTCAGCACCGTTGTGAATGGCAGAATCTCCTCGATGTAGGGAGCCCTGGCCCCCCATGCCCAAGTGATCAAAATGAGCACCGATCACAATGGTTTTTTTTGCTTTTTTATCCAAATAGGCGATTACATTTCTACCGGTGATACCTGCCCCATCTGTGCCAATTACCGCCTCTTCGTGCGGATTACTCGGCTTGGAAACAGTAAACTCTTGGAAAAAACCATCGGTTCCCATGGGCTGTAATCCCAGCTTATCAAACTCTTCGGCTAGGTATTCAGCCGCTTGTTGCTCTCCTTCTGTACCAATTGCTCTTCCGCCGCGCTCGTCAGCGGCTAGAAAACCGATGTCTTTTTTGAAGGAAGTCAACAAGGACTCGTCGCTGGGCGGACCATCACAGGATCCGATTAGTAATCCAAAAACGAGAAGGGGAATGAATTTCAAAAGATGTTGTTTCATGGAGCAGAATATTTAGGCCAAAGATAATAAGTAGTATCTTTGCAGACACCTTCTTTCTAGTCAAGATTACACATGAACTCATTACGCCGACTGGGAATTATTCTCCCCTTTATTTTTAGTACTCTTAGTTTATTTGCACAGCAGAAGCGTTCCGCTTCAGATTCGGTGCTGCTTCACCCTGAGGAAATGAAGTACCTCAAAAACATCAAGCAACTCACTTTTGGAGGCAACAATGCGGAGGCTTATTGGTCTTTCGACGACTCCAAGCTGGTATTTCAGTCTGACTTCGCGAAATGGGGAAACTCCTGTGATCAGATGTTTTACCTAGATTGGGAAAAAGACGATCTATCTAAAAACACACCTGTAAGGTTAAGCACAGGATTAGGACGTACTACCTGCTCCTATTTCCTACCAGGAGATAAAACAATAGTCTATGCCTCTACTCATCTAGTAAACCCTGCCTGCCCTCCCGTGCCTGAGCGGAGGGCAGATGGCAAGTATGTATGGCCAATCTACCCGAGCTTTGATATTTTCACCGCAGACCTAAAAGGAAATATACTTTCCCAATTGACAAACGAGGAGGGCTATGATGCGGAAGCTACCGTCTCTCCAAAAGGAGATAGAATGGTGTTTACATCCATGCGAACCGGTGATTTGGAGCTCTTTACGATGAATATCGACGGAACTGACGTAAAGCAGATCACCAGTGATTTGGGCTACGATGGAGGTGCATTTTTCTCTCCCGATGGCAGCAAATTGGTGTGGAGAGCTTCTCGTCCACAAACACCAGAAGCGATTCAAGAATACCAGGACCTGCTCAAGGAAGGGCTGGTGAAGCCTACAGACATGGAAATGTATGTGTCCAATGTGGATGGCACTGATATCCGCAAAATCACGAATTTGGGCAAAGCAAACTGGGCACCATTCTTTCACCCGTCTGGCAAGAAGTTGATTTTTGCCTCCAACCACCAAACGCAGCGCGGCTATCCCTTCAACCTCTTTATGATCAATCTGGACGGAACAGGCCTTACCCGAATCACTCACGACGGCACTTTTGATGCATTTCCTGTATTTTCCAACGACGGGAGATATCTGGTATTTGCGTCTAACCGAAACAATGGCGGCACACGGGACACCAACTTATTTGTGGCCGAGTGGATTGAGGATTGATTTTTAGTTCCTACAGCTCTTCTAGATGTTCTAAGTAATATTCGGCTTGGTCTACTAATTCCTGCTGGTTACCCATCTTGTCCCAGGTTCGATAGACCATCCCAATTCGAGGATTTTTTTCGAGCAACTCTCGGTTGCGGGCATGAAAGTGCCAATAAAGACTGTTGAAGGGGCAGGCACCCTCCCCTGTTTTTTTTTCGGCTTGGTAGGTGCAGCTGCTGCAGTAATTGCCCTGCTTTTTGATGTAGTTCGCCGAAGAGACATAGGGCTTGGTGCCGACGATGCCACCATCGGCAAACTGGCTCATCCCTCTCGTATTGGTGATTTCGACCCATTCGATCGCATCGATGTAGATGCCAAGATACCATTGATCTACCTCGTCGGGGTGAATCCCTGCCAGTAGGGTAAAATTTCCAGTTACCATCAGCCGCTGAATGTGGTGGGCATAAGCCAAATCCAAGGATTGGGTGATGGATTGGTGAAGGCAATTCATTTTCGTTTTTCCTGTCCAGAACCATCTGGGGAGCTTTCGTTCGTGCCCAAAGTAGTTCAGTTGTGCAAATTCTGGCATTTTGGCCCAGTAAATGCCGCGCATGTATTCTCTCCAACCCAAAATTTGTCGAATAAAACCCTCTACTTGAGCAAGGCCAACTTCTTCTTGGTGGCCACGCCAGTAGGCCTCGACGGTCTGGATCACCTCTAGGGGAGAAAGCATCTTGCTGTTGAGGGAAAAACTCAGGCGGGAGTGAAATAGGTAGGGATCCCAGGTGGTTAGTGCATCTTGGTAGGTGCCAAAGTTGGAGAGTAGCTCTTCGCAAAAATAGTTTAGCACTTCCAAACTTTCTTCCCTGGAGGTAGGCCAATTAAAGTGGTTTGGATCAATGCTGCCGATGCAATTCACTCCAGAAGCCTTTAGCAGCTGGGTAATATGCTGTACCTGCTTGGGGTGTACACGAGGCTTCTTGAGTAGGGATCGATCTTTTAGTGCCTTCCGGTTGTCCTCGTCGAAGTTCCATTGTCCAGCTATGGGCTCCTTTCCATCCATCAAAACCGCGTACTTTTTTCTCATTTCACGGTAAAAGGTCTCCATTAGGTAGGTTTTTTTGCCTTCAAAAAGTTGCTGCAGAAAACCCCGAGAAGTTAAAAAGTGCTCCGTATCCACCGCTTCGCAGGGGATGCCAAGCGTCCCACAGCAGGCCTTAAGTTGTTGATCTAGTCTATATTCGTCGGGCAGTAGGTATTCAAATCGGGAGTATTCTCCGCTTTTTACCAGTTGATGCACCTGGGCAGAAAGGTCTTGAAGGTTTTTGGGATCATCCAAGGTCAAGTAGAAAACCTGATGACCTTGCTCTTGCAGTTTTTGAGCAAAGGAGCGCATGGATAGAAAAAAGCCAACCACTTTTTGAATGTGGTGGGCCACATAGTCGGTTTCCTGCCGCATTTCTAGCATGAGGTAGGTGACGGAAGTGCTTGGTGTCGTAAACCAGGAGTGTTGGCTGTTGAGCTGGTCTCCCAGAATCAATCGGAGGGTAATGGGCATAAAAAAAGGAGATTTATCTTTAAAGTCCTTTTTTGAAAAGAATGTTTGGTATTGTGGATAACTGGCGGTTTTGCTTCTAGCGGTATTCCAAAATTGCCCTTAGATGTCGATAGAAACCTGGTTGCGGAGGAGGTCTTCAAACCGCTCTCTTTCCCGAATTAGAAAAGGGTTGCCTTCCCAAACCAGCACTTCTGAAGGGCGAAGTCGTGCATTGTAATTGGACGCCATGGTAAAGCCATAAGCACCAGCATTTTGGATGACCAAGAGGTCTCCTTCTTTCACCGTATTCAGTTCACGCTGTGATCCTAGCGTGTCCGTCTCACAAATGTAGCCTACGACGGTGTAGGTATAAATGTCTCCGGTAGGATTGCTGAGGTTGTAGATGTGGTGGTAGGCATCGTACATCATGGGGCGAATCAGGTGATTGAGCCCGGAATCTACCCCCACAAAGTGTAGGGTAGGTGTTTCCTTAACCACGGTTGCTTTGACCACCAAATAACCCGCCTCGCTAACCAGAAATTTTCCCGGCTCTATCCAAAGCTCCAGTTGACGCCCGTATTTGGCACAAAATGCTTGAAAGGCTTCACCCACAATACGTCCTACTTCTGCCACATCGGTAGCCTTGTCATCGGGATGGTATCCCACCTTAAATCCACCCCCAAAGTCTAAGAACTTGAGTTCAGGAAAGTGGAGAGCAGCTTCAAAAAGGACGTTTCCTCCCTCTAAAAAAACGGAGGCATCCAAGATGTCTGAGCCCGTGTGTAGGTGGAGTCCTACTACAGGGATCTGGTAACGCTGTACAAGTTCAAGAATTTGGGGAAGCTGTTCGATTGAGATTCCAAACTTACTTTCCTTGTGCCCTGTGGAGATTTTCAGATTGCCTCCAGCAAGAATGTGTGGGTTGATTCGAATGCATACGGGTACGGTGCTCCCGTAAGTTTGTCCAAATCTCTCCAAAAGAGGCAAGCTATCCAAGTTGATCATCACCCCAATCTGAACGGCCTCCTGGATTTCTGCAAAGCTCACTCCGCTAGGGGTGTACATGATTTCTGAAGGGGAAGATCCCGCAAGGAGGCCTAGCTTCACTTCCTCTATGGATACGGCGTCTAATTCAGCCCCTGCTTTGCGGATGAGGCGAAGAATTCCTAGGCTGGAAAGGGCTTTAGTAGCATATTTTATCCGAAGAGGAACAGCAGCAAATGCTTTCTGAAGGGCATTGATTTGGTGAACGATTTTTTCTCCATCGTAGAGGTATAGAGGTGTTCCAAATTGTGCAGCGAGGTCTTCTATGGAGACGCCTTGAATGTGGGTGGGCTTGAGCAAATGGAGAAAGTGGTTAGAATTGGAAGGCAAAAATACCTAAACAATAAAAAAGGAAGGCATAGATCCTTCCTTTTTTTGGGTATGTAATTAGAAAACCAAACAAATTCGTGCTGCTAGAATACGGTCTAAAAGGGGAATATGAAAGAAGATTCTTTAGATTACTTGTTAAAACATGTTAATAGTGGCTCCTTCCCCCGCTATCCGCTTAATTTTGTACCATGTCCAAAGGCAACATTACGTTGATTATTGTTTTGATGTCCCTAGCAAGCTTTGGCTTGATGGGCTTTCAATACTATTGGATTCGAAATGCGATTCGAATAAATAAGGAGCGCTTTGATCAAAATGCATTGCAAGCAATAGCTGGAACAGTAGCCGAATTGGAGAAAGGAGAAACTTCGGACGTGTTGCTCGATGAATTGATCAAAGACCCGGCATTTAAGGAGACTATCTTCAAAAAAATTGATCCCATTGAATTGCAGATCAATACCAGCCGTACCTACAGCCGCCCGTCTTTGGTAGACACGTTACTCTTGGCGCCAGTGCCTCAGGTAAGTAGTACTTTTCGTAGGATGTTGCTGTCCAGAGGACTAGATGTTACTATTTTATCTGAGCTGGAGAACTTTTTTGCGTACATGACACCGGAGGTGGCTTCTGCGATGTTTACGCCTGATGAGATGCAGATTCTTTTACAGGAAAAAGAGCGGCAGCTGGAGTACTTAAACCAAAAACAAAGATTTGCCAGGGAGTCAGTGCGCCCCTACAAGGGGATAGTGCCTCAATTTGATACTCAGGTAAATCTTTCGGATGATGCGCTTGACAAAATTCGAAAGACTAACATCAAGATTGAGTTGATGAATCAGGCTTTTTCTGAGCTTGCAGAGGGACAGCAAGCGATTATGGATCGCCTTGACACCGTACAGCTGCGTCGCCTGTTGAAAAGTCAGTTTTTAGTGCAGGGAATCACAGAAAATTTTGAATTGGGAATAAAGCCTGGTGAGGGGGGAAAACTAATTGGTATTGGGGAGATCCTTGACCCACAGGTTTTGCTACAAGAAGGGCTCCAATCCAAGTTGTTTCCGAATGACATTCTTGGAAATGACAATTTTATTTATGTGTATTTTCCGGAGAAAAGCAGCCACTTATTCCGACAGGTTTGGCTTCCAATTTCGAGTTCTATTTTCTTTATTTTGGTCATCATTTTTTGTTTTTACTATGCGATACGCATCATTTTGAAACAGAAAGCCCTTTCTGATATCAAAAATGACTTTATCAACAACATGACCCACGAGTTCAAAACCCCTCTAGCGACTGTAAGTCTTGCGGTTGAGGCCTTGCAAGACCCGGAGTTAAGTAATCAGGACAAGTTTCGAACCCGTTACTTAGGAATCATCAAAGAGGAAAACAAACGCTTGGTGGGGCAGGTCGAAAAAGTGCTTCAAGCAGCGGCATTGGACAGAAATGAGTTTAAACTTAAACTAGAATCCATCCATCTCCCCGCCATGATTCAAGCCTGTATGAATCAGTTTGCCCTTCAAGTAGAAAATCGAGGAGGAAAAATGGAGTTTATTGGCGAAATGAAAGATCCTCACATTGTCGGAGATGTCTTTCACCTGACTCACCTTTTCAATAATTTATTGGACAATGCGAATAAATATTCTCCTTCCAACCCCAGGATCTCTGTAGCCGTAAAAGAACAAGGTCAGCAGGTTCAAATTACCTTTCGAGATCAGGGAATAGGGATGAGCCGTGATGCGGTCAAAAAGATTTTTGACAAATTTTACCGGATTCCTACGGGCAATCTGCATGATGTAAAAGGGTTTGGACTGGGATTATCGTATGTTAAAACCATGCTTGAGGCACACAAAGGAAACATTCAGGTTCAATCTGAACTTGGAAAAGGAAGTACTTTCACCATTAATTTACCTAAAAAACAATGAGCAAGGCGAAACTATTAGTTGTAGAAGATGACCCCAACTTGGGAGAGATCCTACAGGAGTACCTTCAAATGAAAGGGTATGACACCACGCTTTGTCGCGACGGGGAAGAAGGGTGGAATAAGTTCAAAAAGGACAAGTTTGACCTATGTCTTCTCGATGTGATGATGCCTAAAAAGGATGGATTTACCTTGGCCAAAGAAATAAAGAAGGTACAAGAAGATCAGCCTGTTTTATTTCTTACCGCCAAAAACCAAAAAGAGGATGTGATTGATGGCTTAAAAATTGGTGCAGACGATTACCTTACTAAACCCTTTAGCATGGAGGAGTTGTTGTTGCGGATTTCTGCCGTCCTCAAGCGAACGCAAAAATCATCAGCCGTTAGCCCATTAAAAACCTATGCCTTTGGCGACTTTGTACTGCACTATGACGAGCAGGTGATTGAAGGCCCTCAAGGAAAACATAAATTAACCTCCAAAGAGAACGAGTTGATCCGTTTGTTGGCTTCCGAAACCAACAAATTAGTTAGCCGAAGTCATGCGCTCAAGCAAATATGGGGAGACGATAGCTATTTCAATGCGCGTTCAATGGACGTTTACCTCAGCAAAATCCGGAAAATTCTCAAGGATGACCCCAAGGTACAGATCATCACGGTGCATGGAGAGGGATTTAAATTGATTGTGGGACAGGCTTAGGTACTCTTTCTCCCTCCAAAGATTGTCCCAGCATCTTCTAGGTGCTGGGATTTTTGTTAAACGAGTGGTTAGGCGATGAGCTCGGCGCCGATACCGGGACCATCCGGAAAGAGGACCTTTTCGGGAAAGATGCGCACGCCTCTAGCAGGGTCTTTGGAGAGGAGCATGGCGCCGTCCATATCCACATAGTCAAGTAAGGGAGCAATGTGGGCGATGGCGCTTATGCCTACTGAAGATTCGGTCATGCATCCCACCATGGTTTTCATCCCTAGCGATTTGGCATTTTGGATCATGCGGAGTGCAGGGGTAATGCCTCCAGCTTTGACCAACTTGATGTTGATTCCATGGAAGTGGCCCTGGCATTTTTCCACATCGGATTCGCTGATGCAACTTTCATCTGCGATAAGAGGGAGTTTGGAATGCGCGAAAACTTCGCGCATGCCGTCCAGATTATCTTTTTCTAGGGGCTGTTCTATAAATTCTACTCCAAGTTGGGCCAACTCTTCGGAATAGGAAATCGCTTGATCTACTGTCCATGCGCAATTGGCATCCACTCGAAAAATGGAGGAGGTGTTTTTCCGAAGTTCTCGTACGATTTCCAAATCCTGATCCGTACCGAGCTTTATTTTGTAGATCGGCCAGTTGACTTCCCGTAGTTTGGCGCACATTTTTTCAACCGTATCGATTCCAATGGTAAAGTTCGTGGTTGGGATACGCTGAGTATTGAGACCCAAGTACTCGTAGAGTTTTTCCCCTTTCTTCTTGGTGTACAAGTCCCAAGCGGCTTGGTCAAGCGCACATTGGGCAAAGGGGTTGGCCCGAAAAATATCCTTTCCCAGCTCCCACAATTCTGTTGGGCTGGACCAATTTCCCTTCAAAAGGATCGGGCGGAAAAGTTCCAGGGCCTCCTGCATATTTTCCAAAGTAATGCCATAAAAAGGATTGGTGGTAGACTCCCCAAGTCCGAAGATACCGTCTTCTTCTAGGGTGACGATGAGGGTTTCTTGCACCTCTCGGCTTTGGTGCGCAATGGTAAACCGATGTTTTAAGGGAAGGTCTAGGCCTTGGAAATGTACCTTCATGGCAAGATTTTTTTGGGTTTGATAAAAATAGCCGGAATTTTTGCAGTCCTTTCCCTAGTTTTAGTTGAAAATACCTTAAAATTATGAAGATGCGGGTTAATGCACTAAAAAGACACCTTTTGGGCTTTGCTCTTTTTTTTGGTTTGGGAGCTACGTTTACCTGTGCCCAGACCACTACTGCTCAACTTAAAATTTCTCAGCTAGATGAAGCCTTTGAAAAGTATCGCGAACCTGCGATTACGTATAGGCGATTTACTCATGCCGATTTGCAGCCCCTGATTCAAAAGCATTCGGATCAATTTGAGGTGATTCCATTGGGAAATTCCGTCTTAGGCAAATCCATATCCTCCTTAGACTGGGGCAAAGGGGAGACCAAGGTCATGCTCTGGTCTCAAATGCATGGTAATGAAAGCACTGCGACAATGGCCTTGTTTGATCTATTCAATTTCCTGGAAGGAAAAGGCGATCAATATGATACGTTTAGACAGCTGCTTAACTCCCAATTGCGGCTCAAATTTATCCCCATGCTCAATCCCGATGGGGCTGATGTTTTCAAGCGGAGGAATGCACTGGACATTGACCTGAACAGGGATGCCATTTCCCTCATTTCTCCAGAGGCGGTGGTTTTGAAAAAAGCCCGAGATGACTTTGAGCCCGAATTTGGATTTAACCTTCACGACCAGCAGATCTATTACAACGTGGTGAACACGCCCAAGCAGGCGACGATTTCCTTGCTTGCTCCCGCCTACAACGAGGCAACTGAGATCAATGAAGTTCGTGGCCGGGCCATGCAGACCATTGCCAGCATGAATCAACTCCTTCAAGAATTGATTCCTGGCCAAGTGGGCAAATATGACGATGCCTTTGAGCCACGGGCTTTTGGGGATAATATTCAAAAATGGGGAACGAGCACCATTTTGATCGAGTCAGGAGGATTAGTGGGTGATCCAGAAAAGCAAGAGGTGCGTAAGATCAATTTTATACTACTCTTAGATGCCTTGTACACTATTGCTACCCGTAGCTATACGCAATACACTACGGAACAGTATTTTGCTATTCCAGACAATGGGATTCAATTGATGGATTTGCTTATTCAGGAGATGCAAGTTCCGTTAAATGGCAACTGGTACCCGATAGATCTTGGTATCCGAAGAAGGGAGATAGAGGGCAAGGGGGGCTATTCTTTTGTAGGATCTGTAGAAGACTTAGGTGATATGCAGGTTTTCTTTGGACTAGAAAACTTAGATGCTACTGGCCTCCAGCACAAGGAAGGGAAAGTATACCCAAAGTCCTTTAAAAGCGTAAAAAAGGTGAGTATGGAAAAGGCAACGGAACTCCTACGCCAAGGATATTTGGCCATTCACGTCAAGAAGGATGTTGTAAAAGAGATGCATAGTCTTCCGCTAGTGGTGTTGAAGTTGGGATCTAAATTTTCCGGGGGCTGGACTACGGGCGCTGTGCCCAATTTTTTCTTGACCAAAGACGGTAAATTCGAATATGCAGTTGTGAATGGGTATTTGGTTGATTTAGATAGACCATCTACGGAAAAACTCCGAAACCGGATCTATTAATGATTCAACTAATGCACTCACCTAAATTATGAAAAGCAAAGAAAAGGGGGTTGGACTTCATCCCAGAAATATCCACCAAGGCCGTTACGATCTTGCTGCGCTTGAGGCAACTTTGCCTGAATTAAGGGAAATTATTTTTGACAACGATTACGGGCAGCAGAGTATTGACTTTGCTAATCCAATTGCGGTAAAACTGCTCAACAAAGCTTTGCTACTCCACTACTATGGGGTGAGCTATTGGGATATTCCGGATGGATATCTCTGCCCTCCTATACCAGGTAGGGCTGATTACCTTCATCATGTGGCAGACTTACTAGCAAGGGATCAAGGAAGAAAAATTCCATTTGGAGAAGGGGTTCATATTCTAGATCTAGGAGTTGGCGCCAATCTCATTTATCCCATTTTGGGAACCTCTTTATTTGAATGGAACTTTGCGGGCACAGAAATAGATCTGAAGGCACTTTCCAATGCAGCAGCGCTTATTGCTGCCAATCCAAGATTGGAGGGCAAGATATCCTTACGGTATCAGGCAAATGCTCAACTTATTTTTGATTCGGTGATTGAGGAGGGAGATTTTTTTGAGGCATGTCTTTGCAACCCGCCCTTCCATGAGTCTGCTGAAGTATCGCTAGAAGGAAGCAAACGAAAAATTAAAAACTTGAAAGGGATAGCTCCCGTCAATCCAGTGTTGAATTTTGGGGGACAGGCAACAGAATTGTGTACCCTTGGTGGGGAGCTTGGATTTATTGGAAGAATGATTCAGGAGAGTGTAACCGTTCAAACGCAGGTAGGCTGGTTTACGGTATTAGTTTCCAAAGGCACTCACCTTTCCTATTTGCAGGGACAACTTGAAAAAGCAGGAGTAAAGTCTCAAAAAGTAATCGAAATGGGGCAAGGAAACAAGCGCAGTCGGATTTTGGCTTGGAGCTTTCTCCGTTGATCCATATCAGAAAAAGTATTCAGGGAGATTTTCCATGGAGATCCGTGTGAAAAAAGACTACTTTTTTGCTAGCCTGTGGAAAACTTCCAGGTACTGGTCTGTTACACGATCCCAAGAGTACTTCTCAGTAAGGCCTTGACGCGCAGTTTTTCGGAGAGTATCCATTTTGTTTGGTTCAGCTTCTGCCAATTCAACTAGGGTTTTCAATCCTGCTACTGTTTTTTCAAAATACCAGCCATGGGTTCCATTTTGGAGCATCTCCTGGTTGAAGGGCGTGTTTAAGGCCAGAATCGCACAGCCATAGCCCAAGGCTTTCAGCATGGCAGGGTTTGTGCCTCCGAATTCATGCCCATGAAAATACGCGTAACAATGCGAATACAAGGAAGCAAGCACGAGATGATCCGTGACATAGCCGGTAAACAGGACCCGTGGCCCTTCCGACTTCTTTACTTGCTGAGCCCAGGCATCCGAAAAAGGAGCGTCGCCCACAATTACGAGGGGCTTGTTTGATTTGGATTGAAGGAATCCTTCGATAATCAGGTCGGCATTGTTGTCTGGTATCAAGCGTCCCACAATCAGGTAATACTCTCGAGAGTGGAGGTTCCAGGCTTGCAAGGGACTGTCCTCTACATCCTCCTTGGGGTTGGCCCCGTAGGCAATCACGACCGAATCTTTCTGAAATTCTTCCAGGTAAACTCGTCGCATTTCATCCGAATCGTTGATGATCTGATCAAAGGATCGGGTTGCCATCTTGGAAGCCCACTTATAATACCGTGCGCCCCAACCCTTCCACTTGGGACGAAGCCATTCGAGGCCGTCCACGTTGATGGCGGTAGGCTTACCAAAAATTCGAGCCAGCCACCCGAAAGGGCCGTTCCCAGAGTTGACCACGAAAATCACATCCACATGCGAAAAGCAAGCGTGTAACATGGAAAAAAAAGTATGGCTTAGCTGCGTGAGGCTTTTGCTTTCTAGGGCAGGGGTGTAGATGCACTCGATACCATTGACAAATCGGGGGCGTGTGGAGAACAAGGATCGGTGGTTGTAGACCCGCACAGAAACTCCCTTCTCCACCAGACGTTCACCTAATTCTTTTACCAGGGTATCGTAGCCCCCATAGACATAGGGGTAGCCTTTGGCGCCCATTATGGCTA
>CAMDEU010000009.1 GCA_945897085.1 Spirosoma fluviale | reverse complement strand
TACTTTCTTTAAACTCGTACCTTCGTCGTTCCTCCACCTTTCAAGGTAATCTCTACAGGTGCATTGGTTTTCCAGTGGCCTCCAGTAAAGTCAGGAATATCGATAGAATTGGAACGATTGGCCACAGACCACTCACTCATCGGGGTAATACAGCTCCACAAAGCAGCATCGTACACATCCTGATCCAGCGGAAGCCCATTGCGCAAGCAATCGATCAATCTCCAGTCCATCATGAAATCCATGCCTCCATGACCCCCAATTTGCTTGGCTAGCTCGCCTACCTTTTGGACAATCTCAGGGGTGTATTTCTCTTTGAGCGCCATCATCTCATCCTCCTTCATCCAGCTGTGTCCTTTGGCCACTTTTTGCTCGGGATACTTTTGAGCATAGCCTTCGGTGCCACTTACCACATGCAATCGTGAATAAGGTCTTGGCGAGGTCACATCGTGTTGAATCACAATGCTTTTTCCTAGTTTGGTTTTTACGATAGTGGTATTCATATTGCCCCGATAGGTCTTCGCCGCATAGCCATTCCAGAAGGAATCCTGCGCTGCCAGCTCCTGGGCTTTCTTCTGCATCTGAAAATCCTGGGTAGATAAAGAAGTTAAGTAATCCATCTGATCCCCCCGGTTGATATTAAGAATCTGGCAAATCGGACCCAAACCATGTGTTGGATACAGGTTGCCATTTCTAAAGTTTTCTTCAAGCCTCCACATGCCCTGGTACCCCTTGTCCTTGTCAAAGTTGAGCCACAGCAAATCGTGGATGTAGGCTCCTTCAACGTGCACTACCTCTCCAAAGAAGCCCTCTCGAGCCATCTTTAGAGTCATCAGCTCAAAGAAATCATAGCAGCAGTTTTCCAATTGCATGCAATGCTTCTTGGTTCGCTCGGAAGTTTCTACCAGCTGCCAGCATTCTTCCAAGGTTCTAGCTGCAGGCACTTCCACTGCTGCATGCTTGCCTGATTCCATGGCATAAACCGCCATTGGGGTATGCCATTCCCAAGGAGTAGTGATGTAAATCAAGTCCAAATCAGTGCGCTCACACATTTTTTTCCAAGCAAAAGGTGTCCCTGAATATCCTTCTGGACGGTGTATCGTTCCTTCCAATGATTTTTTGGCTTCTTCCACTCGCTCTGGAAGCAAGTCACATAGTGCCTTGATCTCCACCCCCTCGATCTTGCTAAGTCGATCAACTGCCCCAGGTCCACGCATTCCCAATCCCACAATCCCTACCCGAACGGTAGCTAATTTTGGGGCAGCAAAGCCAGACATATTGAAAGATTGGAGTCGGGAGGCTCCATAAGAGGCTTCCAAAGGCAAAACCTTCATGGAGTCTGCCAAGGCGCTTCCTGCACCAAATAGTCCCAGACCTGCAAGTCCAGTGGTTTTTAAAAATTCTCTTCTACGATTCATAGGGTGTGCTTTTTTGGGTTTGCTTCCCCTAGTTACTAAAAAATCAAAAAAAGTCCGTACCGCCAATCCAAAAAAAGAAAGGTTCTTACTCGTTTTCTGGAAGATCGGAGGTGCGGATATTCTCCAAATTGATTTCTGAAAGCTTTTCTAGAGTCCCTTTTACATACAGGTACTGCATGGAATCCAAGGGAGTTTCTTTGTTTGAAGCCTTCAAATTGTTGTAATCCTGAAACCGAATCCCCCCTACTTCTCTATCTGCTCGAACTTCACGCATGCGAACTCCGCCTCCATCGGTATGGTAGCTGTAGGCTATGTAATCTAATCTATAGTCAGCTAGGTCAAACCAATATAAAAACTCATCTTCAAAGTGATCTCCGCCTCCTTCTGCTTGAAAGGTGACCTTTATCAAATGGTATTTTTTACCCTTAATTTCAGTTTGGCCGAGATAGGTTTTAATCGCCGCTGCATCATTTAGTCCATAGGGCAAAAAAGCAAAATAAGCTACAGAATTGACCGACCGTGAAAATGCTCCAATCCGCTCTTCGGTTAGGGTGTCGATTAACACCCCATTTACCTTTCGTGTAAATCCCCCATTATTCAAGATATCCAACACCTGTCCAGTCGAATCGGTAAACTCCCTGCTGTATTCAAATGCGGTGGGTGACTTGAAAATGGAGTAATGTGTACCTCTGAAATCAAAGGTGATGGCTGTTTTTTCGTAAAGCTCTCCCCCATAGGCATCAATAGCTGCATCGACGATTTTCTCTGCCTCTGTTCTGGAATCGCAGGAAACTCCAAAAAAAGAAAAGGACAGTAACACGAAACTGAATGCTAAAATTTTCATAACCAGAATATTTACAAGATTAATTGTGCCTCTTTAAATAAAATCCAATCGCTAGAAATTAATACTGCAACTCATAGTTGGAATAGCGGTACTCCGCACGAAGAAACATACGATTCCCAGCCTCATCAACGCGCCAACTTTCACGGTTGCCATGAAATATCATTTTCTCAGCCTGCTCGCTGGATAAATCATAAATCCTACTGCGGTGATCTTTGAGCTGCACCTCGTTGCCAACCATCTCAAAGCCCTTAGGATCAAAGTAATACCACCAGGTATCTGCATCTGGACCATAATCCACACGAATGGACGCCACTTCTTTTCCCATATCTAATTTCTTATTGCCCTCATAGGTTAGTTTGCCGCCTTTATCTAGCAACTTCCAGGGTTGTGCGACGGTATAAAATGCCGCATCAAAATCCTTCTTTTTGGAGGCTAAAAAATCGGGATTCAAGACCTCATTCTCCCCCATCTGGTACCGGAAGGTTGCTCCATCCCAACTCATCCAATGCAATATGCTATCCTTTGTCCAGCTGATTTTCCCCTCAAACCGTGGAGCAAATCGGAACTCATGCCATTGATCCAATTCGGATTCGATATTCCCTTCTGCATCCAACATCCGCGTCCACTTTTGGAATTTGATCCCCTTCAAATTTTCCCAACCTTCCTTGCCTCCATGCACTGCTATGGACTTGTCCAAAAGAGCCATAGCCTGTTTCTCAGGACTAGGTGTACAGGCCATTCCAAAAAGCACCAAAATGAAAAGTAAAGCTGCGTTTTTCATAAATCTAAGGTAGTAGTTCTTTGCTTCCGAAAATAGTCCAAGTAAAGACCTAAAAGAACCAAGCCATATTCCAGTATCAAAAACAGTGCTTGCTCCTGAACTGGATTTTGGCTGTAGGCCTGGTAGGAAAAAATCGCTCCAAAAGACCAAAGCAAAAAGGTCCATTGCCTCGTTAACACCGACAAGCCCAAACCGGGCAACAGGTACCAGGGATGAACCACCGGCTGCAACAAGAAGTAGATCAAATACAACTGTACCCATACACTAGGGATTTCGAAGATGTGGATGGTTGACCGCTTCCAGGAGAGCCAAACTGCTCCAAGAACTGTGATGACCATTCCAACTTTCGTCAGGTACCAAATGGTATTGAAACCTGCGAGCTCATAGCCTAGCGCTCGAAACAAGTAATACAGCGAGGCATTGAACTCAAATTTACCTTGGTAAAGCTGCAAGCTTTGAAAGAAATTTTGCCAGGCACCATCAAAAAGTAAGGGTGAAAAACAAAGCAGACTTATCCCAATTGCCATTCCCCAAAAACCAACTGATTTTTGAGTCTGCTTCCAAAACAAGAATGCCGGTGCAAAAAGCAAGGGAAGTAATTTCATACCAATGGCCAGCCCCCAGTACATCCCGGCATACCCAAGCTTCTGCCGCGACAAGGCAGCAAGGGATGCCAATAAAAAAAATAGGACCAGCCCTTCAAAGTGAAGATTTCCCATCAGCTCTAAGATAACGAGCGGATTAAACCAGTAGAAAATGATCTGTTTTTGGGGCAAGTCAAACCTAGCCAAAAGCCACCAAAGCAGAAGAAATACCCCAAGCTCCCCAAGCAAAAGTAGAGAACGAAGTACCCAATAGCCTTTTTCAAGATGGCCCTTAGCAAACTGTGCTGCTCCCCAAAATAGAGCCTGATTCAGTGGGGGATAAACTGAATAATAGTTAGGCGAATTTAACTCCTGGAAAAGTTGGGTACGATAGCCTGCTTCCATCTCCCCTTGCTGCACTTGTACCTGCGCTGGAGTCAAGAGGTAAGGATTCTGACCTTGTAACAAAAGCTCTCCATCCCACAAAAAACGGACGCCGTCCTCAGACCATTGAGGAGCAAAAAAGAAGGTAGAAACCCGAAAGAATACCCCAACCCCCAAAAGCCACCAGAAACTAAACTTGCTATCAGATAAGAAGTAATACCCCAGCATTCCCCCAAAAGCTACTGCAAAAAGGATTAAAGTCAGGGGAAAATTTTCCCGAGGAACTTGCGCCAACAAAAATAAAGCACTTCCAAGAAGAATTAGCGAAGCAACTTTTAATGCCGGTTTTAAACGAGTGCTCAAAGCCCCAATTCCTTGCGAAGGGGTTCATACACCTTCGCATTTTGTTTCCAATACGGCAACTGTCTCAAGTGAATGCGAGTGGCCGTAGTCACTTCCTGCTGTCCATTTGCCTTGGTCCAGGTTTCCGTAAAGCCCGTAATCTCGTACGGAAATAGTTGTTGGTAACGAATGGCAACCGTTCGACCAATCTCGGCATAAACAACCTTTAATTCAGCTTGATCTGAACCCAAGACTTTTCGTGAAATGGTTGCCTGCTCGGGCTTCAGAGGAATATGAGCAAAGCGCTGAAAAATAAGACTCGGAATTAAAGTTTCATTGCCAAGTGGTACCAAATCGGGATTTAGGCGGAGTAGCGTAAATAACTCCTCTTCCGTTTTTCCATCCAGCTTGGACTCCAAATCCCCCTCAGATTCAAAATAGGAAAACTGCTTCGCGGTATATTTTCCAGTCTTATAATTGAGCTGCGTAAAGGATTGCCCACACCACTCGGTCACAGATGCCGTCAACTTAGGTGCTGGGCTATCTTCGTAAACAGGAGTAAATACAGACAGCATGGTATGGTAGGGATATACGCCCGTTACAAACTCCCGAGTCATATTCAACTTTAATACCTTCTGTGCATCGGAAGGCCTATCCTCTGGAGAATCCAACTTCACCTGCTTACTTTTGGAAAAATCTTCGGTAACAAAAATCATCACTGCCTTTCCCTGCCGCAGCTCCCCATATCGGCTTTGCTGCAAATCAAATACGTTCACCTCAGCAGTTCCTTTGTACCAGTAACTTGCAAATTGAGTTTCAACTACCCCCTCTCGACCTTCTGGAGCACAAGCAATGAATGCTACTCCAACCAACAGAAGAGCGAAAAACACAACAGGTTTTAGTCTTGATTTTTTTTGCATGGGTATGGAATTTGAAAGAATTGGAAGCAACTACCGAAAAGGGCGATAATACTTAAATATCGTAAAAATTATTTTATATCCGGCCCCAATCACTCCTTTCACCGTACCACTCACCTTCGAAACACCGATGCGTTTTCGGTAGGTGACTGGTACTTCCACATATTTGAGTTTAGCCTGATGCGCTTTTATTTGCATTTCAATGGTCCAACCAAAATTCTCATCCACCATCCCCAAGTCAAGTAATTTACTCCAAGAGATAGCTCGAAAAGGCCCTAAATCAGAAAATTTGGCACCATACATCCAGCGCATCAAGGTGGTCGCAAGGCCATTGCCAAATACTTGGGGAAAAGTCATGGAACCAGCTTCACGCTCACCTAAGGATCGAGAACCAATAACCAGGTCCGCTTTACCTGCTAGAATTGGAGCTATTAATTCCTCCAGTTCCTCGGGATAATCGCTGTAATCCCCATCCAAAAATACCAGGATATCAGGTTGTACTTCTTGGCCCTTAATCCATTCCATGGCCTTCAAACAGGCTTTTCCATACCCTTTTTGCGGTTCAAACACCACCTCAGCACCCCCTTCCATCGCTACTTCTGCGGTGCGATCGGTGGAGTTATTATTGGCGACCACCACATGACGAACTAGTTTGGGAATATCCCCAACCACTTTAGCGATAGACTTTTCCTCATTAAATGCGGGAATGATGACATCAATAATCGACGTAGAATTCATAGCAAACTTAACGGGTATGCAGGGAGGAAATAAACACTAAACTATACCCAAAAGCCAGAAGCACATGAAAAGTCAAAAATAGGTATTGACCGTAGACAACTCCCATCACCGCCATCCCTGTAAACAATAAGCCAAATCCCCCCTCAAGCCATGTGCTCAGCGGTAACGAGCGAAGGCGGTAAACATTGGCTTGCAGCGAGGCAGATCCAGACTCCAAATTAAATTTAGGAGTACGAATGAAAGGAGACTTTTTACCAGTCAACCCTTCTAATACCGCCTGGGAATTGTGTAAAGAAAAGCCCATGGAGACGGAAAAAAACAAAGGTAACTTCCACATGGCTTCTACCAAAGCCTTCCAAGAGTAGGTCTGTGCAGCGAGGTAGGACACCAGGTAAACTGCTGCCACTAGGACAAATCCTACCATAGAAAATCCTGTCGCTAGAAATAGCTCCGAAGGAATCAAGTTCGCTTCAATCCCCCACCAAAGCACAATGCTACTTAAGCTGGTGAGCAAAACAGCAATAAAAATCGTGGAATTGAAGAGGTGGGCAAAAGCATGAAATTTAATTGACCAGGGATGAGACTCCTTGAATATCAGGCCCGCATGCTTTACCGCACATTCGGCCCCGCCCTTGGTCCAACGGAATTGCTGGGACTTGATCGCTGAAAGAATAGGTGGAAGTTCAGCAGGGGATTCGATTTCGGGCCGATAGACAAACTTCCATCCTTTTCGTTGGGCGCGGTAACTCAAATCCAAATCCTCAGTCAAGGTATCATCCTGCCAGTTACCTGCATCCAGAATGCAACTTTTTCTCCATATTCCTGCCGTCCCATTGAAGTTGATAAAGGCCCCCTGCTGATTTCTTCCTTGCTGCTCAATCAAAAAATGAGCGTCCAAGGCAAAGGCCTGAAGCTGCGTGAGTAAGGAGTAGTTTTGATTGAGATGTGTCCATCGACTTTGGACCATACCTACCTGAGGGGAGGAAAAATAAGGCAAGGCCTTAATTAAAAAATCCGGTTCCGGCACAAAATCCGCATCAAAGATGGCCACAAACTCACCTTGAGTGGATGGCAAGGCCTCTTTCAATGCTCCCGCCTTAAACCCTATTCGATAAGTGCGGTGGAGGTATTCAAAATTCAACTTTGGGTAAGCTAATACCTTCGTTTGAATCAAATCTCTAGTCTCATCCGTACTATCATCCAAAATCTGGATTTGAAGCAGCTCATGAGGATAATTTAAGTTGGCAACTGCATCAATCAACCGCTCCACCACGTACCGCTCGTTGTAGATCGGAAGCTGTACAGTGACCTTCGGCCAAGGATTAGGCGTTTGCGTAGGAGCTTGATTGGGGTCTTTTTTAAACTTAAAAAAATGAAACAATAAATGGCCTTGCGCCAGACTATAAAGGAAAATAAAACCCATTCCCAAAAAATAAAGCCCTGCTGCAATGTAAAGAATACTCATTTACGATCTCAGCTTGATGGAATCATTGCCTATCAAAATCGGAAACTCGTGAATTCGTCCCTCTTCAGGACCATTTTCTAACTTCAGCACCCCACGAGGACATACAGATGCACATACCCCACAACCTACGCAGGAAGATCGAACGATATTTTGACCCTGCTGTGCATAAGCTCTTACATCAATTCCCATTTCGCAATGCGTCGAGCAATTTCCACAAGAGATGCACTGTCCGCCATTGGTCGTGATTCTAAATCGAGATTTAAACCGCTGTACCAATCCCAAATAAGCAGCTAAAGGGCAACCAAAACGGCACCAAACCCGATTCCCCATCATTGGATAAAATCCAGTACCCACTACCCCCGCGAATGCAGATCCTATAGCAAATCCATAGAAGGAATGTAATTGATTCGTGACCTGTCCCAAAAGGCTGAAGGAGGAAAAATAGTTGACAATAGTGAGGGTAGTCATGACTATAGCCAAGGCCAATACTCCATGGATCATCCATCGCTCCCATTGCCAGGCCTTCAGGGACTTGTCAGAAAGGTGACGGAATCCATCTCCAACAGTTTCAGCCAATCCTCCACAACCACATACCCAGGAGCAATACCAGCGTTTACCGTAAAAATAGGTGAACAATGGAACCCCCAAGACAATCAATAGAATACCCCAAATTAACATAAATAGCCCCAATCCACCGCTAGAAATAAAGGTGTCCAGCTGGTAATCGTAGAAAAAATCATAATCCAAAGGCCAAATATTTTTGAAATCAAAATAGGGCTTATTCAACAAAACGAGCACTTCTGGAATAATAAAAGCAAAGGCGGTTTGAAAAAATACCAAGGATGCAGTCCGAAGTTGCTGGTAACGGTTGTCTCGATATTTCAACAACATCCGAACCCCCATCACCCCAATTGCAAGCGTATACACAAGCCCATACAAAAACCACTGGCTAGCTGGACCTCCAGAGAGGAATTGAGAAATGGGATCTACCATCCATACCAATGGGGCTAGATAGGCAGGAAACCAGTACAGAATCACATAGAATAAAATCAAATAGGTCCCAGTCAGCATTCCCAATAGCCCTCTATTCTTTAAAGTAGAATGAAATACTCCCGTATGGGCTAGACTGGCATGCGCTGTATCCTGCCTGCTAAAATTGAATAGGATTCCTCCCAAAACGATCAGCCCAATAGATAAGCCCAAACTGATCCAGGGATTGGTTTTACCTGGTCCATCCATAGCAGCTTTGGCCAACGCAAAACCATAATCATCCCAGATCACCTGATCCCAGGCTTGCTTTGCTTTCAGCTCTTCATTGTAGGGTTGAAAATAGGAGGAATAGGCAGTCAAAAATGAGTAGGTGGAAGGGTAGGTCTGCCCATACATGGGCTGCATTAGTTCCGCGAGTTGATCACGGTGAATATCCTTGACTTGAGAACGCAGCAGTTCTTCACTCAGGCGATACTGACTTAAAAATGGCAGAGTAGTGAAGACTGATAGTCCCACAAAAAACAGGATTAGACCTATAACTTCGCTTTTTCTCATAGCCTTGCTCCAAAAATTTTCTGTAAAAAAGATCGTTTCTTGGTAGAAATCTCTAGCCCAAATTGGCTTTGGAATGCCTGCTGAATCTCAAGGTGGTAGGGGGCATAGAATTCAGGGTCAAAAATACCCTCTTCAAGCCGTTGAATAACCAACTGCCCAGCCCATTTTTCTCGGATTGCCCGATCAAAAAAGGCATGCCTTAATCGAAACCCTAGGTTGATCACGCCGACAATTTTTCCCTCCCCATCCAATTCCATTCGAAAGGATACCTTTCCCAATCGGTGCTCCCAATAAAAATAAGGAGCCCTTTCGGAAGGTTCTGTACTGACTACACCATAAGTTTGAAATTCAATCGCAAAGAATTTGGCTGAGTTAAACCAAACCCCTGGCTGGTAAGAAACCGGTTTATGGCAAAAATTATGAGCAAGGGTCTCCCCATGCATTCTTCCCGTATACCACACCTGTTCAAGTGTGCGTCTTCCTGGTCCTGGAGATTGGGCAAACTCCGCACAGTCGCCAATGGCGTACACACCAGGCACCGAACTTTCGAAATAGGAGTTTACCTGGACCCCCTTACCAATTGACAGCCCAGTATTTTTCAAAAACTCAACATTGGGTGTCACTCCAGTAGCTATCCCCACAAAAGAACAGGCAATCTCCTCCCCTTCTGTTGTGACCACTGCACGAACGATTCCCTGTTCGTCGGCTAAGATTTCCTTCAGTTCCGTTTTTAGTCGCAAATCAATGGAATGTTCTAAAATATGTTTTTGAACAAGTGATGTTTCTTGCTCGGGAAGTACTTGTTCCCAAAACCGGCCTTCACGAACCAAAAATGTAACGGGAATTTTCTTGTAAGTCAGCATCTCAGCCATTTCAATTCCAATCAATCCCCCACCTACAATCACCGCCCTTTGGATACCATTACTGGTCGTAGTTTCCATCAACTCCAAGTCTTGCTTGGTATACAGTCCTTGGACTCCTTTCAGATCCTGCCCCGGCCAACCGAAGAATGCAGGTTTAGAACCTGTCGCCAAAACCAAAATATCATAATTCAAAGTCTCTCCAGACTCCAAACCCAAGGTTTTGGTATCGAAGTCCAAAGTTCTTACCCAAGCCTGCAGAAGTTCAATACGGTTTTTCTTCCAAAAATGCGGTTCATAGGGATGGGTATGTTCCCACTTCAACTGCCCCATGTACACATACATGAGTGCAGTGCGCGAAAAAAAGAAGGGGGATTCTCCAGAAATAACGGTGATTCGTGCCTGTGAATTCCCCTTTCGCAGATGTCTAGCGAAAGTGATGCCTGATACACCATTTCCAATAATCACATAGTGACGAGAATCCATACGCTAAAGTTGATCCTAAACTTACCCAAAAATTCAGCTTACTCGTTCAACTTCCAATTGTATTCCAGAAAAGAAATCGAAGCTGAAGGGGAAATTTTGACTTTTGAATACTTATTTAAAAAGTCAATAAGGGTTCCTTTTTTGATGAAATCTCCTTTAAACCAAGAAAAAATTGGGGATAGTTGAAGTCTAGTTACGCCAAGATTATTTCGGGTAGGATCGTTGACAAATGCCGTTGCAACACGAGTCAGCTGCTCTTCTAATCTATCCACAACAAAAGCCTCATTAAGTAATGGAGGGCAAGAAACAGAGGCACAGTTAATTGCAAAATGTATTCGAGGCTCCTCAAATTCTTTCCTCAAGATACTGTGTTCCACCTCATCCAAACTCATTTCCACCCCAGCAATTTTAAAAAACTTGTAGTGCCAAACATCTTTTATTAAGGGGATTTTTAAGGATGGTCCAAGGTCTCGTATGCTTTTGGTCGGGTAATTATCGACGATTAGCTTAACAGTAAAGGCATTGTAAACATTTATCCAATAGGCGAGCTGCTGATTTTTCGACCAGGTTTTTCGATCAGGAGCATTTTCGGAAAGAAGTTTGAGGTATTTTTCCAATTTTGGTTTTTCTCGGATAAACCCTTTGTAATCCACCTGTCCATTAGACTTTACATTAGATTTGAGCAACTCATTCCAAAGTTGGTGGCTAGGAGGTGTACTTCCATCCATTCCTACCACGGGGCTTTGGCAAGAAAATAGAAGCAAAATCAAGAATGGAAATCGAAGCAGAAGTTTCATTTTTTTGAGAAGTTACTCAGGTAAGGAAAGTTTAAAATTACAATTAATAGATTTTTTCTCCCCTGTTTAGCCAAACACTCCAAGGCTTGGAATAGGCATGCACTCGCAACGTGGGCTTTCCATTGGCAAAAACTGTCCGACCCTCGTTTACCCAGTGAAAGATTCCGCCATAAAGATTATACACTTTTTTAAACCCTGCTTTTTGAAGTGTTTTTCCAACCTCCTCAGAGCGTGCACCTACCGTACAGTAAATAAGTACCGGTTTATTTTTATCTAGTTCAGCGACTGTTTTCAAGGAAAAGGTCTCGTGGCCTACCCATTTTGCATGTTGCAAATGACTAACCTGATACTCCACTTTTTCTCGAGCATCCAGTACCTGATAATTCGTCAATTCAGTGATTTGCTCAGGTTTAACCACTGGAAAACTGGAATCATACAGCCCCTTTAAAAGTGTTTGGTAAGGTAAAGACTGACCATAAGAATATTGCACCCCGAGGAGCAGGAAGCAATACAAGAAGGTAAGTCTTAACTTAGTCATAGGAGCAAATTTATCAAATAACTCAAATTGAACCATTGAAGTTCTGTCTAAGCGTAAAAATCTGAAAGTCGGACCAATCCTTTCTTATCTTTAATGCTAATTTTCTTGGCTTCAAGTTCGATTAATCCGTCTTTTTAAAATACTATTTCGCATCGTGTGGTGGTACTGGAGGTAAGGTCAGTTGTTGGGCAAATTTACCCTCATCTTCAATATAGCCCATAAAAACATGCTTTTTCCCATTACTCAACGCAATAAATGGACACTTCAAGGTTTGGTTGTATGCTATCGCCTGAGAAAGCACTTTTTGATTGATCTCGATCTCAGGGGATTTGCATTCAATCAAAAAATAGGGGTGACCCTGTCGATCAAACACCAATAAATCAGTCCTCTTTTGCAGGCCATTGTAAGTCAAGCCTCTCTCACTGGTAAGCAAACCCTTTGGAAATCCCTTACTAGTAATCAGAAAATGTATCCAATGCTGGCGTACCCATTCCTCAGGAGTCAAAAGAATATTTTTTTTACGCAACACATCAAAAACGAAAACCTTCTCCCCCTCTCTGGTTAGTTGAGGGGCAATCACTGGCAAATTCAGTTCGGGTAGCGTGATCACAGTTGAAACAATTGTCTATGATACAAAATAACCCTTTTCCAACTTAAATTCTAGCCAATCCTTCTTTACCTTTTTTCAATTGGTTCAAAATTTAGGTAAGGAATAATTTTTTCTACCCAATCCTCTTTAAAAATTTTTATTCCAAAAAGATCGGTAGACTCATGATATCCCCCATGCTGCAAACGATAGGCAACTAGAACCTTGGCTTCTTGGTAACTGATGTAAGGATGAGAAGCAAGTTCCTCTACTGTAGCTAGATTGATCGATAGCCTTCGAAGGGGTGCGAGGTCAAAGTCAAAATAATCCCAAATCAGGGGAATGACTTCTGGCTTGAGCCCATACACTTCATTTAGCTGGGCGATTTGAATAAACCCACCTAACTTTTCCCGGTGCTTGATGATCCTGCCTGCAGTCAATGCACCGATACCGGGCACAATTTGCAAAAGCACGGAATCCGTTTCGGAAAAGGGCAAGCGATGAATCCGCTCAGAAACTTTAGTTGAATGAGAACGGGTGATCGTATCCTGGACATTGAATGTCGGCAATGGAGAAACCGAAAGTTGGAACCCAGCCTGTTCCAAACTATCTACTTCATGAAGATATTGCCAGTATATCGCTGATGCTTTTTGATTTTTTACCCAAGCAAGAACCTGAGAAGCGGCAACTAAAGCCATTAAAAATGGAATCAAAAGGAAAAAACCTCGAGATTCTTTTGCGGAAAATCCGAGATGAGTCTTAGTCCAAAAAATTACCCGCTGCCACATGGAATGAAGTTGAAAAAGTAACTGAATTGAAGTTACAGGTTCTACTCCTTCAAACCAAATTCTCTACCCGCTCAAGAATCAAAATTATTATTTAGATTGATTTTAAATTAGAGAAGTCTTGCGAGAAAGAAACTTTTGGGGGAGCTTCAACTGTTAAATTTGCAGCCTTATCTCGTTCAAATGCAGATCAAATTTAGAGTTGTCAGTTTATCACATAGAAGTGCTCCCGTGCATATCCGGGAACTAATTTCCTTAGATGAGGTGGCAATCCAACGCCTTCTGCTCAAGCTCAAGGAATTTTTTAATCTAACAGACGCATTGGTTCTCTCTACATGCAACCGAACTGAAGTCTATTACAGCCACGAATTGGATCTCAGTAGTGAACTAATCAAGTTGATCGGGATCGAACGAGGTTTAACAGATGCAATTAGCTATCTGGATTATTTTCAAGTCATAAATAACGAAAAGGAAGCAGTCACTCACTTATTTCGTGTATCTATGGGCCTTGAAGCTCAAGTTATCGGTGACATTCAAATCTCAAATCAGGTAAAAAGAGCATACCAAACAGCAGCAGATTTAGAGCTTGCAGGACCCTTTCTACATCGTTTGATGCATACCATTTTCTTTACCAACAAGCGGGTGGTGCAAGAAACTGCTTTCCGAGATGGAGCCGCATCTCTTTCTTATGCCACGATTGAATTGATTGAAAGCCTTACCCAGAATATTTTTCAACCTAGAATTTTAATAATTGGTGTAGGTGAAATTGGAGAGGATGTGGCCAAAAACATGGTGCATCTGCCCACTGCGAAAATAAAAATCACAAATCGAACCCTTGCGAAAGCAGAAGAAATTGGAATTCCACTTGGCTTTGAGGTGATCCCATTTGATTCCTGTTTAATTGCTATCGAAGAAGCAGATGTAGTAGTCTGTTCAATTCGGATGCCCGAACCCTTCATCACCAAACAATGGATTGAGGCGGTCAGCATCCCTAGCTACAAGGTCCTGATTGACCTTTCTGTACCTAGAAGTATTGAAACCTCAGTAGAAAAACTGCCAGGGGTGGTCCTATACAATGTGGATAATATCCAAAGCAAAGCTACTGCAGCCCTACAAAATCGATTGGAATCCATCCCGTCTGTTGAAGCCATTCTTGAAGAAAGTATTGAGGAGTTTGGTGCTTGGCAAAAAGAAATGGTGGTATCACCTACTATTCAAAAACTGAAGCAAGCATTGGAGCAAATTCGTCAGGAGGAGTTGGGCAGGTATTTGAAAAATGCAGACGAAAAAGAATATTTGTTGATCGATAAAATCACCAAAAGTATGATGCAAAAAATACTGAAGGTACCCGTTGTTCAATTGAGAGCGGCTTGCCAAAGAGATGAGGCGGCCGAAATGATTGAGCTGATTACAGACCTATTTGACTTAGAAAAGTCAAAAATTGGGGAAGAATAAATCGCTTTGACGATTTTATAACCTAGAAATCAGCATTTCAAAAATCCTAATTTTCAAAAGCCATGAGAAATCTGTTTTACCCAGTTTTAGCAAGTTTTCTAATCTTGGCGAGTCCTAGCTTTGGCCAAACTTGGGAGGTATACGACTTTAGTGGTAATCGCCAAATCAGCGCCAGTTACCATGACATCGACCTACTCGGAGAAGCTGTAAGTGTAGGTAAAAATGCGAATGGGCTATTTCTCCTCTCTCCCGATTTACGGCCTGTGGTAGACCTTCAAGGCCATGAAGTATTTCAATACCTCAAGCCTTGGATTTTAGTTAAAGGTCCAAAAGGAATTGGAGCCTTTCATGAATATGGACAACTTGCCCTTCCCTTAGAGTACGAGGAGATCAGCACCTTTACCAATCGGCTATTGGCTAGAAAAGGAAAAGAGTATTGGGTTTTTGAAAAGTCTACGGGGAAAATTAAATGGTTAGGTACAGCCGAAGAGGCCAGGCTAACGCGCAATGGCCAAGTGTTATTAAAAAATCAAGGCCTCTATTTTTTGCCACTTTCTCAAAACCCTGAAAAATCCTATGATTTGCTCCTAGAAAATCAAAGTAATTATCTCCTAGCAAAAGAAGCATCAGGCTATGGGCTGATCAACCAAGAAGGGGATTATGTCTTAGATCCTGTGCTCGACCAATTGGAGTACACTCGAGGGGATAATTATTTTGGCTTTGATGAGAACCAATACCTATTGGTCCGTGGATTTGAAGAAAGCGCTCAAGTACGCTATAACTCCTACCACAAAATCACCAAAGAAGGTGACCTATTGCTAGAATACATTCACGGTAAATTAAGACGGGTCCTAGAGGAAGATGGTATCCTACTCGATGCAGTGGGAATGGAATCCGTGAAATTGATCGGACCTGATGCATTCAACATTAAATTCAGAGAAAATAAATTAGGCCTACTCGGGAAAAAAGGATGGTTGGTGGCTCCCAACTCAGATGCGGAATGGATTGGTATGGGTACTGAGGGACTCTTTCCCGCACTTAAAAATGGAAAGTATGGCTACCTAGATGGAACCGGAAAATGGGTTATCGCACCAAGTTTTTTAGAGGTTGGTATTTTTTCGGAAAAAGTAAGCACCTACCGAAATGCTGCTTCTTGGGGGACGATAAATACCGAGGGAAAAGTGGTCGCTGAGGCGAAATGGGAAAAAATTAAAAATTTCTCTGGCGGTGTCGCCATTGCTGAATCTGCTGGAAAACAGTATCTCATTTTTCCGAATGGTGAACTGGCTTATCCTGAAGGATTAGAAAAAATATTAAGACTAAAAGAAGGGTTTTATTTGGTGGAAAATAACTCCAAAACAGGCCTCCTAAATTCTTTAGGTAAACCAATCCTCTCAATCACATTTGATCAGATACTGGTAGAAAATAAAGACTTTTTTGTTGTTTCAAAAGAGGGCCTTTCTGGAGTTATGAGAGCAAATGGTGATGTATTTTTACCACTTCAATATGCGGCAGTAGCGATCGATTGGAACGAACAAAAAGTGCTTGTAAAAAGTCTAGATCAAATGGTTGAGAACCCAGAACCAAGCCCAGTACAAGCTCCCCAAGTAAAAAGAAAAAAGGGAGCTTAAAACTCCCTTTTATTTTTGATGTTTAGGATTTCGAAGATCCTGAATCTTTGGGATCCTTCCCTGATTTAGCAATGGAATCACGCATAGCCGTGTCAGACTTCACGTTTTCCATCTTGTAGTAATCCATCACACCAATCTGACCAGAACGGAATGCCTCAGCGATTGCCTTTGGAATCTCTGCCTCAGCCTCGATTACTTTTGCTCGCATTTCGACATTCCTGGCTTTCATTTCCTGCTCCAAGGCCACTGCCATGGCTCTGCGCTCCTCTGCTCTAGCCTCTGCCACTTTCAAGTCGGCAGACGCTTGATCTATTTGAAGTTTAGCTCCAATGTTTGCTCCTACATCGATGTCTGCGATGTCAATGGAGAGGATTTCAAAGGCTGTTCCTGCATCAAGGCCTCTGGATAAGACCAGCTTAGATATTTTGTCAGGATTTGCCAACACAGACTTGTGATCTAAAGAAGAACCAATAGAAGTAACAATGCCTTCTCCTACTCTAGCCAAAATGGTTTCTTCACCTGCGCCACCTACTAGCTGCGCAATGTTTGCCCGAACGGTTACCCGTGCCTTAGCCACCAACTGAATCCCATCCGCTGCTACCGCAGCCACATTGGGAGTATTGATCACCTTTGGATTAACTGATATTTGAACTGCCTCAAAAACATCTCTGCCTGCCAAATCAATCGCAGTTGCCTGCTTAAAACTTAAGACAATATTGGCCTTATCCGCAGAAATCAACGCTCGAATGACGGTGGGAACATTTCCTCCAGCTAAAAAGTGGGTTTCCAAGTCATTGGTAGTTAATTGCAAACCAGCCTTAGTCGCTGTAATCATCGCATTAACAATCAAGCTTGGTGGCACTTTCCGAATTCGCATTCCAATCAACTCCCCAATTCCAACGCGGACATTCGAAAATTGAGCCGTAATCCAAAGGTTTACTGGAACAAAATACAAGAAAATAAATAGGAGAACGATGCCAGCAAAGGCAGCAATCAAAACGAATAATGAACTGTCTTCAAACATATTTTTTTAGTTTACACTGATTTTATTGTTTTCAATTTTAATGATGGTGACTGGGCTATTCACCTCAATAAACCCAGACTCAGACTTCACCTCTACCCAGAGCTCATTAAATGATGCTTTCCCGTAAGGCTTGATATCGGAAACTGCCAATCCCTTCATTCCTACTTCCAACCCATCGGTTCTGCCATCAAAGGCCCCACCGACCTGAGTCGACTTTAAGGAGAATTTCTTCCACACTCCTGAACTAAACCCATACCAAACTGCTCCAAAATTGATCACTAGAGCAATGCCGGTAATCCAAAAGGCCATGGAATACTCAAAATTTAAAAATGCAAATACAAGTCCAGCCACGCTTACCAGAAATCCAAAAATTCCCACAACAGTTGTTCCGGGGATAAAGATAATTTCAACCAATAGCAAAACTAAGCCAATGAGCAGCAGTGCACTTAATACTAAAATTTCCATTGTACAGGAGATAATCAGGCTCTAATCTACTAGATTCTGACGAATACTTAGGGAAAAAATTAAAAACCGAAATTTCAGGTTTTTAAAAAGCTACAAAATCAATAGGCCTTGGCAAATAGTACCCTTCCTGAGGAGGGCTTTCCACTGTACACGCAGACCCCTTGCTCCGGTACTTGATCCAAAGGAATGCATCGAATGGTTGCTTTAGTTAGCTCCTTAATTTTTTCCTCAGTCTCGGTGGTTCCGTCCCAATGCGCTGCCAAAAATCCTGCTTTCTGTTCCAAAACCTGCTTAAATTCTTCCCAGCTATTTACTTCGGTCGTATTTTCTTTTCTAAAATCAAAAGCCTTTCGATAAATCCGCTCCTGAATATCGTCCAAAAGTGTCCCAATTTTTTGAGCAATTGGCATCTCCTCCCACTGGAAGGATTCCTTGGTCAGCGTATCTCTTCTGGCAATTTCTAAGGTCTTATTCTCTAAATCTCGAGGACCTAGCGCAATCCGAACAGGCACTCCTTTCAATTCATACTCCGCAAACTTCCATCCAGGCTTCTGCGTATCTCGATCATCGTATTTGACACTGATACCATCTTTCCGAAGCTCAGCGATGATTTCCTTCGCTTTCAACGAAATCAATGCCAATTCCTCCTCTCCTCTATAAATCGGCACGATCACCACTTGAAATGGAGCAAGTTTAGGAGGCAAGACCAAGCCGTTATCATCCGAATGCGCCATAATCAATGCCCCCATCAACCGCGTACTCACTCCCCAAGAAGTTCCCCATACATATTCCAAGCCCCCTTCTTTGGTTGCAAATTTAACGTCAAAGGCTTTGGCAAAATTTTGACCTAAAAAGTGGGATGTACCTGCTTGAAGTGCTTTACCATCTTGCATCAAGGCTTCAATACATAAGGTTTCATCTGCACCCGCAAACCGTTCGCTCGCGGTTTTTTTACCTTTCAAAACAGGGAGCGCCATAAACTCTTCCGAGAATTGGGCGTAAATATTCATCATTTGTACCGTCTCGGACATTGCCTCTTCTGCCGTAGCATGAGCAGTATGGCCTTCTTGCCATAAAAATTCGGTAGTCCTCAAAAACAAACGGGTTCGCATTTCCCAGCGCACCACATTTGCCCATTGGTTGACTAACAACGGCAAGTCCCTGTAAGATTGGATCCAATTTTTATAGGTACTCCATATGACTGTCTCTGAGGTAGGACGAACAATGAGCTCCTCTTCTAATTTCGCCTCTGGATCTACAATCACCCCCGAACCATCTTCTGCATTTTTTAAACGATAGTGCGTCACAACAGCGCATTCTTTGGCAAATCCTTCCACATGGCTTGCCTCTTTGCTTAAAAATGATTTTGGTATAAATAGTGGAAAATATGCGTTTGAATGACCTGTTTCCTTGAACATTCGGTCCAGTTCAGCCTGCATTTTTTCCCAAATGGAATACCCATAGGGCTTAATCACCATGCACCCTCTAACTGGCGAATTCTCAGCCAAATCAGCCTTTTTTACTAGTTCATTGTACCAGAGGGAATAATCTTCACTGCGTTTTGGAAGTCCTTTACTCATTTACTTGTTGTATAAGGAGAAATGTGTTTATTTTGATTAGTTGGAAGTACAAATATAACCCAAAAAGTACAACCTCTACTTGGACATTCCGTATAACGGAACATAAACTACTTCACCTATGAAGAAACTCGCCTTTATTTCCGCCTCTGCACTTCTGTGCACTTCTGTGTTGGTTTCCTGCACTTCAAACAAAATGGCAGTAAACTCATTTGAAGATAATTTGTATTTCATGTCTGCGGACGTGAAAAAAGCAACAGAAAATATGGTAGCAAATAACCAGCCTTCCACTTTTCAAAATTTTGCTAATTCGTCAGTAGTACCGCAGGAAAATTTCAGCTCCAAAAACGTTAATCCAGAATATCTTTCAAGATATGGACAGCTAAATACCTCCTCTGGAGAAGATGTGGTCTACTTTGAAGAAAACGAGGCAGCTGCTACCAATAATTCTACGCCCAATATTGATATATACAACAGCTTCCGCGTTTCGAATTTCAACTCTGGCTGGGGTAATTCAGGCTGGGGCAATTCTGCATTCAATTTTGGATATAGTCCTTTTGGAATGGGAATGATGGGGTATAGTCCATATGGAATGGGAATGATGGGAATGAGTCCTTTCGGAATGGGTATGTATGATCCATTTTTCAACTCTGCTTGGGGATATAGACCGGGTTTCAATCTAGGCTTTGGTATGGGTTGGGGAAGTCCTTACTACTCTTCAATGTATTCGTATATGGGGAATGGTGGCTTTTTCAATTCTTTCTGGGGAGGAAACTCTTGGGGGGCAATGGGTAGACCAATTTATGCTACTGGACCGATCATTATTCTTACAGGAAATGAAAATGGTGGACGCAGTGTGGTCTATGGTGCAAGACCAAGCCGTGGTTCTTCCATGAGCAATGGTACTGGAGGTGTAGCACAATCTACAGGAACTCCCAATACCGCTCGAGCTCAAGCCAGAGAAAATGTAGCCAACTCAGGTGGTGCATCGCCAAGAAGATTGGGTTCAACTGAATCTAACAATACTGCCACTCGTGACTTCAGCACCTCACAAAACGAATACTATTCTTCTGGAAGAAGTCGTGTAGAAAGTGATACAAGAAATGTAAACTCAGCAGCTGCTAGCAGAAGTGAAGGTGTCCCATCTAGAAATTCGGCACAATCCGCAAGACCATCTGTGGCACCAAGTAGCACCGGTAGAGGCTATTCTAGCAGTCCAAATATGGGTTCATATGATACCGGAGCCACTCGTTCGACGAACAGTAGTCCTTCCTACAATAGATCTACTGGATCAAGTAATGGGGCAACTCGTTCTTCCTATGATCGAAGTGAGTCAAATAGTTACAACCAAGGAAGCACGCCGAGTAGGTCAAGCTACAACTCTTCTAGCTTTAGTGCTCCGAGCAGATCTAGTTCCGGTGGCGCCATGAGCGCACCAAGTAGAAGTTCAAGCGGATCCTCAGGCAGCAGTAGCTCAGGAGGATCCAGAGGAAGGGGGAATTAATTCCCCTTTTTTTTTGCGGAAAAATTATCCGAAATCAGACTTTGCTACGTTAACTACTACAACCTAACTATTACCTATATGAGGTTATTTGCCCTATTCCTATGCTTTTTCTCACTGACTTCTGGGAGCGTATTGGCCCAAAGTGGCTATTTCGAAGATGCGTATCGATTTAGCAAATCCACCCCTGCTGGATCTGCCAGAATTGTAGGTGTGGGTGGCACACAGTGGTCCCTTGGAGGAGATGTATCCAACCTTTCTGGTAATCCTGCTGGACTTGGTTTTTTTCGAAACTCTGAAGCAAGTCTAAGTTTGGGCTATGACCTATGGTCAGCAGATGCCACCTATTTAGGTCAAACCAAATCCTATTCTACTTCTGATTTCTCACTTCCCAACTTGAGTTTTGTTGGTGCCAGTCCCAAGGGTCCCTTAGAAAAAGGTGCTTTCAAAGGCGGGGCTTGGGGATTTAGCATTCAACGAATTGCCAATTTTTCGAATAAATTTGGATACTATTCCGATAAATTAGGAGAAAGCTCAATCATTGACTTTTATTTAAAGGATGCTTCTGGGATTGCAGAAAGCGAAATTGAAAGGAGAGGGCTCACTGGTCTAGCCTACCAGACCTACCTCATCAACCCGATTGCGGTAGATGCCAATGGTAACCCAATTACCAATCCCAAATCTTACGATTCCTTCGTGTTAGGTGTACCATTTCAAGACGAAAATATTACCCAGAAAGGAAATGCAAGTCAAATTAATTTTGGCTATGGTGCTAATTTTAACCACAAACTTTTCATTGGCGGTAGTTTAGGAATACGCTCACTCGAATTCTCCTCCATCAAAAAATATAATGAAGCCTTTGCAAATGAGCCTCTAATCAATTCCTCCTTGCTAGAAAATTTGTATATCAATGGTACTGGAGTCAACCTTAATTTAGGCGCGATATACAAACCTATCGATTACGTAAATCTGGGCTTCGTACTTCAAACACCAACTTGGTTTGCTTTAAACGAAGAATATGATGCAAGTTTGTCTGCAAACTATGCTAACTATTATTTCGCGCAAGAAAATAAGACCTTAGGTACAGAAAATGCGGTTTCAGATGTCTTTCTGAGCAATTACGGACTCAGAACTCCATTTAAAATCGGAGGTGGGGCCACAATCTTTTTAGGTAAACATGGATTTATCTCCGCAGATGTGGATTGGGTGGATTACAGTGTAGCCCGAATCAATTCTACAGATTTTAATGAAGCTCCCGACAACCAAGTCATCCAAGATTTGTACACCAGTACGATTAATTATAGACTGGGAGGAGAAGCTAAAATTGAAAAATGGAGAATTCGCGCAGGATATGCTTATATGGGTGACCCCTATTTAATTAGTTCATCGGTAGATCAGAGTACGCAGCAACTTTCTGGAGGAATTGGTGCTCAATTCAAATCTTTTAAACTAGACTTTTCTTTGGTAAACCAAAAGTTCAACAGCCTCTACCGAAGCTATAAAGTACTGGATAACAACGGTCTTAACTATGGTCCCCTAACTGAAATAAAAAATTCAATTACCTCAGCAGTAATTACAGTTGGTTTTAATTTTTAAGGTTCAAAATCAATTCAGCTAAAAGCAGCTCAGCGGAAAAATCTTCACCGCTGAGCTTTATTTTTGCCTGACTATAGAAATATTCTCGAGTCACTACTAAAGATTTGAGTTTTAAAGTGATCTCTACTTGGTCTAAACCCTGAAATAAAGGCCTTTGCTCGGCAGTTGAAGATTGCAAGCGATGGGAAATTGATGCCAGAGGAACATCCAGGTAAACCGAAACACCTTGGGAATTGATCAGATCCATATTGTCATTAAAACAGGGTGTGCCACCCCCTGATGCCAAAACAAATGCAAGATCTTGTTTCAAAGTATCTTCGAGAACCAAAGTCTCCCATTCTCGAAATTTACCTTCGCCATGGAGTGAAAAAATTTCTGCTATTTTCAATTGATAGCGTTCCTCGATCAGTTTGTCTAGATCCAAAAAAGGAAAGGCAAGCTCCTTTGCCAGCTGCCTACCAAAAGTGCTTTTCCCCGAACCTGGAAGGCCTACCAATACAACTTTGAGCTGCTTATTCATCAAAATAGTTCAAGCACTTCTAAAGCCTCTGGGGTATTGTTGTGGTGGTATTTTTGAACCACTACCCCATCTTTCAAGAGCATAATCCCAGGATTGGCGCGCATAATAGTTTTTACAACAGTGGCATCCGCCTGAAGTCCTTGCACCGACCAACCCATTTTTTTTATCAAAGCATCAATTTCCTCTTGCGTAGCAGCTGCCATAAAAATGAGGTCAACCGGCGCTTTTTGAAGCGAAGAAAATAGCTGCGTAAGTTGGTCCAAATTGGAGGAACTCATTTTTGTTAAATTGCTGCTGAGCAAAATCACCTTGTTTCCTTGGAATAAAAATTCCGATTGGTCCCCTTCCCTATTCCAAGCAGCAAAATCGGAAATTTTTGGCAATGCTTCCGGATTGTTGAGGGTCATTTCAACAAACTCATAGCTTTCATCCGTAGGGTACTGATCGAGGTACACGAGCTCCCCTCCCTTTTTCATTACATAGGTATAAACCATAGGTGCGGAAGGCTGCATGTTGACAGGGATATTGACTCCAATCTTATAGGCTCTGAAGTCGATAAATGGCAGGTTTTGAATCGCATATACTGCTAAAGCTAAGGAGAGGAATAAACTTAGCCCAGCCGTATAATTTGCCCAGCGAGGAGCATTCTTGGGAAGATCCTTACTGAAGAAAAACAGAAAAGATATCAATACCAACAAGATGATGTCTTTGTAGAAGGATTCCCAAGGGGTCAATTTGATCGCATCACCAAAGCAACCGCAATCGGTAACCTTATTGAAATAGGCGGAGTAAAAGGTTAGAAAAGTGAAAAAGAGGATCATAGAAGCTAAGGCCCATACCGTCTCTTTCAACCTTACTCCGACCAAAAGCATAATGCCCAAAACAACCTCAAAAACCACCAAAAATACAGCTAGCGGAAGTGCATAAGGCTTTAATTGGTAGAAAAATGGAGCAATATCATTGGAAAACACATCAAAATACTCTTCCAACTTGATGGCTGTACCCACCGGATCATTGACCTTAATCAATCCAGAAAATACAAAAAGCCCCCCCACCAAAAGGCGGAGAATCCAGAAAAATAGGTTCTTATTCATGGTATCCTAATTTAATAAGGCAAAACACTGCATAATTAATCATGTCTTGATAGTTGGCTTCAATGCCTTCGGAGACTAAGGTATTCCCTTGGTTGTCTTCAATTTGCTTGACGCGAAACAGTTTCATCAATACGATATCAGTCATCGAACTAACACGCATTTCTCTCCAAGCCTCTCCATAGTCGTGGTTCTTATTTTCAAGAAGTCCCTTGGTAGAGCTAGTCCAGTGATCATAGAGCGGTTCTAACTCGTCGAAAGGAATTTCCATGCGCTCGTCATCCGCAAGCGAGATTTGAATCAAGGCGATCAAACAATAATTGATAATCCCTACAAACTCATCGACGATGGGATCATTCACCTTTTGATTTCCTTTTTCTTGAATAGACCTCACCCGTTGGGCCTTAATGAAAATCTGGTCTGTGAGCGAAGGCAATCTCAAAATTCTCCAAGCTGTCCCATAATCGATGGTTTTCTTACGGAACAATTCTTTACATCGGGCGATTACTTCCTTATATTCGTTGCTAGTCTGCGTCTCCACACTGCTGGATTTAATATTTGCTGGATCAACTATGATTTCTTCTACCGAAGATAAATTATTTCCCCAAAAATATACATTTCAAATCAAGGGATGCCTATACTCTTGGAATAAACCCAAGGTAATGGGAATTATAAACCTGACCCCAGATTCTTTTTTTGAAGGGAGCAGAGTTCCAACTGACAAAAAATCCTTGCTACTCGAAGCCGCCAAAAAAATAAAAGAAGGGGCGGATTTTTTAGATTTAGGGGGATACAGCACGCGACCAGGAGCAGAAAATATTTCTATTGAAGAGGAGATCAAGCGGGTTATTCCTGCAATCCTAGAAATCAAAAATAGCTTTCCTGACACATTCATTTCAATTGATACTTTTCGTTCGGAAGTAGCAAAAGCAGGCATTGAAGCTGGCGCTGACCTAGTGAATGACATTTCAGCAGGGAATTTGGACCCACAGATGCTCCCATTAATTGGGCAGCTCGGTGTGCCCTACATTGCGATGCACATGAGAGGGACACCTCAAACGATGCAAAATGAAACAGACTATTCAAATCTTATTTCGGAAGTTTTATCCTATTTTGGGAATAAAGTTGAGCAATTCGCAAAATTTGGCATTAAAGATGTAATTATCGATCCAGGTTTTGGTTTCGCAAAGACAAGTGCACAGAATTTCGAACTCTTGCGCCATCTAAGCAGTTTAAAACGTCTAGGGTTTCCGGTTTTAGTAGGAATTTCTAGAAAATCAATGATTTATAAAACACTGGATATCAGTGCCAATGAAGCATTAAATGGGACTACCGCCCTGAATATGTATGCTTTATTGCAAGGTGCTGCTATCTTACGTGTACATGATGTAAAGGAAGCGAAAGAAACTATCCAACTATTCGAACAATTGTACCCTTGAACTTACTTTTCAAAATAGGCTTTTTAGATATCTCCATCGTCAATATGATCGATATTGCGTTGGTGGCAGCCCTATTGTATCAGGTCTACAAGCTTTTGAAAGGTTCTGTTGCAATTAAAATTTTCTTAGGATTCCTTTCCCTGTATTTGATCTATTTATTGGTACAGGCAATACGGATGGAGTTGCTTACCATCATACTGGGCCAATTTATGGGAGTGGGTGTGATCGCCGCAATCATTATTTTTGCTCCAGAATTTAGAAAATTCTTACTCATTCTGGGCCGCTCTTCCATTTTTTCAAACGATAATAACTGGAAAGATTTGCTCTTTTTCTGGAGAAAAAAAGAAAATTCCGGCTTCAATATCAGTCCCATTATTGATGCTGCCAAAGTCCTGGCAGGATCAAATACAGGAGCCTTGATCGTAATTTCAAGTACGGTAGAATTGAAATTTTATGCGGAAAGTGGCGACATCTTGGATGCTGAACTATCGAAAAGACTCTTGATTGCTATTTTCAATAAGCACAGTCCGCTGCATGATGGAGCAGTAATTATCCATAAGGGAAAAATCAAAGCAGCACGCTGCATTCTCCCGGTTACCGAACGTGAGGTGCCTGCACAGTTTGGACTCCGCCACCGAGCGGGAATCGGCATGTCAGAAGCCACAGATGCCCTAATCTTGGTTATTTCAGAGGAGACAGGACAAATCTCCATGGCCAAAAATGGAAAGGTATTGCACAACCTTTCTTTTCAAGAAGTTCGAGAAATCATCAACGACTACCTCAACAACGAGGACCTGTACGATCGATTTGAAAATCTTTCGGAACACGATTTTGCCAAGAAAAAAGGCTTGCCTACCAAAGTAGGAGGATAAAAAAACGGGATGAAAAAATCATCCTGTTTTTTTGTTACTTAATCACTCCCAATTCTTTACCTACTGCTATAAATGCAGCGATGGCCTGATCCAAATGCTCCTGCTGATGGCCTGCGGAGATTTGAACGCGAATTCGAGCCTGCCCTTTGGGAACTACTGGATAGTAAAATCCAATGACATAGATTCCTCTTTCAAGTAATTTTTCCGCCATCTTTTGGGAAAGCACTGCATCATAGAGCATAATTGGCACAATGGCATGTTCCCCTGGTTTAATATCAAATCCAGCTGCCTCCATCTTTTCACGGAAATAGCGCGTATTTTTTTCAAGCCTATCCCTAAGCTCGGTAGTCTCAGATAGCAATTCAAGTACTGCTATTGACGCTCCAGTAATTGAAGGCGCTAAGGTGTTTGAAAACAAATAAGGTCTAGATCGTTGACGGAGCAGTTCAATGATCTCCCTTCTACCTGATGTAAATCCACCAGATGCACCACCTAGGGCCTTACCAAGTGTACCGGTGATGATATCGATTTTTCCCATAACCCCTCTATACTCGTGCACTCCCCTTCCTGTTTTCCCCATAAATCCAGTGGAATGACATTCATCGGTCATCACCAAAGCCTGGTATTTTTCTGCTAGGGCAACGATTTTATCCAGCTTAGCAATGGTTCCATCCATGGAAAAAACACCATCGGTAACAATGATCTTTTGTTGTGCCCCTGCTGCCACAGCATCCTGGAGTTGCTTCTCAAGGTCCTCCATGTTGTTGTGTTCGTAGCGGTAGCGCATGGCTTTGCATAAACGAACCCCATCGATAATGGAAGCGTGATTCAAGGCGTCCGAAATAATAGCATCTTCTGCTCCAAAAAGCGGTTCAAATACCCCTCCATTCGCATCAAAAGCTGCTGCATAAAGAATCGTATCTTCTGTTCCCAAAAATTCGGCAAGCTTTTTTTCTAGTTCTTTATGAATGTCCTGAGTTCCACAGATAAAGCGTACTGAAGACAAGCCAAAACCATGGGAATCTATAGCTTCTTTAGCTGCTTGGACTACACGGGGATGGGAGGATAATCCTAGGTAATTATTCGCACAAAAATTCAATACCTGCTTCCCTCCAGTAATAGTGATTTGAGCTGCTTGCGACGAAGTAATGATGCGCTCTCTTTTAAAAAGACCAGCATCCTCGATGGACTGTAATTCTAGTTCTAGTTTGGGTTTAAACTGCTCGTACATGGTTGACAGATTAAGGAGTTAATCTTGGCTAAAATTTAAATTAACACTGATCTAAAATCAGCTAGAAGCAGGTGTTTTTTACTATTTTTGCGCAAGTGAACCCAAATATAAAACAAAAACCCTGACGGCAAATACGGGTTTTTTGAATGACCTAAATATGGACAAAATCCTTGTTATTGGAGCTGCTGGACAGCTTGGCTCAGAATTAAACCGTGCGCTTGCCGATCAATTTGGCAGAGACCAAGTGATCGCAACTGACTTAAGAGCGGCAGCAAGCACACAATTTCCCTACTGCAGATTTGAAGTATTGGATGTGATGGACAAGAATGCATTGGGCGCCTTGGTCAAAAAGGAGCAGGTTACCCAAATCTTTCACCTCGCTGCAGTCCTATCCGCTACAGGTGAAAAAAATCCACAGTTTGCTTGGCAGCTCAACATGGATAGCTTGCTCCATGTATTGGAACTCGCGAAAGAGCAAGGTTTAGAGAAAATTTATTGGCCATCTTCCATTGCTGTATTTGGTCCTGGAACACCCAAAATCAACACTCCGCAGTTTTGTGAAAAAAATCCGAACACAGTTTATGGCATAAGCAAACTTGCAGGGGAAGGATGGTGTGCTTACTACTTTGAAAAATACGGGGTTGATGTCCGTAGCCTTCGTTATCCAGGCCTAATCGGTTATAAATCATTACCTGGAGGAGGAACTACTGACTATGCAGTAGACATCTACCACAAAGCTATTGCAAATCAGCCCTTCACTTGCTTTTTAAGCGAGAATACTTACCTCCCGATGATGTATATGCCGGATGCCGTCAAGGCTACCTTAGATTTGATGAATGCTCCGAGAGAATCTGTTAAAATACGATCGAGCTACAACCTTGCAGGCATTAGCTTTTCTCCGAAAGAAATTTTTGAAAATATCAAAAAAGAGGTCCCTGGCTTTGAGATAAATTACCAACCTGATTTTCGCCAAGCCATTGCAGATTCTTGGCCAGATAGCATAGACGATAGCCGAGCAAGAGCGGATTGGGGATGGAAGCCTTCCTATGATTTGGATGGCATGACCCAAGATATTTTAACACATTTGCCTACATTTTTTCCGCCTCAACCCTAATTCAAGACTTGAGCTGAAGCCTAAACTAAAAAAGTAGCTTTAGGGTAGCTTGGCAGAAATTTGGTACACCACAAAACCTAGGGTAAGACTCCCATCGGGGTAACTAATCAACGGCCTTTTGAGCATACTGGGTTGGGACATCAAAATTGGCATCGCAGTAGATTTACTTTTCAAGGCCTCCTTCTGTTCTTCATTCAATTTTTTGTAGGTGGTACCTTGCCTATTGATCAGGGATTCCAAGGTAGTTTTAGTTAGAAACTCTTGAAGTAATTCCACACTTGGGGCCTGCTTTTTGTAATCGATAAACTCAAAAGAAATACCTCTCCCTTCTAGAAAGGAAAAGGTTTTCTTCATCGTGTCGCAATTTTTGATGCCGTAAACTTTAAGTGTCATTTTCTTTTTTTTAGTGAATTTCTTTCATGCTTTCCTCATGCGCCTGAAGAACTTTACCAATTAAATCCTCTGTTAAAGCAGTCGATAAAAAGAGGCTTTCAAATTGAGACGGGGCTAGATATACCCCACGCTTGAGCATACTTTGGAAATACTTTCCAAAAAGCTGGGTGTCTGATTTTTTGGCTGATTCAAAATCCACCACTGGTTCAGAAGTAAAGAATAAGGAGTACATGCTACCCAAATTATTGAGGGTGTAGTCTAATCCAAGCTTCGAATTAATGCTCTTTATTCCTTCACTTAGCGTCATTCCAATTACTTCTAAACGATCGTAGATTTCTGGATGAGTATCAAGATGATGTAGCATGGCCAGGCCTGCAGCCATTGCTATAGGATTTCCAGAAAGGGTGCCTGCTTGGTACACAGGGCCTGCTGGAGATACAAAATCCATGATCTCCTTTTTTCCTCCATAGGCCCCTACTGGCATTCCTCCACCAATGATTTTGCCCAGCGTAGTGAGATCTGGAATCACACCAAATCGCTCCTGAGCTCCGCCTTTGGCAAGTCGAAAACCCGTCATCACCTCGTCAAAGATCAAGACTATCCCTTCGCGGGTGCAAATTTCTCGAAGGCCTATTAAGTATCCTTCTTTCGGCAAAGTGAGTCCCATATTTCCTGCTACAGGCTCCAAAATCAAGGCAGCAATTTGTCCCCTATTGGCTTCTACTAAGGATTCCACGGAATTTAAGTCATTGAATAGCGCTAAAAGTGTGTCTTTAGCTGTTCCTACAGTTACCCCGGGTGAATCAGGATGCCCCATGGTAATGGCTCCCGAGCCCGCAGCGATTAGAAAAGAATCCCCATGTCCATGGTAGTGCCCCTCCATTTTGATGATTTTATCGCGGCCGGTATAGCCTCTTGCTACCCGAATGGCAGACATGGTGGCTTCGGTTCCTGAATTGACCATCCGGACTTTTTCTACAGAAGGTACCATTCGAACAAGAAGTTCTGCCATTTCTACCTCTCGGGCTGTGGGTGCTCCAAAGGAGGTTCCATCCTCCATTGCACGAATCACCGCCTCACGGATTAGCGGGGAATTATGCCCCAACAACATCGGTCCCCAACTATTGATTAATTCAATGTAGGAATTACCATCTTCATCGAAGATAAAAGCACCTTCTGCTCTTTTTATGAAGATCGGTTCACCGCCTACTGCACGGAAAGCACGTACGGGAGAGTTCACTCCACCTGGAATAAAATTTTTAGCATGGGCAAAAAGCCTTTTGCTTTCAGAAATTTGCATGGGTTAGTTTAATGGGATCAATTCTCCAGATTCAAGCTTAAAAACAGGAGAATAGCTGTTGTTGTTCACTTTTTGAAAATTAAATCCCCAAGTTAGTCGTCCTGGCTGCTCGCCTTTAACATCTAGGCTTGGACGGAGATCAAAGTCTTGTGCGAATTCAGCATTGGAATGGATCCAATGCACCAGTTCTGCACCAAGAATGGAGTTAGTTGAAGGAAATTGAAGGTGTTTCTCGTAAAATAAATTTCGAAAATCATTCATTTCCTTTGAATGGTACTTGGGAGTGTTATTGGAAATGAAATAAAAATTAGCGTACTCCAACATCTCGAAATTGGAAAAATTAAACCCCAACCAAGAGTCCATTACCAGCAAAGGAACCTCGGTAGAAATACTTTCCATTAAAGAAAAGACCGGCTGTGCAATTGCTGGGTCGTCTGAAAGTAAAATTACTTGATCCACAGAGGGTCGATTTCCTCTTCGAACACCTAATCCTTGAAGAAAGGTAGTTACATTTTTGGAGTCAACTTTTTGAACTTTAACAAGATTAAATCCTTCCTTTTCTAATTGACTTTGCAGAAGTATTCCCAATTGTTCGTCTCGCGAACTGCCACTATACCCAATTGCTATTTTTGTTCCCCATACTTGGAATTTTAATGTTTTTACTACCCCATTTGCCAAAGAACTGAGTGATGGCCTAAACAAATAGCTGAATTGATTTTCTTCAAATCGCTCTCCTAGATTGGAGAGGGGATGGATAAATGGTATTTTTTGCACCTCAGCAAAAGCGCTGATTAGGGCTGTTTCCTCTGGATAAATAGGACCTATAATTACGTCTGCGGCAAGAACAGTGGGATCTTTGACAAGGGCATTGAGGTAATTGAGATCCCGTTTGGAATCGAAGGTATGTAGCTGAATTGCTCCTCCTTCGGCTTTTAGCGAAGCCACCTCCAAGGCTATGCCTTGATAAAGCTCCAATAGAAAATTGTTAGTTTCCAAAGAGGAAAGGGCCTGCTCTGAATTTGAGGTAAAAGGTAGAATAACGACCACATCCAATACTCGATCTTTCAAAATTCTTTGTGCATCCGATTGAAGAATCTGGTTGAGGGTACTCCGCTCGGAAGCAGACATACTAACCTTCTGCTGCAAGACATAAGCCAAGGCTGCAGTATAGCCTTGATTCTCTTTGAACTCATTCAGGTGGGTAATCAGAAAACTCGAGGAGCTCGTTTTTAATTTTTCAAATGAAGCGCGGTAGATCTTACCTGTGAAAGGCTCACGTGTAAGCGTTTTCATTGTTTGAAGTCCTTCCAGAAGCTGATTATTCTGAAAATAGGCCAGTCCAAGCAAATAGATTTGCGCCTCAGATTGCTCCCATGATTTACCTTTCAAGGCTAAAAGCAATTCAATCGCTTCGGGTGCTTGACCCAATTGTAACGCTGCTTCTGCGCTATGAAATGCTGCATAATTGGAGAGGGCTCCAAATTTTTCTTCTGCCAAAAATGGGATAAATCCCAATTTAGCTAGCCCATATTCTTTAGCTTCTAGGTCAGATTTTGCTTTAAGATATGCTGATGGGGGCTGCTGTGCCACCGCAAAGGCTACCAAAAAAAAGAAAGAAGCAACAAGAAAAACTTTTCGCATTGAGCTATTTGGAAGTTTTCGGAAGATACCCTCAAAAATAAGGCATTTTTTTTTAATCCAAGGTGCGCAAATGCGCAAATGGATCATCAATACCGGGCGGCTAACAGGAGTTGTAGTTCCTTATGACTGATCCCAAATTTCTTCGCCATAAACGCATTGGTCAGGCTTCCTCGGTAGGTATAAACTCCTTTAAGAAACCATTTGTAGGTAAATATCATTTCCTCGGCACCTCCCAAATCGTTCATATGGAGAAGGATTGGGGTGAAAATATTACTTAACGAATACGAAGCCGTCCGGGCTACTCTGGAAGCAATATTGGGCACGCAATAATGAATTACTTCGTGCATCTTGTAAACTGGATTTTCGTGAGTGGTTACACGAGCGGTTTCAATGCAGCCACCTTGGTCTATGCTGACATCAATGAGGATACTCCCAGGAATCATTTTAGCCACCATTTCGTCTGAAACCACAATTTTATTCCTACCCTTCTCAGCACGCAAGGCACCTATCACCACATCCGCCTCTGCCAAAGCCTGAGAAAGGCTAGCATTATCGATGGTGGAAGTTGCAATTTGCTGTCCAAGCAGCTGTTTGATCCGCCTCAATTTGTAGAGGTGATTGTCAAAAACCTTGATGTTTGCACCCAATCCTAGGGCGGTTCTGGCGGCATATTCAGCCACAGTACCTGCTCCAATGATGACCACCTGAGTGGGTGGAACCCCAGTAATACCACCCAAAATCAATCCTTTCCCTTCATTAACACTAGAAAGATATTCCGAAGCAATCTGCATCACCGTACTTCCTGCAATTTCTGACATCGCACGCACCACAGGCATCCCCCCCACCTTGTCTTCTAGGTACTCAAAAGCTAGGGCAGTAATTTTTTTTGCATTGAGCGCTTGAATATAGCTCGCTTCCTGTTTTTCAAGTTGCAAAGCAGAAATCAAACAGGCCCCAACGCTCATGTCTGCAATTTCTTCTTCTGTGGGTGCATTTACCTTGACGACCACATCAGCGGCAAATGCCTCCTTGCGGGAATAAACTATTTTTGCACCTGCATCCGAAAACTGTCGATCTGAAAACTTGGCGCGTTCCCCTGCTTGGGCCTCCACCATGACTTCAATCCCATTTTGATTCAAAATCCGAACTGCTTCAGGGCTTAAAACTACTCGCTTCTCTTCGGGGGAAGTTTCCTTAGGCAATCCTAGTGTGATGGGTTTACCTCCTTTTTTTAGTTGGGAGGGAGACTCTTTGGGGATCAATCCCACGGCAGCTACTCCAGACAAATCAGTGGCCATTTTGATGGTGGTGAAGGGTTAACAATCTTCCAGTTTCGGATTCTATTGTGAGTTCAATTAGAAAAAAACGCTCCGGCAAAAAAGAGGCAATGTTTTCCGCCCATTCAAGCCAACAATAGTTTCCACTATAAAAATACTCTTCTATTCCGATATCCAATGCTTCCATAGGATCATCCAAGCGATAAAAATCGAAATGAAAGATTAGTCCTTTGAAAGAAGTTTGGTATTCATTTACAATGCCAAAAGTAGGACTACTGACCTGATCCACTACCTGCAAGGCTTTGGCAAGGGATTTGATCAAAGTAGTCTTTCCTGCACCCATTTCCCCTTTAAAAATCCAGACTTTCTCCTCACCAGCTGCTTGAATTAGCTGCTGGGCTATTTCATCGATTCGGTCTAAGGTGTAGGAGAAGGATTGCAAAATAATCAGGTTTTGGAACGCAAATGTACAATAGGTACGATCATTTCCTCAAGAGAAATGCCCCCATGCTGAAAAGTGTCCTTGAAGTGGTTTACGTAGTAGTTGTAATTATTGGGATAGGCAAAGAAATAATCCTCCACTGCAAAGACATAGGATGAAGATACATTTAGTCTTGGAAGCTTAGCATCCTCGGGTCGCCGGACTTCAAAAACTTTCCCAGGCTCAAAATTCAAATTCTTTCCCTGCTTGTATCTCAAGTTTGTCGTGGCATGCTTATCTCCAATAATCCGGTACGGCCTATTTACCCTTTTGGTACCGTGATCTGTGGTCAAAATCACCTCCCCTCCTGCTTGCTGTATTTTTTTCATCAACTCAAAGAGAGAGGAATGTTCAAACCAACTTCGAGTCAAGGAACGGTAAGCTGACTCATCGGGAGCCAGTTCTCGGATCATTTTCATATCTGTACGGGCATGAGAAATCATGTCAACAAAATTGTACACCAGCACATTGAATTCGTTCTGAAGCAAGCTGTGGAATTGATCGAGCACCGCTTTTCCTTCCTGCATTTGCAAAATCTTATGGTAGGAATATTTAACAGGGATTCTATTTTTTTCCAAGTTAATTTTTAACCATTGCTCCTCACTTTTATTTTTTCCCTCTTCCGAATCTTCGTCTTCCCATAGGTGTGGATAGCGACTAGCCATCTCTGAAGGCATCATGCCCGAGAACAAGGCATTTCTAGCAAAGGCAGTGGTGGTAGGGAGAATACTGAAATAGGTAGACTTTTCCTCCACATGAAAGTAAGGGCTTAGCAGGGGTTCGATTTCCTCCCATTGGTCCAGGCGGAGGTTATCGATTAAAATAAAAAATACGGGCCTTTTCTTTTTCAAAAGGGGAAACACCCATTCTCTGAGCACCTGAGGGGAATGTAACGGCGCAACAGTCTCTGGATTAGCTACCCAATCCAAGTAATTCGCCTTTATAAATCGTCCAAAATACGTATTGGCTTCGGTTTTTTGTGATTCCAATACTTCCAACATATTCTTGTTTTCAGTGCGGTCAATTTCCATTTCCCAGAAGGTTAGTTTCTTATAAAGATCAGCCCACTCCTGAGGAGAAGCTGCTTCATCCAAAGCTTGGCCAATTTGTCTAAACTCTTGCTGGTAATTTTGGGCTGTTTTGGACTCTACCAACTGTCGATTTTGCAGAATTCTTTTTACTGAAAGCCAAATTTGGCTGGGATTGAGAGGTTTGATCAAATAGTCAGCAATCTTTCCTCCAATAGCCTCATCCATCAACTGCTCTTCTTCACTCTTTGTGATCATGACTACAGGAATCTGGGGCTTGAGTTGCTTGATTTGTTGTAAAGTTTCTAAACCGGTCATTCCAGGCATCATTTCATCCAAAAACACCACATCAAAATTGGTGTTTTCGACTTCTTCGATCGCATCTATACCTGAATTGACGGTTGTAATCACGCAGCCCTTTCCCTCGAGAAATAAGAGGTGAGGTTTGAGTAGGTCAATTTCATCGTCTGCCCACAAGACCTTGAATTTTTGAGACATCTTTCTTCCCTTTTCTTCTAAAATTATAATTACTTTTGAGTCAATCAAATCCGTACTGATTGAAAAGCCAGAAAATAATCAATGATCCTGTTTATGGTTTTATAACCATCCCTAGCGAGTTAATTTTTGCCATCATTGACCATCCTTACTTTCAGAGATTACGCCGAATCCGTCAATTAGGTTTAACTGATTTTGTATACCCTGGTGCATTGCATACCCGATTTCACCATGCGCTGGGTGCTATGCACCTGATGAGCATTACCTTGGACAACTTACGGATTAAAGGTACCGACATCAGTGAATCCGAATACGAGGCAGCTTTAATCGCCATTCTTTTGCATGATATTGGGCATGGACCCTTCTCTCACGCTTTGGAATATAGCTTATTGCGAGGGATTCCACACGAAGAACTTTCATTGCTCACCATAGAATTGCTCAATGAGGAGTTTGGAGGGCAATTAACTTTAGCACTCCAGATATTCAAAAATCAGTACCCTAAAAAATTCTTTCATCAGCTCGTTTCAAGTCAGCTAGACATTGATCGATTGGACTACTTACAGCGGGACTGTTTCTTTACAGGGGTATCTGAAGGTACCATTGGTGCAGATCGAATCATCAAAATGATGGCCGTCAAGGATGATCAGCTGGTGATTGAAGAAAAAGGAATCTATTCGATCGAAAACTTTTTGAGTGCGCGAAGGCTGATGTATTGGCAGGTGTATTTGCATAAAACGACCGTTAGTGCGGAGAAAATGCTCATCAACCTGATTCAACGAGCAAAAAAATTAGCGCAAGATGGAAGGACCTTCTTTGTTACCGAGGAGATGGCCTACTTCATGAGTCAAGAGGTGTCGCTAGCAGATTTCAAAGCGGATACGAGTTTGTTGAAGAAATTTTTGCAGCTCGATGATTTTGATATTTGGGGAGCCATCAAGCTTTGGAAAAATGATCCGGACTACGTGCTTCAAAACATATCACAAATGTTTCTGACACGTAAACTGTTTAAAATCAACCTGGTGAATGAACCTTTTTCAAGCCAAGAGATTGAACACCTACGAACCAAAGCGCGGAAAAAACTGCAAGTACCTGACGAAGATTTAGCATACTTTTTCTCTACGGGTACGATCAGTAACTATGGGTATTTGGAAAAAGACCGCATTTCCATTTTAACCAAAAAAGGAGAAGTGGTCGATGTGGCCAGTGCCGCAGATTTACCAAACATCAAGATTATGAGCAAGATGGTAGAAAAACATTACGTATGCGTAGCAAAAAGTTTAATTTTGCCCTACTAAACCACTGTGCTACCTATGGAATTTTCGCTGGAACAAATCGCTGGTATTTTAGGAGGAACTGTAGATGGAGACCCTACACAAAAAGTTAACCGCCTCGATAAAATCCAGGAAGGTCAGCCCGGAGGCATTGCCTTTTTGGCAAACGATAAATACGAAGCCTACCTCTACGAAACCGCCGCCACGGCAGTGATCGTTTCGGAAAACTTTGTTGCCTCAAAACCCCATACAGCCACCTTGATCCGGGTAAAAGACGCTTACACTGGCTTTACCACCTTGCTAGAAGCCTACAATCAGGTCAGCAGGGGGACGTTGGTGGGCGTTGAAGAACCTAGTTACTTGGGCGAAAATAGCCTCGTGGGCGAAGGAGCTTACCGAGGAGCCTTCTCTTACATAGGAAAGGATTGCGTATTGGGAGAAGGTGTCAAAATCCATGCACATAGCTTCATTGGCGACCGAGTCAAGATTGGCGACGGCACAGTAATTCACGCAGGTGCCAAAATTTGTTCGGACACGCAAATAGGTAAGCAATGTGTGATTCACTCAGGTGCCGTACTGGGTGCGGACGGATTCGGCTTTGCACCCCAGGCAGACGGCTCCTACAAAACCATACCTCAAATTGGCAACGTCGTCTTGGAAGACCAGGTGAGCATCGGAGCAAACAGTACGGTAGACCGAGCAACGATGGGTTCTACCCTTCTTTGTAAAGGAGTCAAAATTGACAACCAGGTACATATCGCCCACAATGTAGTGGTCGGCGCACATACGGCTATCGCAGCACAAGCAGGCATTGCAGGATCCACTACCCTTGGTGCCTATTGCATCATCGCAGGTAAGGCCAGCATCGTAGGACACCTCCAAATTGCAGATCACACCACCATTGGAGGAAATACTGGGGTGATCAAGTCGATCAAAAAATCAGGACAAACCCTATTTGGATTCTTGGCAATGGATTTAAATCTTTTTCTCCGCTCCTACAGCATATTTAAAAATCTAGATGATCTGCAAAAACGAATTCAACAACTGGAAAAAAAGGGGTAAATTTGCGTCCCAAATATCCTTTTAGTGTAAAAACATGACAGTTAAACAACATACCATTCAAAGGCAGGTAGAATTATCCGGGGTAGGACTGCATACAGGCGTGGTATCCAATATGACCTTTTTGCCGGCAGCTCCTAATCATGGGATAAAATTCCAACGCATTGATTTAAAGGGTCGACCCACAGTTGATGCAGACTGTGATTTGGTGGTAGATGTGTCACGCGGTACAACCTTGGAACAAAATGGAGCTCGAGTATATACCGTAGAACATGTGTTAGCTGCTCTAGTGAGTATGGAGATAGATAACGTCTTGATACAACTTGACGGCCCTGAACCACCGATTATGGATGGATCCTCGATCCAGTTTATCGAGGTACTTGAGGATGCTGGACTTCAGGAACAAAATGCTTTGAGAAGGTTTTTTGAAGTTCAAGAAACTATCCAATACAAAGACGCTTCCAGAGAAGTTGAGATGGTGGCTTTGCCTGCAAGCAACTATAGAGTGACCGTGATGGTTGACTACAATTCACCAGTACTTGGTAGTCAGCATGCTTCTATTACAGACATCAGTCAATTTAGACCAGAAATTGCCTCCTGTAGAACGTTTTGTTTTTTGCATGAACTCGAGATGCTTTACAAATCCAACCTGATCAAAGGTGGGGATTTGAACAATGCAATTGTTGTGGTAGACCGGGTTGTTGAAAAAGAGGAATTGGCACATTTAGCCAAAATGTTTAATAAGGAGTCCGTTGAAGTGAAGAAAGAGGGGATCCTCAATAACGTAGACTTACGCTATAAAAACGAACCTGCACGCCACAAACTTTTGGATGTGGTGGGTGATTTGGCATTGGTGGGTCGTCCTTTAAAAGCCCAAATTCTTGCTGCTCGACCAGGTCATGCTGCCAACGTGGCCTTTGCTAAAAAATTGAAACGAGCTATGGAAAAAATGGGGTCTTCCCACATCCCTTTTTACGATCCAAAGCTTCCTCCAGTAATGGATATTAATCAGATAAGCAATATTTTACCCCATCGCTATCCTTTTCAGCTGGTAGACAAAATCATCTACCTTGATGAGACCGTGGTAGCAGGGGTGAAAAATGTAACCATGAACGAACCATTCTTCATGGGCCATTTTCCTGGTAATCCTGTAATGCCTGGGGTCATGCAAGTAGAGGCTATGGCACAAACAGGTGGCATATTAGTCTTGAGCTCAGTAGAAGATCCTGAAAATTACTGGACCTATTTTCTAGGCATTGAAAATTGTAAATTTAGAAAAATGGTCTTGCCTGGTGATACCATTGTCTTTAAATGCGAACTCCTAGCTCCTATCCGTAGGGGCATTGCTAAAATGAAAGGAGAAGCCTACGTAGGCAATACACTAGTTTGTGAAGCCATCATGACTGCAAGCATTACCCGAAAAGATATATGATTAGCTCCATGTCTTCTATTCATCCTGACTCCACATTAGGTTCAGGAGTACACATTGACCCATTCACCATGATCCATGAAGATGTGATCATCGGGGACAATACTTGGATTGGCTCCAATGTGACCATCTATCCCGGAGCAAGGATTGGTAAAAATTGCAAGATTTTTCCTGGTGCCGTCATTGCAGGAATTCCGCAAGACCTCAAATTTCAAGGCGAAGAATCTACGGTAGTTATTGGGGATAACACCACCATTCGTGAATGTGTGACTATATCTCGCGGTACAGTAGACAAGCAAACCACCGTCGTAGGCACTAATTGCCTATTGATGGCCTATGTACACGTAGCTCACGATTGTGTGATTGGAAGCCATGTCATTGTGGCCAACTCAGTTCAAATCGCTGGCCATGTAGTCATCGAAGACTGGGCGATCATTGGAGGATCAAGTGCTGTACATCAGTTTGTGCGAGTAGGGATGCATGCCATGATTTCAGGTGGATCTTTAGTCAGAAAAGATGTACCTCCCTTTACCAAGGCTGCAAGAGAACCCCTTACCTACGCGGGTGTCAATTCCTTGGGCTTGCGCAGAAGAGGTTTCTCTAGCGAAACAATTGCACACATTCAAGAGGTATATCGTTACTTATTCTTGAATAGTTTAAACAACAGCCGTGCCCTTGAAGAAATAGAAATCAACCTTCCTGCTACCAAGGAGCGAGATGAAATTTTAAATTTTATCCGTTCGTCTGAACGTGGGGTAATGAAAGGCTACATCAACTAGCATGTTTACCATCCAGGTTCAAAATGCTTCCAAGCGCTTTCACCACGAATGGATTTTTAAAAATCTTGATCTGGAACTTTCCACTGGGGATACTATCGCCATTACTGGAGGAAATGGTTCCGGAAAATCCACCCTTTTAAAATGCCTTTCTGGAGCCATTCCCCTAACATCTGGGGCTATTCAATACCAATCAGGAGCAACTCAAATTAGTGAAGAAGAGTGGTTTCGTAGCCTTGCACTCGCTACCCCCTATTTAGAATTGCCAGAAGAATTCACGCTAAGCGAAGTACTTTCCTTTCATTTTCAATTTAAAAAACCACTACAACAGCGATCTACCGTAGAAATTTTAGAAATTTTAGGGTTAGAGAAACATAAATCAAAAGCCATTTCCCAGTTTTCCTCTGGTATGAAGCAGCGAGTAAAACTTGCTTTAGCCATTTTTTCTGAGGTTCCTTTCCTCCTTCTAGATGAGCCCACCACCAACTTAGATAAACAAGGTGTGACTTGGTATTTAGACCTTATCCAGCAGTTTACACAGGATCGGATTGTAATGATTTGCTCCAATGACCCGCGTGAATATGATTTTTGTGAAAAAAAAATAGCCATGGAAGACTTTAAGTAAGTCAAATGGTACGTACGATTGTGTTTGCACTATTTAAAAAAAAATATCTCAAATGAATTTTCGATTTTTATCCATTTTCCCACTTATTCTAATTTTTAGCCTCCTATTTGCTTGTAAGGAGAAGGGAGAAACGCCTGACACAAAAAAAACTCCAGAACAAATCGCTATAGAATCCCTAGCGGGAACAGGAACCGCGCAGTGGACTGTGGCCGGCGGGGGATCAGTTACTCGTGATGGACAGAACGTAACCAGCACCTTTGCTACCTTTGAGGTATTCCTCAATGCGGGTGCCTCCAAAACCTATTCCACTAGAAATTCAGCCGAATTATTTGATGAAAACGGCACTTGGAGTTTTGCTGGAACCAACTTTGATAAATTTATATTGACAGGCATTAAACCTGCGGCAACGCGTGAAATCTCCTTTACACAAACAGGAACTACGCTACGATTGGACTTTCGAATTCCAGTACCTGGAGCGCGAATGGATGGCACTTCCGCCCTAGCGGGGAATTATACCTTTAACCTAGTGAAAAAATAAGCAGGCTACTTGAGGGTAACTAAGGTTACTCCAGCTCCGCCTCTATCGGCGTGCTCATCCTCCAATTTCCCAACTTGGGGCATGGCTCGTAATAAATTACGGCTTATCTCACGCAGAATCCCATCTCCTTTACCGTGGACGATCCGTAAATTTTTCACTCCAAGCATATTTCCCTCGTCAATAAAGGTTTGAATCAGTGGCAGAACTTCTTCTCCCCTTTTTCCCCTCAAATCCAGGTTAGAGGAAAAATCCATCATCTTGGTGGTCGTTTGGTAGCTCCCCCTTTTTTCAATAGACTTTAATTCCTTCTTCACTTCTGCTCTCGCGATTTTCTCTAGTCGGGAAAGTTTCACATTAGA
>CAMDEU010000008.1 GCA_945897085.1 Spirosoma fluviale | reverse complement strand
TCCAGGATAGGTGAGCTCCCCTTCCATCAGCAAAAGCGGAATTTCCTTGGACTCCAGGTAATAAATCGGTGAATAGGTTTTCCACACCGCAGGGTCAGCCGTGAAGGCATCGTAATTGTCTTCCTTATTGTATTTTTCCTTGAGCTCGGTCAGGAACCAGTACCAATCCAAACCCGCAGGATCGTTCAGAATAGCTCCTTTCAAGGGATTTGTCGTACCCAATTCCTTCCAAGGCTCTTCCTTGATCGCTATCAAGGCTGCCAGATGACCTCCAGCCGAGTGTCCTGAAACATACATATTCATCGGATCTCCTCCATAGGAAGCAATGTTTTCCTTCACCCATTGGACGGCTCGCGCACTTGCCTTTTCCATTGCTGAAAGTTGGTAGGCCGGCGCCAAGGGATAATCGATGATAACCGACACCACCCCTTTTGCCGCGAGGCGATTGCCCATAAAATCGTACATCTCTTTTTTACCACTGTGCCAACTCCCTCCGTGAATAAAGATCAAGACGGGTGCATTTTTGGCTTTCTTTGGAGCAAAGACATTCAAACTCTTTTGAGGAAGCGTAGCGGTAGCCTCCATATAGGAAATGTTTTTGTTTCGCTGGGTCTGTAGCACCCCACAGGAGGAAGATAGTACAATTAGAAGGAAGCCGAAGACTAGATTTTTCATGACAATGATTTGAAAACTAAAGCGCAAAGAACTGGAATTTGTTTAGTGAACCCAAGAATAGGAAAGATACTTTTTATGTAGCAGGTAAATGTATCCTTAAAACAGCTTTTATTTAATTTTCAGAAAGGCTGGAGGAAAGTAAGCCCGAGGCTAAATCTCGATTAAAAAAGACCCCTGAATTGGCAGTTTGTGCTAAGGCATCTTCAAACACGCAGACACCCAACTCATAAAGAATGTTATTTTCCCAATCCAGTACGTTCCAATGATCCAATTCATCTGCTTCGTGGTAATGAGTAAGTAATTGGTTTAAACCTTTCATCAATCCCTCCGTATTTTTTTCAATTCCAGCAAACTCTGTGAGGTAGGCCTGCAGCAGGTTACGGTCGATTTTTTTTAGTTTGATTGGTGAGAATTTAAATTGTGAGGGGGATTTCAGCACAGGTGAAGGGGATAAAGAAATTGCTTCTGCGCAACGTTTGGCAAATACCAATCCCTCCAATAAAGAATTGGAAGCCAGTCGATTAGCTCCATGTAATCCAGTCGAAGACACTTCGCCTACTGCATAAAGCCCCGGTACTTCGGCTACTTCTCCAGAGGGCCCTACCTGAATTCCTCCGCAAGAATAGTGTTGCACAGGAATAACGGGAATCCAATCTTTTGTGATATCCACTCCAATCCTTGCACTACATTCTCTTATAATATTCGGAAAATGGGAACTGAGGAAAGATGAATCTAAGCTAGTTGCATCCAGAAACACGTGTGGTTCTCCACTATTTTTCATCTCCATCCAAATCCCACGAGAAACAATATCGCGCGGAGCTAATGAACCTCTACTGTCGTAAGATTTGAGAAAATCTTTTCCTTTCGTATTCCTTACGATGGCACCTGCTCCTCTAAGAGCTTCTGTAATTAAAAAAGTTGTGGAGGAATCCTCTTCAACCAGTCCTGTAGGATGAAATTGGATGTAGGATATATCTCGTAATCGTGCTCCTAGGTGTTTGCCCAAGAGGTAGCCATCGCCTGTTGCGATGGATTGATTGGTTGTTTTGGAATACAACATCCCAAGCCCACCTGTAGCAATTACTAGGTAGAGTGAATTAATTTGATCTAGTTTTTCCTTCGCTACCAGTTGGAGATGAAACCCAGAATTAGAATCTTTTTGAACTTGAACAAGGGCCGTATCTTCTAGAAAAGTGATGAAAGACAATTGATGGATTCGTGTGACCAAGGTAGCTTGCAATGCTGCTCCCGTTGAATCTTGATAATGCCAAATTCGCTTTTGACTATGCCCACCTTCTTTTACTAAATCAAAGGTTCCTTCAGCATTTTTATCAAACGAAATTCCCCAACGGAGGAGATCCTTTAAGGCTTGAGGGGCATTCTGCACAACCGTTTCTACAACATCCTGCTTATTTTTGAAAGCCCCTGCAGCCAGGGTATCGTCCACATGTGCTGCAAAGCTATCGCTTTCGAGGGCAACTGAGGCGATACCGCCTTGGGCCCACTGCGTATTAGTTGCGTTAATAGAAGATTTGGTCAAAAGTAAGATGCTGAACTCCTGCTTGGTCGCCTGGCAGTGTTCAGCGAGGTAAATTGCAGTTGCTAAACCTGCAACACCCGTTCCTACAATAACCACATCGTAATGATCCTGAATTTTGTCCATTTAGATGGATAACATATTGTGTAAAGCCTTCAAGGCTCCTTCTTGAATATGTGGCTCAATTTGAATTTGAGGTGCTTCGAAATGCATGGCATTGTATACCTTCTCCAACGTATTCATTTTCATGTAGGGACACTCCGCACAAGCACAGGTATTATTTTCCATAGCAGGGGCTGGAAAAATCTTTTTTCCAGGGGCCGCCTCTCTCATCTTGTAGAGAATCCCTGCCTCGGTAGCTACAATAAAAGTGGAATGTGTTGAGTTTTGAACGTAGTCAATCAACGCTTTTGTAGACCCTATAAATTGAGCTTTATCCAAAATAGAACTTTGGCATTCAGGATGTGCTATTAATTGGGCATCAGGCTGACTTTTCATCAATTGTACTAGCTTGGCTTCTGATATATTCACATGAACTATGCAGGCTCCATCCCAAATATGCATCTTTCTACCAGTCACTTTGGAAACATACCTACCTAAATTCCCATCGGGAGCAAAAATAATTTCCTTATCCCCAGGAATTGATTTCACCACTGAAACGGCGTTGGATGAAGTACAAATGTAATCGCTCATCGCCTTGACTGCAGCAGTACAATTGATGTAACTTACTACGACAGCTTCTGGGTGTTGCGCTTTAAAAACACGAAATTCCTCCTCAGGAGCTGCATCCGCCAAGGAACAGCCTGCATGTAAATCAGGCAATACCACTTTAATTCTAGGATTTAGAATTTTTGCTGTTTCTGCCATGAAATGTACCCCACAGAAGACAATCATGTCTGCATTAACTTTCTGGGAATACTGAGCCAGTGCAAAACTATCTCCAACAAAATCCGCAATTGCCTGAATTTCATCCGCAACATAATAGTGAGCGAGAATAACTGCATTTTTCTCTTGTTTTAATCGAAAAATCTTTCCTTTTACATCTATACCAGCTGGTAAAGATTTTGTTACGTATCCAAATTGTTGTACCTCTTCTTGTATTGTCATGTTGTGCATCCGTTACTCAATTTTTAAAGAAATATCCACAGATTCTATATGGTGAGTCAGATCTCCAATAGAAATGAAATCTACTCCTGTGGCCGCATATTCTTGAATATTTCGCTCATTAATACCTCCAGAAACTTCCAAGGGCTTTCTTTTTTGGGTAAGCTTCACCATCTCTGATACGGTGCTCGGAGACATATTATCCAAGAGAATTCGAGTGACCCAATCGGCAGTTAGTGCTTCTAAAAGCTCTTCTCTAGTTTTCACCTCCACAAGTACCGGTAAATTTAGCTTATGCTCTTTGCAATAATCCTGCGTAGTAGACAAAGCCTTGGTGATGGATCCTGAAGCTTTAATATGATTGTCCTTGATTAAAATCATATCGTACAAACCAAACCTATGGTTTATTCCACCTCCAATTTGAACAGCCCATTTTTCCGCGAATCGAAAGTTTGGTGTAGTTTTTCGAGTATCCAAAATTACCGCAGGATATTCTTTTATAAGCTCCTTCAAGCGATTCACCTTAGTAGCAATTCCACTCATGCGCTGCATGCAGTTCAGCATCAAGCGTTCTGCCAAGAGGATACTTCGGGTATTTCCTGTTAGGGTGCCAATTTTTTGATTTTTTGAAACCAAGTCACCATCCCTCACCCAAAAAACAGGCTCAAGATTCGGATCCACTTCCAATGCAATCGCTTCGACAAGGGCCACTCCAGCTAGTAAACAATCTTCCTTGACTAAAAAGTGAGCCAGACTTTTTTGATCTGCTGCTACAGTCGCTAAACTCGTGACGTCACCCAATTGACCCGCATCTTCATCTAATGCACGGTTAATAAATAACTTTAAATCGGTAAGCCTTGGGCTCGTTTTTTGATCCATTTAACTCAAATCTAAAAGGAGTAATTAAAGAACACTAGACTATCGCTAGTTCAAAACAAATCAATTTTAAAACGGATTTAAACCGAGATGGTTTTAAGTATTTTTTTTTATTTATCTCAATATACCGTAGCGTAGGTTATACCGCTGGTTCCTGCTGACTCAAGCAATGGAAAGATCCCAATCCCCAAATGATGTCGGTACTATCGATCCCCACTACCCGACGGGTAGGAAAACAGCCGGATAAGATATCCAAGGCACGCCGATCATTTTTGTCTCGAAAGGTAGGCACCACCACCACTTCATTGGCAATGTAAAAATTGGCATAGGAAGCCGGAAGTCGCTGCTCCTCCCAGATGACTGGGCTAGGCATGGGGAGCTCGACCACGTTCAACTGCTTCCCATCTTCCAAACGCATCTGCTGGAGTAGCTGGAGGTTTTCTTGCAAAATCTCGTAATTCCCATCCGCTTTGTTTTCTTCCACTACGGTGACGACGGTATCTGCATTCACAAATCGGGTGATGTCATCAATATGCCCATCGGTATCGTCTCCAAGAATGCCGTCCCCTACCCACAGAATGTGACGCACGCCATAGTAGTTGCAAAGGTACTGCTCGATTTGCTCCTGGTTGAGGTGCGGGTTGCGGTTGGGATTGAGTAAGCAGGCCTTGGAGGTAAGTAAGGTGCCCTTGCCATTGAATTCCACCGACCCCCCTTCCATGACAATGCCGGGAGTGAAACAAGGAATATTTAACTCGGCTGCGATGCGGATGGGAATCTGGTTATCTAAGTCGTGGGGAGGGTATTTTTCTCCCCAGGCATTGTAGTTCCATTTTACGAGCACCTTGGGTGTGGCGGCAGCAGGATTGATCAAGAATGCCGGTCCATGGTCACGACACCAGGCATCGTTGGTCGAGAAAAAGTGAAACAAGATGCGATCCATCTTGGCTCCTGCTCGCTGCAGGTGTTGGATGGCCTGGCTTTTCATAGCTTCGTCGGCCACGTTGATATGCACGCGCTGCTCTTGGGCTACTTCGGCTACAAACTGGCTATAGGGGGCGTAGATGGTCTCGATTTTGCCCGGCCAGCTCTCTTCTTTGTGGGGCCAGCTTAGCCACATAGCCTCTTGGGCAGCAAACTCTGCCGGAAAATAGTAGCCGAGGGATGCGGGTATTACCGCTCCACTTTGGGCCAGTTGGAAAAGGTCCTGCATGGTTTATTCTTCGTCAAGAAAACGCTTGGTGATCGGGCCATAGGAATCAATTCTTCGGTCCCGTAAAAATGGCCAGTGCGTACGGTAGCGGTCAGAACCGCTCAGATCCAAGGTTTCTACGTGAACTTCTTCTTCAAGGTGCGGGGCCTGATAAATCACAGAACCAAAGGGGTTGGCCACGAAGGAACCACCCCAGAATTGCATGGCTCCTTCCTCGCCGGTACGGTTGACCGACACCACAGGAATACCATTCGCTACGGCATGGGATCGCTGAATGGTCTGCCAGGCACCGTATTGCTCCTCATTGGTAGCGGCATCTTGAGCCTTGGCCCAGCCAATGGCCGTGGGGTACACCAAAAAATCAGCACCCATCAAGGAAGTAATGCGGGCTGCCTCTGGGTACCACTGGTCCCAGCAGATGAGGACTCCGATCTTTCCAAATTGGGTTGCAAAAACCTTGTAGCCCAAGTCTCCAGGCGTAAAGTAAAATTTCTCGTAATAGCCGGGATCGTCAGGGATGTGCATTTTGCGGTACTTACCGAGGTAAGTTCCGTCCGCATCAAGGACCGCGGTGGTGTTGTGGTACAAGCCTTCGGCACGTTTTTCAAATAGGGAAGCGACAATGACTACGCCGAGTTCCTTGGCTAGCGCGCCTAGGGTTTCCGTCGAAGGACCAGGAATGGCTTCGGCCAGGTTAAAGTTGGCATAGTCCTCCACATCGCAGAAGTAGCGAGAGCGAAAGAGCTCTTGCAAGACCACGACTTGTGCCCCTTTCTGGGCAGCAGCGCGAATGCCTGCAGTAGTTTTTTGCATGTTTTCGGTCGGATTCCCGGTACAGGAAAGTTGGACCAAACCTACATTGACAGTTTTATTAGCCACGGCGTTAGGAATTACTTGAGGGGCAAAGATACTTGGGTAGGCGGGGATTGGCAAATGAAGTTTTTTAGAAGATCCGAAAGCAGGAAAATAGAACTAGTCGAAATTTTTTTTCACTGTTAGGCTTTTACATCTCCTTTATTTGGTAAATTAAAGGTAAACAATGAGTTCCATGACAGCTAACTTAAAATCATCGCTACACCAACTCATTGAGGAGATTGAAAATGAGCAATTGTTAACCACTCTTCGAGATTTTCTTCTGCTTCGGAAAACTACCCCCGCGGGGAAACTATGGAGAGAGTTACCGAAGGAAACTAAAGCTGATATTTTTTTATCCTTGGAAGAATCAAATGATCCGGCTAACCTGATCACCCGAGAAGAATTTTTAAATCCTAAAAAGTAAAGAGTAAACAGTTGTCCTTTCCTTGTGGATTAGTCAACCTTGCCAAGATTTACCCAAATGAACAAAGGAAATTATGCGTTTGAGCTACTCCTATCCAGTAAGCTTCTCCTATTCAATCAACTGATCAAATTCAGCATTAATTTCCATGGAAGATGCTCGTCCAAGAGCACTTGCCTTAGCAAAAGCATTGGCCAACATTTCTCGCTTAGTGTAGCCATTGTAAACCTCCAAGGCTTCTATGCTGTACTTTTCCTTTGAAATTCCCTTAGTTGCAGCATTCTCCTCAATTTCTTTAAATTGGAGCGGGGTCAGTTTCAAGGATAGGATTCTCATCTTGTTAATTTTTGAGTTAAAAGCCAACTAATTAAAGATACAGAAATTAAAGCGTCAATCACCTTCTTTGTCTTCATTCATTCCTTTTACCTTTTTCCTTAAAACCACTCAAAGAAATTCTCCTTGCAGTTACTCGGTCATTGCTTAACTTGAAACCAAGCTCAAACACGAACCCATTATGAAAAAAATTATCACCCTGCTGATGAGTAGTCTATTTTTTGGATTTGCCGCTTCTGCACAAGAAGCCCTTTTCCAAGCTCAAAACATTGTTTCCCCTGAAGTTAATACCGATAACACGGTCACGTTCCGCCTCTTTGCTCCCAATGCACAGGCAGTACAGGTAACCGGGGATTTTCTTCCTTCTGTGAAAATGGACACCCCCATGGGTCAAATGGATGGGCCAGGAAAGGCTACACTCACCAAAGATGCCAATGGAGTTTGGTCCTTGAAAACCACCGTGCTTAACCCTGAACTCTATGCCTACTCCTTCGTGGTGGATGGCTTTACCGCTACCGATCCTAGCAATCCCTTCTTGATCCGAGATGTGGGCACGGCCACCAACTTCTTCTTAATCGGTGGAGGACAAGGTGACCTGTACAAAACCAATGACATTCCACACGGTACCGTGAGTCGAAGATGGTACGATTCCCCAGGCCTAGGCATGGATAGAAGATTGACGGTGTACACCCCTCCTGGGTACGAAACTTCCAAGGAAAATTACCCTGTCCTCTACCTCCTACATGGAGCTGGAGGTGATGAGGAAGCCTGGATCAACTTGGGTCGCACCGCTCAGATTCTGGATAACCTGATTGCTGAAGGCAAGGCCAAACCGATGCTCGTTGTGATGCCTAATGGCAATGTCATTCAAGATGGAGCGCCAGGTGAGGGAAGCAAAAACTTCTACAAGCCCCAGTTTATGATCCCAAAAACGATGGATGGCACCTACGAAGGCGCATTTGAAGACATCATCCGATTTGTGGAAAGCAATTACCGCGTGAAGGCAGACAAAAAGCAGCGCGCTGTCGCAGGGCTTTCCATGGGCGGTTTTCATACGATGCACATCTCCCGCTACTACCCCAACACCTTTGATTACATCGGTTTATTTTCCGCCGCCATCATGGAGCGTGAAGACGCTACCGGACGCGTATACAGCAATATCGACCAAACCTTGAAGACTCAACAAGACAATGGCTACAAGCTCTACTGGATCGCTATCGGCAAAACCGACTTCCTCTACAAGGCAAACCAGGAGTATTTGGCCAAATTGAACGGGATGAAAATGCCACACACCTACGTAGAGAGTGAAGGAGGACATACCTGGAGAAACTGGAGGGTGTACCTCAGTCAGTTTGCTCCACAGTTATTCGAGTAAACAAACCCCTCCCATGAACGAGCAAATCCTCTCTCTTATCGATCAACCAGCCGAACTGGAAAAACTCTACCGGAAAAATAAAACTGCCTTTACCCGCAGCTTTACCGAACTCTATCCCTCGCTAAAAGGCAATCCCCTGGCTGATGCCTGGTACGAACGCCTGCACTTCGAGTCGGAAGGAATCCAATGGGGATCCAAAGGCGACTGGCAATTCATTGGACTAGCAGCACTACTGGCAGGTACCCTGGCCAAATTCCCTGCCCTATTCGATATAAAAGACGAATTCTTTTATCCTCGCAACCTGGGATTTGTTGTATTCCCCTTCCTCTATGCCTATTTTATCCGTAAAAATAAGCTGCCCCTATCGGCTGTCCTCGTACCTTTAATCACCACCCTCCTAGCAGTAGGCTACATCAATTTCCTGCCGGAAGCGGAAACTAGTGACACCCTAATTCTAGCCTGCATCCACCTGCCCCTATTTCTTTGGGGAATGCTTGGATTCGTCTATTCGAGTACCAACCTAAAGGACCTAAGCAAGCGACTTTCTTACCTCAACTACAACGGAGAAACGATTATCGTAGGCGGCATCCTTATCCTTGCAGGCGGGCTACTTTCTGGGATTACCATTGGCCTTTTTGACCTTATTGGCCTCGATATCACAGAGGTCTACTTCCAGTACATTGTCGTATACGGTCTTGCGGCAGCACCTTTGCTGGCCACGCTCATTACCCAGACCAACCCAGAGTTGGTGAATAAGGTACCTCCCATCGTTGCAAAAATATTCAGCCCTTTGGTCTTGGTGATGCTGCTCAGCTATTTGATAGCGATTGTCTATGCGGGCAAAGACCCCTACAACGACCGTGATTTCTTATTGCTATTCAACATCCTCTTAATCGGAGTCATGGCACTCATTTTCTTCTCGGTAGCCGAATCCTATACGGAGAAAAAAGCTGGCTACATGACTTGGATCTTGGTATTTCTTTCGCTCACCACCTTGCTGGTCAATGGCATCGCACTGTCTGCGATCGCCTTTCGAATTTCAGAATGGGGCATCACCCCCAACCGCTTGGCAGTACTAGGCGTCAACTTAGTTATGCTGGTGCATTTGGTGCTGGTATCGAGGCAGCTGATCCTGACCGTACGCGGAAAAAGTGAGTTGGAAGCAGTAGGCTTGACGTTGGTCCGTTACCTGCCAATTTACCTACTGTGGACTGCCATCGTCTGCTTCCTTTTTCCAGTCATATTTGGATTTGAATAAGCTTCACCTTCGCCTATTGTTCCTTTTTATCTAAGAGAGGAATAAAGTGAACTATAATTAGGTGCATTGAATTTCCGTTTAACCCCCAGCTCTATGAAAAAAACAATCCATTCCCTATCCCTTATTTTGGGACTCAGCCTAGGGATCTTCTCCTGTGGTCCAGCCACAGAAACCTCCACGACAGGTACAGAAACTTCTGATAATTTTGGCGGACTGGCCTTGTACACCGTACGCGATTCCATGGCCATCAATCCCAAAGGCACCCTCAAAGCAGTTGCCGATGCAGGTTATGCCTATGTAGAATCTGCCGACTATTCGGATGGCAAGTTTTACGGAATGACCCCAACCGAATTCAAATCTCTGCTCGACTCTCTAGGACTAAAAGCCATCTCTGCACATATGGGCATGGTGACTTTGGATAATGCGGATCAACTCATTGCCGATGTAAAGGCAGCAGGTATCTCCTATTTTGTGATTCCAGTGCCCCCTATGGGCATTTTTACCAATGATCCTACTTCAAATGCCATGGGCATGAAAGGCACCACAGAGGAGCTAGTGAGCATCATGAATACCTTGGGAGAAAAATGCCATAAAGCAGGCCTCAAACTCCTTTACCACAACCATGATTTTGAGTTTATGCCCCTCGCAGACGGTACCGTGATCGAAGATGTACTCCTTGAAAAATGTAATCCGGAGTGGGTAAATTTTCAAATGGACTTGTATTGGGTGACCAAAGCGAATGCGAATGCACTCACCTACTTTGAGAAATATCCAGGCCGATTCAAGGCTTGGCATGTGAAAGACATGGATAAGGAAGGTAAGTTTGCTCCCGTGGGAACAGGTACCATAGACTTTAAATCCATTCTTGCCCAGAAGGAAAAGTCTGGCATGGAATTCTACTTGGTAGAGCAAGACCAAACCTTCGGGCTTGACCCCATGGAAGCGATCAAAATCAGCCACAAGGGCTTGATTGATTTGGGGTTTAAGTAAACGATTAGCAAGAACAAGCAAAACAAAGCGCCCCGAAAATTTGGAGCGCTTTTTTTCTATACCAAAATCGCAAAATCCAGTAGATTAAGTTTTGGTGAAGTTTACGAGCTATCCCACAGCCCTCTTGAGATTTTTACTACATTTATCTTGAATCTAGTTCTTCCCTCCCATGCAAAAAATCATCTTCTCCCTTCTTTTGATGACCTTTTTTACACAAGCTACCCTAGCGCAGTCTGCCTTCCATCAAAATAAAATTATCGCCCACCGTGGCGCTTGGAAAGCGAATGCATTGCCCCAAAACTCGATTGCCTCCCTGCGTGAAGCTGTCCGTCTCGGCTGCGAAGGAAGCGAGTTTGATGTATGGATGACGGCTGATGAGGTACTCGTAGTCAACCATGATCACGACTTCCAAGGGATGGATATCGAAACCTCCACCTACGAGCAATTACTTACCAAAACCCACTCCAACGGAGAAAAAATACCCACGCTCAAGGCCTACCTCAGCGAAGGGATGACCCAAAAAAGAACAAAACTGATTCTTGAATTTAAACCCTCCAAATTGGGTATCGCACGAAGCGAGCGTGTGGGTGAATTGTCGGTAAAGACGGTGCAGGAACTGGGTGCACAGGCTTGGGTGGAGTACATCACCTTCAGTTACGAGGGGGGAGTCAAAGCCATCGCCACCGATCCAAAAGCCAACGTAGCCTACTTGAATGGAGACAAATCTCCCCAAGAACTGAAAGAAGCTGGGTTTTTTGGATTTGACTACCACATCTCCCTGCTTCGTCGCATGCCGCAATGGATCGCGGAAGCGAAGGCCTTGGGCCTGACCACTAACTCTTGGACCATCAATAAGGAAGAAGACATGCTTTGGCTACTGGAACTTGGAGTAGACTTTATCACTACCGACGAGCCTGAGAAACTTGCGACACTAATTCCTTCCAAAAAATAAGCAAACCAAAAAAAAAGGTCTCTTTCTCAGAGACCTTTTTTTGTGATTAGGTAGCAGGAAGGAGCTTCCCGGTCACTTCACCGAAACCGACGCGAATGCCGTCCATTTCTGCATAGCCTCGCATTACAACGGTATCGTTATCTTCTATAAAGCTGCGGGATTCTCCCGTGGTTAAAGTAATAGGTCGTGTGCCTTTCCAACTCAATTCCAGCATAGATCCGAAGGAATCTTCCGTAGGCCCAGAGATTGTACCAGAGGCCATCAAGTCACCAATGTTCACATTGCATCCATTGACCGTATGGTGGGCGAGTTGCTGGGCCATGTTCCAATACATGTACTTGAAATTGGAGGTACAGATCTTGCTTGCCTCCTTGCCATCCGGCTGCAGCCACACTTCGAGTTGAATGTCAAAATTATGTGCATTGCTGCAAGACAGGTAAGGCAATACCTCGGGCTCCTGTACTGGACCCGCAAGGCGAAAAGGTTCCAAGGCCTCCAAAGGCACTACCCAAGCAGAGATGGAGGAACCGAAATTTTTTCCTAAAAACGGGCCCAAAGGCACGTACTCCCAAGCTTGAATGTCTCGGGCAGACCAGTCGTTGAACAAGACCATTCCAAAAATATAGTCTTCCGCTTCCTGCGTAGCAATGGATTCCCCCAGCTGGGTGGATTTTCCATTGATAAAGGCTAGTTCCAACTCAAAATCCATGCTTCGGCTAGGGCCATAAGCCGGTTTTTCCATGTTGGCATCCTTAAACTGCCCCTTGGGACGGTGGATCGGTGTACCCGACACGACAATCGAAGAAGCGCGGCCATGGTAACCTACAGGCAAATGCCTCCAGTTGGGTAGCAAGGCATTTTCTGGATCGCGAAACATCTTGCCCACATTGGTGGCATGCTCTATGCTGCTGTAAAAATCGGTGTAATCTCCGATTTTCACCGGCAATAGCATTTCGACTTCCTTACTTTTGATCAGCACCTTCCCTCGGATGGAATGCGCTCGAAGCTCCTCGTTTTCCTGAAGCAGCAGCTGCTGCACTCGTTCACGTATTTTTTTTGTTTTCACCTTGCCTAACCCTATCAACTCATTCAGGGAATCCTTCAGGAAAATTCCCTCCGGAAGAAATAGGTTGGAAAAAAAGCCTTCCTGATCCAAGATGCTCAGGTCAATCACCTGATCTCCAATTGCCATTCCTATTCTTGGGCTCAATTTATTGCTTTTAAAAACCCCAAAAGGAAGGTTATAAATCGTGAAATCGGTATTTTTTGGAAGTTCCACCCAGGTGGCCAACAGTGGAAATGGACTAGTGCTCATGAGTAAAAATTTAATAAGGTACAAGGTAGCCAGATTCAGGGTAATCAAAAACTCCTTAGATGGCCTACATCGCTTTAATTAGAAAAAATCACTTTTATTGCTCCAAAATCTTCCCGCTCCTGAATAAAAAATAGTTGCTTTAACCTACCTTGATGTCGATTAATTTGACCTACCTGATTTACATCAATTAAAAGGGAGTAAAAATTAAACCCATCCATTTATCGATAAGCCCTATGAAAAAGATCTTTTCCCTTTTCGTTCTCCTCCTGTTTTTGGGAAGTTTTCTTCCTGGATTTTCGCAGGAAAAACCCGTTCTCCTTCAGCTTGATGAAGTAGCTGTTATCGACCAAAAGGTCATGATCCCCATGCGGGATGGCACCCGTCTGGCCACAGACATTTACCGACCCAAGGGCGACCAACCCGTACCAGTGGTCTTTTCCAGAACACCTTACAACTTCAACACCTACGGCAATGGGGAACTCAATTCCCGCACCATGCAGACCGCATTGGAATGGGTGAAAAAAGGCTATGCCTATGTCGTTCAAAACGAACGGGGCCGATTTTTCTCAGAGGGCAACTGGGATATTTTAGGCTTGCCGCTAACCGACAGTCACGATGCCTTTGACTGGATGGCTGCACAACCTTGGAGCAATGGTAAAATAGGTTTGCTTGGCTGCTCCTCCACCGCAGAGTGGCAAATGGCCGCTGCCTCCCTTCAGCATCCCGCACTTGCAGCACTTGTGCCGCAGGCCTATGGCGCTGGAGTGGGTAGAATTGGCAAATATACCGAGCAAGGCAACTGGTACCGCGGAGGTGCCGGGCAGATGCTCTTTACCTCTTGGCTGTACGGCACCCAACACGATCCCCTAGCCCCTAGACTTCAAGCAGGAATTGGACAAGAAGATTTGCTTCGCTTGGAGCGCTTCTACGACATGGCTCCAGAATACCCCAAGGTAGACTGGAAAGAAGGCTTGTCTCACCTACCCGTGCAGGACATCCTCAAAAATGTGAATGGTCCGAAAGGAATCTACGAGGAGATGATTACCCGAAAGCCCAACGATGCGCGCTGGTACCAAGGAGGGCTGTACCACGACAACATGCCTTTTGATACCCCAAGCATGTGGTTTGTGTCTTGGTACGACGTCTCTTCCTCTCCCAACATTGCTCTATTCAACCATGCCCGAACCAATGCTATCAGCCAATTGGCACGGGACAATCAGTATTTAGTGATCGCACCTGTACTGCATTGCTCGTTTACCCGTGCTACGGAAAACACAGTGGTAGGTCAACGCAGCATGGGCGATGCTCGCTGGAACTATGACGAAGTGATCACGGCCTGGTTTGACCACTGGCTAAAAGGCAAGGACAAAGGCATCATCGCCGAGCTCCCCAAGGTCACCTACTTCACTATGGGCAAAAATGTATGGCAATCAGCAGACGTTTGGCCACCCAAAGAGGCGGTCATGACCACCTTCTTCCTGGATTCCAAAGGAAGTGCAGCCACACGTAATGGAGATGGAAAGCTTCTGAGTAAAGCGCCAAAGACAGATGCGAAAGACACCTTCCGCTACGACCCCATGGCTCCAGTTCCTTCCAATGGAGGCAATGTATGTTGCATTGGCAATGCCATCCAAGGAGGCGCAATTGACCAGCAGGAGATGGAATTGCGTGACGATATCTTGGTCTACACCTCAGACCCGCTAGAGACAGGCGTGGAAGTTTCAGGGTTTATTGAAAGCGTCCTTTACCTCTCTTCGGATGTCAAGGATACCGACGTGACCCTCAAGTTGATCGATGTGTATCCCGATGGTACGGCCTACAACCTCGACGAAACCATACAGCGGGTACGCTACCGAGAAGGTTATGATAAGGAGGTTTGGATGGAAAAAGGCCAGGTCTATGCCATCGAACTTACGCCCATGAGCACCTCCAACTACTTTGAAAAAGGACACCGCATCCGCATCGAGGTGAGCAGTTCCAACTTCCCGCGTTTTGATCGCAACATGAATACAGGAGGCACTACCTACGATGAAACCAAAGGGATAGTCGCCACGAATTCCATCCACCATGGAGGCAAATTCCAAAGTAAAATTGTGTTGCCCATTGTAAAAAAATAAGGCCGCCAATTGCATAAAAAGCCGGGCAATTACCCGGCTTTTTTTTATTCAACAGCTTAGAGAAAGTCCCCTTTTTTCCTTTACCCTCCTTCGCCCAATTTTTTTCTGCTATTTTTGCAGCTCCAAGAAACTAGTACCTATGTCTATTGCCAGCAAATACGAACCGGCAGCTGCCGAGGCCAAATGGTATGCGTACTGGATGGAACACAAGTTGTTTTCCTCCAGCGTAGATCCAACTAAGGAACCCTACACCATTGTCATCCCTCCTCCTAACGTCACCGGCGTGCTCCATATGGGGCACATGCTCAACAATACCATACAAGATGTCCTCATCCGCCGTGCTCGAATGCAAGGCAAAAATGCCTGCTGGGTTCCTGGAACGGACCATGCCTCTATCGCTACCGAAACCAAGGTAGTTCAACTCTTGAAAGAGAAAGGCATTGATAAAAAAGACCTTACTCGCTCCCAATTCCTTACCCATGCCTGGGAATGGAAAGAAAAATACGGAGGAATTATCCTCGAACAATTGAAAAAATTAGGGGCTTCCTGTGACTGGGATCGAACCGCCTTCACCATGGATCCAGGGCTCAGCAATGCCGTGCTTTCGGTATTCGTAGACCTCCACCAGAAGGGCAAGATCTACCGCGGTATCCGCATGGTCAACTGGGATCCTAAAGGACAAACTGCCCTATCGGACGATGAAGTGATTATGAAGGAGGTAGCTTCGAAGTTGTACTACATCAACTACTCCATCGAAGGCAGCGCCAATGAGTTCCTAACCATCGCCACCACCCGTCCAGAAACCATCATGGCCGATGTGGCGATTTGCATCAATCCGGAGGATCCAAGATTTACCCACCTGAAAGGAAAGCGTGCCGTTATTCCATTGATAAACCGAAGCATTCCCATCATTGAGGACAGCTACGTGGACATGGAATTTGGTACGGGATGCCTCAAAGTGACTCCTGCCCATGACCTCAACGACTACGAACTAGGTGTCAAACACAAGCTAGAGGTCATCGATATCCTCAATGACGACGGCACACTCAATGAAAAAGCCCAGTTGCTGGTAGGTGAAGACCGATTTGTAGCGCGAAAGAAAATTGGCAAGCTACTAGACGAGGCAGGGCACCTGCAAAAAGTCGACGAGTACCGCTCCAATGTCGGCCACTCCGAACGAAGTGATGCCGTGATCGAGCCGAAGCTCTCGATGCAATGGTTCTTGAAGATGGATGAAATCACTCAGCCTGCCTTCAAGTCAGTCATGGATGATGTCATCCAACTCCACCCGCCCAAATTCAAAAACATGTACCGGGTGTGGATGGAAAATGTGCGCGACTGGTGCATTTCCCGTCAGCTCTGGTGGGGACACCAAATTCCAGCCTATTACCTCCCAAATGGAGAATATGTAGTTGCCAAAACCGCCGAAGAGGCCTTGACACAAGCAAATACCCAGTTCGGTACCAAGTACAGCCTCGCTGACCTCCGTCAGGACGAGGACGTGCTCGACACCTGGTTTAGCTCTTGGCTCTGGCCTATTTCCGTATTTGATACGGAAGTGTTTACTACAGGCAAACCCAATAAAGAACTCAGCTACTACTACCCCACCAACGATCTGGTGACGGCACCCGAGATTTTATTCTTCTGGGTAGCACGCATGGTAATTGCCGGCTACGAATACATGGGCGAGAAGCCCTTCAAAAACGTTTACCTCACCGGTATCGTCCGCGACAAGCTCGGTCGAAAGATGTCCAAGTCGCTTGGTAATTCCCCAGACCCGCTCGAACTCATCGCCCAATATGGCGCGGATGGTGTTCGCACAGGCATGCTCTTCTCTTCCCCTGCGGGAAATGACCTTCCCTACGATGACAAGTTGGTGGAGCAAGGACGAAATTTTGCGAACAAAATCTGGAATGCCTTCCGACTTGTCAAAGGCTGGGAGGTCGATCCTACCTTGGACGGTTCAGTCAATGCCTCCAGTATCGAATGGTTTGAACAGCGATTCCTTCAAAGCTTGAGCGAGATCAACGAGCATTTTGATAAATTCCGAATTTCAGATGCCTTGATGGCTACCTACAAATTGGTATGGGACGACTTCTGCGCATGGTACCTCGAAATGATTAAGCCCGCTTACCAGCAGCCCATCGACCAGGCCACTTACGACAAGACCTTGGGCTTGTTTGAGGAAATTTTGAAGCTCCTTCATCCTTTTATGCCTTTTATCTCCGAGGAGCTGTGGCATCAAATCAACCAACGCACCGTGGCAGAGTCCTTAATTCTTGCTTCCTGGCCGGAATCCAAGCCTTTTGATTCTCAAATCACAGCAGATGCCTCTCAAGTGTTTGAAGTGGTATCGCAGATCAGAAACTTGCGTGCCTCCAAGGGCATGTCCCCGAAAGAACCGCTGGCACTCAGCATTCGAACCCAAAACCCAGAAGTATACACCCAGTTTGAATCCGTGTTGGTCAAACTTGCCAACCTATCTTCACTTCAATTTGGAGACCAGATGGAGCAGGCGATGAGTTTTGTCATCAAAGGAGACGAATGCTTTGTTCCGATGGGCGGCAGCATCGATGTGGAGGCAGAAAAAGCCAACATCCTCAAGGAATTGGAATACACCCAAGGCTTTTTGGCTGGGGTAGTTAAAAAATTAAGTAACGAGCGTTTTGTAGCAGGTGCTCCTGCCCAAGTGCTGGATATGGAACGCAGGAAGCAGGCCGATGCGGAAGCAAAAATCAAGGCCTTAGAAGCAAGTTTAGCCCAATTGGGATAAGGTATCACTACCGATTCTTGATGTTTCAGGGATTGGGAGTCTTACTTCAATTCCCGAATTTTTAGGTTGCGAAAAAGCACCCCCTGTCCTTCACTTTGCAGGCCGATGTAGCCTGAACGAAGGGGAGTTCCATCGACTTTGAGGGTTGGATTGTATCGATTGGCTACTCCTCCACCGATTTGAGGATACGAATAGGTCAATACCGTATCTCCATTCACCAAATGGTGTACGATGGAGTCTCCAAAGACGATCAATTCGGCTTTCACCCACTCGTCCCAAGCAAAGGTGGGAGAGGAAGAGTTGATGCAATGCCGAGGGTCAATTTTGCCTTGATAGACGATATCTGTACCTGGGGAACACATATTTCCTGTAGGTCGGGGCTCCCCCTCCTTTTCTTGGGCTAGCATCTGGTATTCTACCGAAATCGGCCAATCCTGTTCTTTCAAGATGCTTTCTGGAGCCTGCGAGTGAAACATGATTCCAGAGTTGCGGTAGGTATAGCTGGGCGCACTCGACACAAACTGGTCTGTGAAGCGGTACTCCCAAACCAAGTGAAAGTTCGAAAAAGGCTTTTCATAAAATAGATGCCCAAAGCGGTCCTCAAATTTCCCATAACCTTCGTAATTGACAGCTATGGCCCCATCCTGTACGCGGAAGGTTTCAGCATAGTTGTCACCCACCTCATGGTGGTGGATCTTGGGAACCCAGCCTTTTAGGTCCTTGCCGTTGAAGAGCACTTGCCAGTCGGCAGAGTCCGTCTGAACTTGAGTTTCTTTCTGAATCGCTCCATCAAAAAAAGATAGGCCAAGTGTCAAGAAATAAAGGTTAAATACGAGGATGGGCATGGGTAGCTGCTTTTAGGTCATATCGCTTAATAATTCCCAAGAAGGACCTTCCCTCTGGGTAGTTAATGACTCCAATCGTAGGAATCCAATTGTTCGAGACAGGCCACCAACAAGGCAATGGAGTCAGAAATATCCTTTTTGTGAGCCATTTCGATCACTTGGTGCAGGTGTCGCGTAGGAATGGAGATCGCTCCTGCAATCGCCCCTTGCTTGCCCATGCGCTGTACACCTGCGGTATCCGTACCCCCTGCAGTCAATAGTTCCGGCTGCCAAGAAATCGCTTCTTTCGCAGCTACCTGCTTCATAAATGCCACCATGCGGTAGTCACAGATAGTCATCGCATCCATGATCTTGATGGCCGTCCCCTTTCCGAGTTCGGTTACTTTCTCGTGTGCTGCCGCTCCAGGCACATCAAAAGCAATGGTGGTATCCAGCGCAATGCCAAAATCTGGGTTGATGCTATGCGCAGCCACATTGGCACCGCGGATGCCTACTTCTTCCTGGACAGTAAAGGCAGCATAAACATCGAAAGCTGGATTTTTCAGTTGCTTGAGTGCCTCAATCACGATAAATACAGACACGCGGTTGTCGATAGACTTGCAATTGACACAGTCCCCCATCTCGATCAGCTCCCGATCGCGAGTCACGGGATCACCGATGGTAATGTATTTGTCTACCTCTTCCTTGGGCATGCCCAGATCAATGAAAAAGTCCGTAGTCTTGGGAAGTTTGGTTTTCTCTTCGGGCGTCATCACGTGAATGGGCTTGCTACCCATGACGCCGACCAGGTCTTTTTTGCCATGTACAATTACCCGCTGTGCGGTGAGGGTTTTCGGATCAAATCCTCCAAGCGTATTGAAGCGTAGGAAGCCTTGCTCATCGATATGGGACACAATAAACCCGATCTCGTCCAGGTGAGCGGCCAGCATGACGCGCTTTCCATCGGGATTGCGAACACCCTTTTTTAGGGCGATGACATTACCAATGTTGTCGATGCGCACCTCATCTACATGTGGTCTCACGAGGGAGATGACTAGATCACGAACAGGCTTTTCAAAACCAGGGGCACCTGGGATTTCACAAATTTGCTTGAGTAGAGAAACGTCGATCATGGTAATGCGGGTAATTAACTTTTCTTAAATCATAAAAAACAGATGTTTGCCTTCTTTACTAAAACTAAATGCATCGGAAACTACTAAATCAAATTCTTGAAATTTGTTCAATCTCAATACGCCCGCACCGTCTTACCTTCCATGTAGTTCACAAAGGCCTTATTGACCACGCGGGTACCTCCCGTAGTAGGGTAGTCGCCAGTAAAATACCAGTCTCCTGTATGCTCAGGGATGCAGCGATGGAGGTTGTCGACCGTTTGAAAGATCACCTTTACTTCTGCCTTGATGTCTGAGGTGGTTACAATTTGTGCCACCTTATCGGAAATTTCCTCGTTTGTAAAGGAAGAATAAACCTGTTTAACTAAGTTTTCGGTATGATCCGGATGCGCCACACATTGCGCATATACCTGATCAAGTTCATTTTCCATCCCTCGGTCCTTGATCAGCTCAATGGCCGCTCGAAAGGCAATAAACTCTTTCATTCGAGACATGTCAATGCCATAGCAGTCGGGATATCGGATCTGCGGAGCAGAAGAGACAATCACAATTCGCTTGGGATTGAGTCTATCGAGCGTGGTCAGAATACTTTTTTCCAAGGTGGTTCCCCGCACAATGCTGTCATCAATCACCACCACTGTATCGAGTCCTGGTCGGATTACTTCGTAGGTGGTATCATACACGCTAGACACCATGGAATCTCGGTCAGCATCACTGGCGATGAAGGTGCGCAACTTGACATCCTTACTCACTAACTTTTCCACCCGTGGACGAAAGCTCAAGAGCTCTTCCAAGTCACCCACATGAGGCTTACCATCGAGAAGCACTTCTTTCCTCTTGGCTACCAAGTACTCATCTAAGCCCTCGATCATTCCTAAAAATGCCGTTTCTGCAGTATTGGGAATGTAGGAGAAAACCGTGTTTTTGAGGTCAAAATCAATCGCTTTCAAGATCTGGGGAATCAGCGCCTTGCCCAAATTTTTACGTTCCTGGTAGATGCCAGGGTCTGTTCCTCGGGAAAAATAAATGCGCTCAAAAGAACAGGATTTCTTTTCCCTTGCTGGTAATATTTCTTCTTCGGCGAAGGAACCGTCCTTATTGATCACGATCGCATGGCCGGGCTTAATTTCTTTGATTGCTTTGAAGTCGATATTGAAAGCCGACTTGATTGCAGGCTTCTCGGATGCCACCACAATCACCTCGTCGTCGGCATAGTAAAATGCAGGTCGTATGCCGGAGGGATCTCTCACAACAAAGGCAGAGCCGTTGCCAATCATTCCTGCCATAGCATAGCCCCCGTCAAAGTCACGACAGGATCTACGAAGGATTCGTGCCACATCCAGCTCGTCTTCGATGATGTGCGTCAGCTCCTCGTTGCTATGTTGGCCTTTGTAGCTATCAAAAATGAGCTGGTTTTCCTCGTCCAAAAAGTGTCCAATTTTCTCCATTACGGTGACTGTATCGGTTTTTTCCTTCGGATGCTGTCCCAATTCCACGAGCCTTCCAAAAAGCTCCTCGTTATTGGTCATGTTGAAATTACCGGCCATCACCAGGTTGCGGCTTCTCCAATTGTTCTGCTTCAAAAAAGGATGGCAGGTTTCAATGCTATTTTCTCCGTGTGTGCCGTAGCGCAAGTGCCCCAGCCAAACCTCCCCAGAGAAGGCCATGTTTTCTTTAAGCCATTCTCCATCATTGAGGGCTTTCTTACCTCCTAGCTTCTTGGCCTTTCGGAACTTATTCGTGATTTTATCAAAGATATCGTTTACTGCTGCGGGCTCTATGGAGCGATACCTACTGATGTAGCGGGTACCTGGCTTGGTGCCAATTTTGATGTTGGCTACCCCAGCGCCATCCTGTCCTCTATTGAGCTGCTTCTGCATCAAAATATAGAGCCTATTGGCTGCGTAGGAAGCAGTTCCGTAGGTGTCGATGTAGTACTGAACAGGTTTTCTGAGCCGAATAAAAGCTATACCACATTCGTGTTTGATCGCGTCACTCATGGAAAGGGGAGATGGTTCTGTTTTGAAATTTAAATGTAAGTTTTTTCAAAAGATTTTTTCTTTAGAAAATGACCAATTTCAAAAGAAATACAAAAGTTACCGATCAAAACTTCAAGACGATATATCCCTTCATGGAATAAGTTGTGATGGTGGTCAAGGCAGAATGCGCAATGGTTACTCCGGGCCAGAGATCTGCGGTCATTAAGTTTCTTGCGATCAGCGACTGCCCGCAAACTAAAATTTCTGCTCCAGCTTCTTCCAAAGCGGCAAATACGGCCAGGTTGGGATTATCTACCTCGAATCTTTTCTTGTAATTTCCGTCATTCAGGATCGAAAAAATCCCTCCTCCATGCAAAACCACCTTGACCTTGATCCTGTCTCTGGTAACTCCTGCTAGGCCATGAAGATTCACCAGGCGGGCCACATTATCTACAAACCTTGAGATCTGCTTGGGGTCTTCCGAAGGGGAGGTCAGATCCACCAAAATCTTGTATTCTAATGTTCCATCCGGGCGCTCCGTAGCATCAGGGATTTCATAAATCCCTCCAAATCCTTTCACAATCGGGAATTGAGGGGTCTGTGCCTGGGCAGCAAAAGTAAGCAGCAGAACCGCCGCAACGAGAAGAATGGATTTAGAAGAAAGCATAGGGCTATTGTTTGGTTCTAAACTAGTTATTTTTTTAATGTGATGGTCCGCAATTTCATGAGTGGATAAAAAATGGAGTTGGAAATTACCGGCAGAGGCGCAGACTTGCAGAAAGTCTAATTACTAATTTTTTACCAAATCCCCCGCAATAATGCGGGGCAGGCACCCTGCCCCCTTCTCAAGGGGGAGTGACATCTTCGGCCATTCAAAAATTAATTTGTATAAAGGAGAGCTTTATTACTCACTTCAGAAACATTAACAAAGGATATCTGGAATGAATTAAACTTCCATTGTTCACCTTCGTATAAGACATAAATGAATTCTCCACATTCTAGCCTAGCTCCCTATGAAAAATATCACACTTCTGTATTGTGTAGGACTTCTTGGCTTGTTGGCCTCTTGTGAACCTGAAACCGAAACCGAAACTCCCATTGCGAATCAAGCGATATTGGAGACGTTTGGGACCAAAATTAATCCCAATGCCTTACCGAACTATGCCAACCAGGCTATCCCGAACTACATTCGTAAGGACAACACCGGCACTAATCCCATCACGGATGAAAAAGCCATTTTAGGAAGGGTGCTCTTTTACGATAAAAATCTGAGCATTGACAATACCGTCTCCTGTGGCAGTTGCCACCAACAAGCCTTTGGATTCAGCGACCCAAGACTGGCCAGCGAAGGTGTACAGGGAGGCGTGGCTGCCCGACACTCCATGCGCTTGATTAATACACGATTTGCCATTGAATCCAAATTCTTCTGGGATGAGCGTGCTGCCACGCTCGAAGCACAAGTTACTACGCCTATTCAAGACCATGCGGAAATGGGCTTTAGTGGGCAAAATGGCAGACCTAACCTCGCTGCCCTACTTACCAAATTGAGTGGTATTGCCTCTTATCAGGAATTGTTCACGCTTGCCTACGGGAGTTCGGCCGTCACTGAGCCACGCATGCAGCAGGCATTGGCTGCTTTCATTCGCAGCATCCAATCTTTTGATAGCAAATACGACCTAGGAAGAGCGCAGGTAGCCAATGACGCAGCCAACTTTCCAAACTTTACGGCACAGGAAAACTTAGGAAAGCAGTTGTTCTTAACCCCACCCGTATTTGATGGAACAGGCACTCGAAGAAGTGGCGGAGCTGGTTGCCAAGCCTGCCATCAAGCTCCTGAATTTGACATCGATCCCAATAGCCGAAATAATGGAATCATTCGTCCCCTTTCTCAAGGAGCAGGACAAGAACTATCCATCACCCGATCCCCTACACTCCGCGATGCAGTCAACGCAACGGGAGGAAGCAATGGTCCCTTCATGCATTCGGGGGTGTTTACCTCCCTACAAAATGTAGTGGGGTATTACAACAACATTCCCGCACAAGCAAGAAATAACAACCTAGACGCCCGCTTGACTCCTGGCGGCAATAGTCAAAATCTAAACCTAACGGGAGTAGAAATCAATGCCATCGTCGCATTTTTACAGACACTCTCTGGTAAAGATGTGTACACCAACGAAAAATGGGGAAGCCCTTTCAATTAAGAGAAAATGAGCTGAGTCGATTTAAAATCAAAAAAGGCGACTCTTAACAGAGTCGCCTTACTTTTTGGAGTGCGCACGAGAAGATTCGAACTTCCACACCCGAACGGGCACCACCCCCTCAAAGTGGCGTGTCTACCAATTTCACCACGTGCGCGATTGGGGATTGCAAAAGTAGAAAACCGAGCTTTGGGAAGCAAAGCTTCTCTTCTCTTTTCTTTAGTTTTTTTAGTACTTAGCCAAAAACCTTCTTTTCAGAAGACTGAAGCGTATTGTAAAGTAAGGCAGCGATAGTCATCGGGCCCACCCCACCCGGTACAGGGGTGATGGCCGAGGCAATCGGCGCTACCTCTTCGTAGCATACATCCCCTATCAAACGGAATCCGGATTTCTTAGACTCGTCAGCAATGCGGTGAATCCCAACGTCAATCACTACAGCGCCTGGCTTCACCATATCTGCAGTAACAAAATCAGGCTTACCAATAGCAACAATCAAAATGTCGGCAGTTTTACAGATCGCTGCCAAGTTCTCGGTCTTGGAGTGGGTAAGTGTTACCGTGGCATTGCCTGGATATCCATTGCGCGCCATCAAAATACTCATCGGACTGCCCACAATGTGGCTGCGGCCGATGACCACACAGTGCTTACCGGAGGTTTCTATCTGGTAGCGCTTCAAAAGTTCCACAATCCCGTAAGGCGTGGCCGCCACGTAAGCAGGCCAGTTGAGTGTCATTCGGCCCACATTGGCTGGGGTAAATCCATCCACGTCTTTCTCAGGACGAATTCGGTTGGTCACTTTATCTACTGAAATGTGCTTAGGCAAAGGAAGCTGGACAATCAAACCGTCGATGTCCGCATTTTGGTTGATCTCCTCCACAGTAGCAAGCAACTCTTTCTCACTCACCTCGGCAGACAGTCGAACGAGCGTAGAAGTAAATCCAACTTCCTCACAGGCCTTCACTTTAGCGCCTACGTAGGTTTGACTTGCTCCATCCTCTCCTACTAGAATGGCTGCTAGATGGGGGCGCTTTCCGCCTTCAGCTAAAATCTCTCCAACGCGTACAGCAATTTCGTTTTTGATGTCTTGCGCGGTTTTTTTTCCGTCTATAAGAATTGCCATGGGATCTATTATTCTATGTTATTCTAAAATCGACATTCAACAATCGACATTCTTTATTTGATCAACTTCGAAAGTCCAATATCGAATGAAGAATGATGATTAAAAAGGCTCGGTAATAGAACCTTAAGTATTTAATCAAGCTTCAACACCGCCATAAAGGCCTCCTGAGGAATCTCCACGTTCCCTACCTGACGCATCCGCTTCTTTCCTTTTTTCTGCTTATCCAAGAGTTTGCGCTTACGGGAAATATCTCCCCCATAGCACTTGGCCAACACGTTTTTACGCATCGCCTTTACCGTTTCTCTCGCAATGATTTTTTGACCGATGGCTGCCTGTATGGCGATTTCAAACATTTGTCGCGGGACCAACTCCTTCAGTTTGTCGCAGAGGCGCTTCCCCCAATCGTAAGCCTTATCCCGGTGTACAATTGCGGAGAGCGCATCCACCGGCTCCCCATTGAGCATAATGTCCAGTCGCACCATGTGCGACTCCTGGAAGCCCTTCAGTTCGTAATCCAAGGAAGCGTAACCTCTGGAGATGGTCTTCAAACGGTCAAAGAAGTCAAATACAATTTCCGCAAGCGGCATGTCAAACTGCAATTCCACCCGATCTGAGGTTAGGTACACCTGGTTTTTGATCTGACCGCGCTTGTCCATGCAAAGGGAAATCACAGGGCCTACATATTCTGCAGCAGTAATGATGGATGCTTTCACAAAAGGCTCCTCAATATGTTTGAACCGCGTAGGATCAGGCATATCGGAAGGCGCATTGACCACCTGGTACTCGTCGTTGGTCATGAGGGCCTTAAACTGAACCGAAGGCACTGTAGTAATGACCGTCATGTCAAACTCACGTTCCAAACGTTCCTGCACAATCTCCATGTGCAACATGCCCAAAAATCCGCATCGGAATCCGAAGCCCAGGGCAGCGGAAGTTTCCGGCTCCCAAACTAGAGAGGCATCGTTGAGCTGCAACTTTTCCATGGAAGCACGCAGCTCCTCAAATTCGGTAGTATCCACAGGGTAAATCCCAGCAAAGACCATTGGCTTCACATTTTCAAAGCCTTTGATGGATTCTGAGCAGGGGTTTTTCACGTGTGTGATTGTATCCCCAACAGCCACTTCTTTGGCCACCTTTATGCCCGAAATGAGGTAACCCACATTACCTGCCCTCATGGTTTGCTGGGGAATCTGATTGATACCCAAAATACCAATTTCGTCGGCAAAATACTCCTTGCCAGAATTGACAAACTTAATTTTGTCTCCTTTATTTAGTGTTCCGTTAAAAATTCGGAAAATCACTTCCACTCCACGGAAAGAGTTGAACTGCGAGTCAAAAATCATGGCTTGTAGCGGTGCTGCAGGATCGCCCTTCGGTGCTGGAATTTTCTCAATCACCTTGGCCAAAATTTCCTCAATGCCGATGCCTTCCTTGCCCGATGCCAAGACGATGTCTTCGCGGTCACAACCCAAGAGTTCGATGACCTCGTCTGCTACTGCTTCAGGGTCTGCACCCGGAAGATCAATTTTATTCAACACAGGAATGATTTCTAAGTCGTGACCTAAGGCCAAGTAGAGGTTCGAAATGGTCTGCGCTTCCACGCCTTGGGAGGCATCTACGATAAGTAACGCTCCTTCGCATGCCGCAATGGAGCGAGATACTTCGTAAGAAAAATCCACGTGACCTGGGGTATCGATCAGGTTAAGGGTGTACTCCTCCCCCTTGTAAGTATACTTCATCTGAATGGCGTGGGACTTTATGGTGATGCCCCTCTCGCGCTCCAGATCCATGTCGTCTAGCAACTGGTTTTGCATCTCCCGGTCAGTAACCGTGTTGGTCGTCTGCAGCAACCTGTCTGCTAGTGTACTTTTGCCGTGGTCAATGTGGGCAATGATGCAGAAATTTCGAATATTTTTCATAAGCTTAAGTCAGACAAAAGTAGGAAAAAAGAAGCTTTCTTGGTTAGGAGATGTAAGAAATAGACTACACCTTATCCAAGCTTTTTTCTCCTTTCTTTGTTCACCTTCCTAATCCATTGTTTACACGTTTTGTTTTGATTAAAATTCTGGGGTCTCCACTGTTTTTTGGAGAATCCTTACCGCCTATTTTCTTTTCTAAGTTACCTTTATCATCCCAACCTATCCTTACCCCATGCAGGCAATCGCAGAACGGAAAAAATCCCAAAACATAGGCGAATACCTCGTTTACATGTACCAGATGGAAGATCTAATCCGTTCCTACCAAGGAAATATGGGGGAAATCGAACAGTATGTGATTTCCCACTATCCGGTATCTGAGGAGGAAAAGGACAGGATCAAGACCTGGTTTGCCGGCTTAGCAGCGTCCATGAAGGAGCAGGAGCTGATGCAAAAAGGGCATCTTCAAGAACTTCAGGAGCTGGTTCAACAGTTGCTCGAGCTCCACTACCAACTGCTCAAGACCGATGCGAACTACGTGGCCACCTTTCACCTTGTCAAACCTCACCTGCTCGATGCAGTGGAGGCTGCCCAAACAGAAGAAATTGGAAATGAAATTCAAATCTGCCTGAATGGCGTGTATGGCTTGCTGCTCTGCCGTTTGCTCGGTAAAAAAGTAAGTGACCTCCAGCTAGAAGCGGCTGAGGCCTTTGGCAATGTGCTTAGCCATTTAAATTTCAGCTACCAGCAGCGGCTTTTTTTATCGCCAAACTAACCTTTCTCATTTAAAAGTGTTCGATAATCCGTCTCCCTTTAGAAAAAAAATCAACAGACCAGCAGTCCATTTTCAGCAAGTATCTCCCAAACCTCGGAGTCCACAAGCTCTTCAAAATCACCTAGCTCCTGCTCATAGTCCGTGCGAACGTCCCGAAGCACAGTGGTGATAGGCTGATTGAAACTCGCTTTTACCAAAAGACGGAAGAACCACTGCCCTAGCTCTAGGGGAAGCTCGAGGGCAAAATCCTCTTTTTTACCAGAAAAAAGCAGTTCGCATAGCCCCTCCTCAAGTTCAACCAACTGCGGAGCGCTGCCCAACCAGCAGATGCGGTGGTGGTCTTTTATAGGCTTAGCGGAAAGTTCTTCCAGCTGTTGCGCAATGTAGGTACGGGGGATGCTGGTCGAAGGAATCTTGAAGTCAAACCAATTTTTCAAGGGGAGATCTAGGCCTACTCCTTGCATGTAGTTGAACAAGGATTTGCGTAGCCCTTCAGAAAAAGCACCGTGATCCACACCAACAGGATCCTCGAAGTCCACCTCGTTGTTGGCGAAGGTTCCCAGTTGGTTGTCCAGACGCTTCACCCCAAAAGCGGAGGGATTTAAACCCACTGGGCTGTGTATGGTCATGGCAAAGCGGTGCCAGAAACCCGATTGAATGATCCCCTGCTCAAAAAGCTGCCGAACCATCTCCAGGGAATCTACCGTTTCCTGAATCGTTTGGGTGGGATAGCCATACATGAGGTAAGCATGCACCAAAATTCCTGCTTGGGTAAAATGCTGGGTAACCTGTGCCACCTGAGGCACGGTCACTCCCTTTTTGATCAAGTCTAGTAGCCGATCGGAAGCCACCTCTAGTCCACCAGACACGGCGATGCAACCCGAGGCACGCAGGAGGCGACAAAGGTCTGCCGAAAAGCTGCTTTCAAAACGGATATTGGTCCACCAGACCACAACGAGTTCTCGGCGAAGAATTTCATAGGCCAGCTCACGCATCAAGGCGGGAGGAGCGGCTTCATCCACAAAGTGAAAGCCGTTGGTGCCCGTTTGGGTCATAATCTCTTCAATGCGGTCGCAAAGCAGGGACGCAGTGATGGGTTCGTAGCGGCCAATGTAGTCGAGGGAAACATCACAAAAGGTGCATTTACCCCAGTAACAGCCATGAGCAAGAGTCAGCTTGTTCCAGCGGCCATCACTCCAAAGGCGGTGCATGGGATTGGCCACCTCGATGACCGATAGGTAGGAAGAAAGTGGGAGATCACTGTAATCTGGAGTGCCCAGTTCCCGCTGGGGAAGATCTTTGACTGCAAGGTTATTCACATAAGTTACTTGTCCATCCACACGTAAAAAGGTACGCTTCAGTTCGGTATGCGGTCTTTTTCCTGCAAGATGCTCCAATAGCAAGACCACAGGAGCTTCCCCATCGTCGAGCAAGATGTAATCCACATAATCAAATACCCGAGGCTCTTTGAGGGAGCGCAATTCCGTATTTGGATAGCCTCCCCCCATCCAGATCTTGATGTCGGGGTGATGGGCCTTGAGGTACTGCCCGCATTTGAGTGCTGCATAGAGGTTGCCCGGAAAAGGCACCGTAAAGGCAACTGAGCGGGGACGATAAGCTTGGATTTTTTCCTCAAGGAGTCGAATTAAGAGTTCATCAACCAAAGTAAGAGGCTGCTGCAGCGCTTCCTGGAGTTCGTCAAAGGACCTAGCCGATAGGCCCAGGCGCTCGGCATAGCGGGTAAATCCAAAATGTGGGTCAATGGCTTCGGTGATCAGATCTCCCAAATCCTCCAAATAGAGTGTAGCCAGGTAGCGGGCTTTGTCACGGATACCTAGGGCCCCAAAAGCCCAATCCATGTCCTCCACCTGTTCAAACCGACCAGCCTCTGGCAGAAAATCACCTTCTGCGATCCGGTAGGCAAGGGTGGGGTTTTTGTCTTGCAAAAAATCCACTACGGGACCAATGGTTTGTAGGTATTGCGTGCGAATCCGAAGGATGCGTAGCGCATTGTCCGAGAGGGAATCTACTTTTTCTGCCTGCTCAAAAATGTGCGTTAAGCCGGTCTTAGACAGGATGGCCAACATCACCTCGATCCCCAAATCTGCCTGTTTGGAAGGTACCCCAAGTGTATTCAAGAACCCCTTCAGGTAAGCGGTCGCCGGATAGGGCGTATTGAGCTGGGTAAAGGGTGGGGTGATGAATAAAACTTGAGTGGACAAGGGTCAGCGGGGTTTGGCTCGAGCAAAGGTCGTAAAGAAAGGAGATTTTCTAGCTTTTTTTCATGGAATGAAGGAAAAATCAAGCCTGGTTTTGGAAGATTGAGTTCCCAAGGGAAGAAGAAAGGATAGTTTGGGGTAGATGTGGGTAAAATTTCGATCTTTGCCTTCATGAGCAACAACGACGTCCTGCGCACCCTTCGGTACACCTTTCACTACCACGATCACAAGATGAAGGAAATTTTTACCTTGGGTGGCAAAGATATCTCATTTGAGGAAGTGGCCCTTTGGCTCAAAAAGGAGGAGGATGCTGACTTCGTGAAGCTGTATGACAAGGATTTGGCCCACTTCCTAGATGGGCTGATCGTGGCAAATCGCGGCAAAAAAGAGGGGGCTGCACCGGTTGTCGAAAAGACACTGAACAACAATGGGATTCTGCGCAAACTCAAGATTGCCTTGAATCTCCAGGAAGAAGGGATGCTGGAGATTTTTGGGCTGCGCGATTTCCGACTGAGTAAGCACGAGCTGAGCGCATTTTTTAGAAATCCTTCGCAGGCACAGTACCGCGAATGCAAAGACCAGGTGCTCCGCAACTTTTTGATGGGCTTGCAGGAAAAATACCGAGGCGAGGGGAAGTCGACTAACTAATGATGAACTGGCAAAAGGAAGAAAAATGGAAAAAATTTTAAGAACCTAAAAATGAAAGCGTTCTCTCCCCATTGCTTCTTCTCTTTGACTAGCTTCATCAAGGCCTTTTAGTAGAAAAAAATAGGTTTGTTTATTTTTTTGTTTCTATATTTAGAAACTTTTTAATAATTTTTTAACTTCATAATTCCAACAATGAAATTGTTTGAAACAAAATTTTTAGATGGAGCCGATACGTTTCTTTCCGAGTTAGATCCGAAAATTGTAAAAAAAGTACTGTACAACATCGATTTGGCAGAACAAACCCATAATCCAAAACTCCTGAAGAAACTCTCGAGAGAAATCTGGGAGTTACGAACAAATTATAGTGGTCATCAAATAAGGCTTCTTGCCTTTTGGGATAAACGAGATACTAAAAAAGCCTTGATTATTGCGACGCATGGCTTTTTTAAAAAAGTTGATAAAGTACCAAAAAACGAAATCGAACGTGCCTTAAAACTTCGAGAAAACTATTTTGCTATCTTCTAAAAAAATAAAATATGTCAAACTCAGAGATGAAACTTCATTCGCTTTCCGAAATGAAAGACAAGTACCTCGGTAAACTTGGTTCGGAAGACCGCAACCAGTACGAGTACGAACTTCGTATGGAAGTATTGGGCAAAATGATCAAATCAACCCGGCAGGAACGAAAGTTGACCCAGGAGGAACTTGGCCAGTTGGTAGGCGTACAAAAAGCCCAAATCTCCAAGCTTGAAAGTAGCGCCAACAGTGCTACGGTGGACACGCTTTTGAAAATATTTACCGCGCTAAAGGCTGAAATTAATTTCAGCGTAAAGCTGGACGATCGGTTTGTCAAACTTCCGTAGTGATCTCAGGCTCCTTGCCCTAAAACTAAATTTCCCCAACCCTAAAAGGGTAGGCCGTAAATGAACCAATTCAACAACAAAAAATGAAAACGCTCCTCCTACTTTTTTTCTTCTCACTAATCAGCTTAACCAAGGCACAAGCGCAAGAGAAAAGTGCCCTATTTCAAGAACTAAAGGTCCAAGACAGCATTTTCTTCGAACGAGGATTTAATCGCTGCGACCTAGACTACTTGAAAAATCAGGTGGCGGATGACTTGCGCTTTTACCACGACCAAGGCGGCATCCAGGACAAAACTAAATTCCTAGAAAGTACCGCAAACAATATCTGCGCTTCCCCTGCCCAAAAGCCTATCCGAAAAGTTGCTCCCGAGAGCTTGGAAGTTTTTCCGCTTTATACAGCGGGCAAAATCTATGGAGCCATCCAAACAGGGGTTCACCACTTTTACATTCGAGAGAAAGACAAGAAAGACCTTTGGACCAGCACCGCAAGATTTACGCACCTCTGGATCTTGGAAAACGAAAGTTGGAAACTGACAGAAGTACTGAGTTACGACCACCAGAGTACCACCCCCCCTCGATCAGAAACCAATTAAACACTTGCTGGACTTGTTGATGTAAGGCTTATTTTTCTTGACCATTTTTTTCATACCTTTTCCTTTCATTCAAGCAGACCATGGAAAAACTCAACAAAGCCGATATCCCGCAGGAGGCCTTTGACCTCTACGACTACTACTGCCACAACAAGTTGGACCGACGAACCTTCATCGAAAAGCTATCCGTCTATGCCGTAGGAGGCATTACCGTTGCTGCCCTGCTGGGTAGCATGATGCCGGACTACGATAGCGGTAGAACAGTTGCCCTAGGCGACGAGCGACTTCAAAGCTCGGACTACATCCTATACAACTCCCCCAAAGGTGGAGGACAAATCAAAGGTTTATTCTCCACTCCTGCTGGAAAGGGAAAGTTTCCTGGCATCGTAGTGGTTCACGAAAACAGGGGCCTCAACCCCTACATTGAGGATGTGGGCAGAAGATGTGCTGTAGATGGATTTATTTCCCTTGCTCCCGATGCGCTGACTCCCCTAGGAGGCTATCCAGGCAACGACGACGAAGGTCGGGCCATGCAGGCCAAGCGAACCCGTGAGGAGATGTTAGAAGATTTTATCGCCGCTTATGAATTTCTAAAAAACCATCCCGACTGCAATGGGAAAGTTGGCGTGGTCGGCTTTTGCTTTGGCGGATGGATCTCCAACATGATGGCCGTCCAAATCCCTGACCTGAAAGCAGCCGTTCCCTATTACGGTGGACAGCCCGAAGCTGCTGAGGTAGCACAGATTCAATCTCCACTCTTGGTGATTTATGCCGAATTGGATGAGCGCGTGAATGCCGGTTGGCCCGCCTACGAAGCGGCGCTCAAAGCTCTGGGTAAAAACTACGAGATGATCAACTACCCGGGTGTGAATCACGGGTTTCACAACTACAGCACGCCACGCTACGACGAACCCGCAGCAAAAGCGGCTTGGGAAAAAACCGTTGCGTTTTTCAGGAAAAATCTAAACTGACAAAAGGGGGCCTTAGCCTCCTTTTTTGTTTCCCCCTTATAGGCAAATTGGAGTATTTGTGAGTCCAAGATAGGTAGCGCTTTTTATGCCGATATCGATTCAGAAGGAGATATTTCTGACCTTTTTTGATACTCAAAAATCAGACATACTCCTTCCTAACTGCAGTAGGAAAATTGCGAATTCAAAGGGAATGTTTAAAAGAAACTGATTACTTCTCCTTTATTTTTACTTTCTCCAAAAACAATCCCTCCACATAAAACTGCCAATCAGAGAACTTAAGGGCCTGATTGGCTAAGTGTCTATGGTGGTCCTGATCCAAAATGTAGTCGGCGGGTTTATTGATCTGTCGGGTTTTGCCATAAACTTCCTCCACTTTAGATTGAATTGAAGCCCATTCCTCCTCCATTGCCGCGAGTTTGGCTTGAGCCTGCGCTCTTTTCTCTCCACTTGGCTCGTCATATTCAGCGAGTGTCAAGATTACCCGATTGGAAAATTGAACCACCTGGGCCACCTGCTCATACACTTCAAGTTGGTGCGTATTGCGAAGAGCGGATTTTTTTGCGAATTGGATTTGCTGTAAAACTTCATCGACTTGAAGCCTGCTTGCCTCAGCTTTGGTAATTTTGTCTTGGTATTTTTGACTCCATGCCCCCGCAGAATCCAAATTGGGAAAGGGAATTACTGCCTGATTGATGGGGTCATCTAATGTTCGCAGGCTATTTCGGTCTGTTCGGTTATCCAAAAGCATGTTTTTCCAATCCGCCACAGGACTTTCCAATGCATTGATAAACTCATGCTCTGCCGAGGCCAAAGCTGGCCCAAAAGCCCGTTGACGATAAGCCTGGTGCAGTTCATCACTTGATCTTCTTTCTCCTGCCCAAGTGTATTCAGCAAAAATGGATATCCCTCTCTGGTACAACTCAAAATGCGGAGAATCATCATCCCAAAGCGTCAGTAACAAGCCATCAGCCTTATTTCGAATGGAAATCAAAGCAAAATCCCGAATGTTGTTGGTGTTACTTTGGTCCAACGGCATGAGATTCCAGCGCGTTTGTCCTGCGGTAGCGCCCATGACATTAAAGCCATTATCCGAAAACCATTTCATCGCCCTGATATTTCCCGGAGATTCCGGCATGTCATAGTTCCAGCGCATGTACACACAGTTTTTGGGAAACATATCAACGTATTTATTCAAGTTAGGCTCATTGATAGCCCAGATACTATCGACTTGCACAGTCGTCAGTTTACTATCATAAATGGACCGATATACACCAGCATTTTGCAAAGGCATATCATCCCAAAAGATTGGACTCAGGCCCTTTTGCATGGCATAATCGCTTACTCGATTCAGCCAGATCAATTGAAGTTCTAATGGAGATTTCCCGCTATTTCTGCCCGTGGTATGTACTTCATCACCTCCGACATGGAGGTAATTGGCATGAGGAAATGCTTTCAATGCATCTTCATAGAGGTCAAACTGAACTTTATAGGTTTCCTCATTCAGTGGATTAAAAGCCCAATCGCTAATCGGATCATCGCGCAAAGGCTCGTACTCCTTGTGTTTCAGGATAAATGAAGCATGTCCCAAGCCCTGAACCAATGGACTAATTCGGATATTTCGCTGCATAGCATAGTCACTGATAGCTTTCCAGTCCTCAATTGAAAAAGCATCCGATGCCCCGACTTTCGGCTGAAGTTTATATTTCAGCTTGTCTTCGATTTCCACAATCACTGCATTGATCTTTTGTGCAGCAAAGCGATCCATTAGTTCATAGTAGTATTCTTTTTTCTCCAAATGATGCTTCACATCCAGATGAATCGCACGGTATGCAAGTGCTGGCTCATCATCAATACTGCATAGGGGAAGGAAAGCATTTTGATCTTTAGCATCTTGAATCAATTGACCCAAAGTCATCAGTCCGTACCAAAGTCCGGCATTTGTTGATGCTTTAATTTCTATTTTTTGTGCCGTAATCGAAAGAGAATAGCCTTCAGCTGGCAGCTGCAGGACAGAGTCAAGCGTAAAAGCAAAAATTTCATCCTGAAATTCAGACAGGAGTTTACCTGTTGTAAAATGATTTTTGGCACTTTGGAAATTAGATTCCAAATCTAGCGCTTTCAATTTTGACTCTCCGCTGATGGTGAAAGTGGTCGGACTTGGTAACAGCACAAATTGCACCTTTGAATTTGTCTTTGGCTGACAAGCCATTAATCCCAAAAGGAAAAAGAATAAAAGTAAGATTGGGGATCGCATCGGTTGGGCTTGTTGAAAAGGTGATTTAAAATACTCTTTTGAACATTTTTATGTTCTGACTTATCAAATTAATGGAAAATTGGTCTTTTACCTAAGGAATAAAAATTAGAATTGAAATTGTAATGGGTAGACATCAAATTAACACCAGTCATGCAACCATCCATCCTTTAAATGTGCGGAATCGTTGGGTTTTCTGCATATTTATTTTATTTTCGGTGATGTAGGACAGTAATTGTTCTCCTTCCCACTCTTTCCAGCCTAACAAAACCCCAAAATGCTTACACTTCTAATTGTACTGGTTGCTTTGGCCTTGATCCTACTCGCCATAGTCAAATATGACATTCATCCATTTCTTGCACTTTTTGTAGGGGCAATTATTTACGGGCTGATGATGCGAATGCCAACAGACCTTATCGTCAAATCAATTTCTGAGGGATTTGGTGGGGTGATGGGAAGTGTGGGTCTTTTGATTCTTTTGGGAGTAATCATGGGAACTTTTCTAGAAAAAACGGGGGGTGCGATCGTCATTGCAGACCGGATTCTGAAATGGATTGGAGAGAAATTTGTCAACCTTTCCTTGATGCTAAGTGGGTGGGTTTTATCTGTTCCAATTTTTGGAGATAGTACCATCATCATGATGAACCCAATTGCCAAATCATTAGCTTCAAAAAGTAAAATTTCCTACGCAGCAACAATTGTTGCACTTTCTCTTGGGGCTATGGCAAGTCACGCATTGGTACCTCCAACTCCCGGTCCGATTGCTGCTGCAGCAATTTTAGGTGCAGATTTAGGTCAAATGATAATTTGGGGACTGGTTGTTTCACTGATCACACTTATCCCACTATATTTCTTTGTCAATAAGTTTGTGGTCAAGATTCCGCTTGAACCACAACTAATCGCGGATGAAAAAAAATTAGATAAGAAAGAACTCCCAACATTTTTCAATTCGCTGCTTCCTGTAATCATTCCTTTGATCCTGATTATTCTGGCATCTATCGCGAATTATCCTACCAAGCCTTTTGGAGAAAGCGCGTATACCCAGGCGATTCAATTCATAGGTTCTCCGGTTATTTCCTTGTTGATTGGTGCGCTTTTGTCCTTCACTTTACCAAAAAAGTTTGACCGCAAACTTCTATCCTCCTCAGGTTGGATTGGGGAATCAATTCTACTTGCTGCCCCGGTTATTCTGATTACCGGAGCAGGTTCAGTATTTGGAAAAATGCTCCAAAATTCAGGCGTCGGCGACCTAGTCACTTCTAACATGAGTGATGCAAATTGGGGGATTTTTCTACCTTTTTTGATTGCGTTTGCACTAAAAACGGCACAGGGATCGACGACCGTCGCAATGATCACCACCGCGTCAATTATAGCGCCAATTTTGGGACAGTTAGGACTGGATTCTGAAACAATGAAAGTCTTCACTGCACTCGCAATTGGAGCAGGCGCACTCTGCATTTCCCACGCCAATGACAGCGGGTTCTGGGTGGTCACTCAACTTTCAGGCATGAGCATCAAGCAAGGAAATATGTCGCATAGCCTGGGCACCTTAATCGCTGGAGTGACTGCAATTTTATTGATTTTTGTTTTAACTTTGGTGGTGGTATAATAATGGTCAGGTGCAAGATGACCGATGATAAGTTGAATGCCATGTGTTAATTGAGGTTTCTCACCACACAGTTCGCGCTTTATCGGGCTGTCCATCCCCCATCCACAGTGAGCATTGATCCTACTAGGTAAGTAGCAGCATCTGAAGCTAGAAAAATCGCTGCTCCCTGAATTTCTTTCAGTTCAGCCCAACGTCCCAAGGCAGTGGCACCGACTATAAACTTTTTTCCCTCCTCGGTATCCGCAATAGGAATATTCATCTCAGTCAAAAATGGACCCGGACAAATCGCATTTACGGTAATTTTCCAAGGTGCCAATTCCAAAGCCAAAGCGCGAGTCATCTGTACCACCGCTCCCTTACTCGAAGCATAAGGGGTTCGGTTAGAAAGTCCCACCAAGCCTAAGGTACTGGCGAGATTGATGATTGACCCTTTATTTTTTTCCTTCATATAGGGAGTCACTGAACGATTTGCCAACCAGGTTCCAGTAACATTTACGTCCATCACACTGGTAAAGTCTTCATGACTCAACTCATCAATTGCTCCCCGAATATTGATCCCCGCTGAATTGATCAGGATGTCGATTGATCCAAAAGCCTCAAAAGCTGTTTTTGCCATGGCTTCCATGGCGGATTTGTTTACTACATCTGCAGCGAAAGTCATGGCTTTGACCCCATACTGAGCAGCAATCTCAGCAGCAGCGGCATCCCCATCGGAAGCCTTGCGACTCACCAGCATTACATTAGCACCAGCTGAAGCCAGTCCAGCAGCCATAGCCAACCCTAGGCCTTTGGTACCTCCAGTGATAATGGCAGATTTACCTTTGAGTGAAAAAAGAGCAATTCCGGGGAGTTGGGTTAGGTCGAATTGGGACATGTTTTTATTCTTTTGAATTTTTTAATCGAGTACAGTGTAAGTAGTTAGTAAAATCCATGTTTAATGCATCCTACTTACTTTTCGCAACTTACAATGAATTCCTACAGTAATTGGGATTTGGAATAAGCAAGACACTTCAACACATTCTCCTCTTCGAAAGCGAGTTTTTCTTCCGCGCTCAGGTTTTTTACCTCAGGAAGAGAATCAGTATAAGGTTTGTCACGGACCAACCTCAGGATTTTTGCCAGATCTTGGGCGGATGGATTTTCAAAAGTTGTCCAGTACCGTTCTTCTAAACAGGGGATTTGCAAAGGATCTCGAGTAATCATTTCCAGGCTGAAGGTCACCGCAGGATTAAATTTTTGGCACAAGGTCACTGCTTCTTTTAAATCTACAATTCCTGACCCTAGTGGCACCTCTGATAGCAGAAATCCATCCGAATATGCTTTTACCCCCATATCTTTCACATGGGTGGAAAATGCAAAAGGAGCCAAAGTCCGGATCACTTCCATTGGTTCCTCGAGTAACGAGACATTGTTTCCAAAGTCCAAAGTCACTCCCATCCATTCGCTGCCAAGGCTTTGAATGAGTTGAGAGAGTTCGGCAGCTTTCCAATCCTTATGATTCTCTACTGCTAGCTTCACTTTGTGTTTTCGAACAATGGGTTCTGCAAGTTGAAGTGCCTTCGTTGAGTTTATTTTGAATTCATTCCACTCCTGTTTCGTCTTGAAATTTTCATAACGTCTTCCACTTAGACAAACCGTCCTCAATATACTTGCCCCAGCTTCTTTGGCTAAAAGCACCTCTTTTTCAAATCTCGAAATATCGGCTTCACTTTGAGAAAGACCTATACTTCCCTCCAAATACATTCCTAGATTTTCTCGCATATCACGAACCTTTCTAGAGAAGTCTTCCGACCATCCCCCTACTAGGGTCTGAATTCCTCCTGCACCAATTGAATGACAATGCAACATGAAATCTAGCGCATTTTGGAATCCGGGATACTTAGTACTTTCCACCTTGGATCCGTAGCGATTCCCATAGGAATGGACTACAACTCCCATCGGCACACCTTTTAAACTTTCCGGCAAAACTGAAAAAGGCAAACTCATGGCAGCAGTCACAAGTCCTGATTTTATCAAAAACTCCCTCCTACCAGAGGAAAATTCTTTAGTGCTAACATTGGACTCCATTGGCTGGGACATTTTGGGTTAGGGTTTGGAATTGGCTACAAGTCTTTCCATGTGCTTATTGAGTTCGGCAGCAGACCAAGGATACACCCTACCCTGATTCAAGTGACGGGTGGAACCTACCGTCCTACCGCTGATAGGTGATGCTTCATTGCCCCATTCATTTCGAATGTAGGTAAGAATAGAGGCAATCACCGCATCATCCATCGTCGAATGGGAAGGCATTACCGGCAAAATCTCAGGGGCATCATATTTTTTCCCGGCCACTTCGATCGGACCTTCCAATCCATGCAGCAGAATCAGCGAAAGCCGGACTTCATCTCCGACTACCCATTCAGAACCTGCTAATGGAGGACCCATTCGAGCCGCACCTTTTCCATTATTCCCATGACACCCTGCACAGGAGACCAAATACTTCTGGCGTCCGTCGGAAAATTGCTTCATGGCTTTTTCATCCAAATTCCCGGTGGAAGTTAATTTTGCGGAAGGCTGATAGCCAGGCCAGGAGAAAAGCCGCTTCAGCATCGCCATTCTATTCTGATTAATGGGCAAATCAGTCCGTTTGAAAATGGAAGGTTCGCTTTGTAGTACCACCAGACCGGGTTGATCAATGTCCCCTGCCTGAATAGCCATACCTGCAAGGATGACAGATTCCTTCCAGCCTATTTCCTTTGAATCCGAAATAGCCAAAAGTCCAGTAATCTCTGCCGGCTCTCTGTTATTAATGATTGCTGAGGTGAGCATTTCTAGGAAAACTTCCCGATCGGGATTGGCCTCTTTCCAGGTTTTAGTAGTCATTATTTTTTGTAAAAAATGATACTCTTGATCCTCTAGACTACTCATAGCGGCATCCCTTATCAACGCTAAATGACTATAGTCGTCGATGATTTGGCTTAAAAAATTAATCTTGACTTCGGGTGAAAAAATCTCCGAACTCAGCGCCAATTGTAGTGCAACCTTGTCAGAAGCTTTATCAGCCAGATCAATTGCGATAGCTTCCAGTTGGCGTAAAATCCCGGGATCTTTTGCAGCCGAAATTTCTAATTGTCTAAGTACTGTAGTCTTGAGCAGGTCAGTCCCGTTTTTCAATACTTCGAGCAAAAGAGGAGCATTGACTTTCCCCATTCCTTCCAAGGTCCAAAGTGCATGGAATCGCCCTAACTCAGATTTTCCATTTTTTACTAGATCTTCTAGAGGCCCCACAGAATTAGGATCATTTTTTTCTACCAAAAGCCGCTGTGCCATATCCCGAAACCAGCCATCTTGATGGGAAAGATATTGGACCAAGTCCGTTATGCTTGCTTGAGAAAGCTTTGGAGCCTTTTTGGGATCAAATCCTTTAGGAACTACCCTCCAAATTCGCCCCATATGACCAGGCGAATCTAAACCTCGCTTAAGCGTTTGTTCTTTTAAATATGGAGTCATGTAAGAGCCATACTGGACAATTCCTTGATACATATCAGCGAGGTAAAATCCGCCATCTGGCCCAACCGTTGCATACACAGGACGGAATCGCTCATCTGTGGAAGCAAAAAATTCAGTGCCTGGATTTGGGTCATGTGCTTCAAGAAAAACTCCTTTTTCGGTCACTACATTCCGCTTGACGAGATTTCCGGCATTTTCTAGCACGAAGATATTCCCATGATATTCCTTGGGGAAAAGCTGACTGCGATAGACCGTCGGTGCACAGGCTGAACTAAATTCAAAAAGTCGTCCCGCAGAATCTAGCGTACCAGGAATATACCCCCTATTTACAGCGGGATTGGATCGGATGGGAAATACCTTTCGATCAATCGTCAAGCCATGGTCTATGCCAGTGGAAGGTTTGTGGTTTTTATTTCGGGATAAATAATTGGCCGGTACTAGATCTCCATGAAGTTGGGACCAGTTGTAATTGTAAATCAAACGACCCTGATCATCCTGAGAAATCCCCCATTGCCCACGAAACTCGGTACTGTCACGAATCCAAGTCTCGTTTTGAAAGCGATACCGAAGACGTGATTTGGCACTGTAATACCAATTGTCGGAATTCCGCACAAAACCATTGTCGGAATGCTCGGGAATTCCATTGGCAGAATAGGTCGAATCAAGTAAAATTTTGGAATCCGCTTTCCAGTCTCCATCGAGGTCTTGGGTGATCCACAGCTTATTGTTTTCTGCTACCAAGGCTCCGTTTTTGAACAGACCCAAAGCTCTCGGCATAATCAAAGAATCTAGATACACCGTCCGCTTATCCATCAGGCCATCGCCGTCGGTATCCTCTAGAATTGCGACAGAACCAACAGGTTGCTTCTCCTCCGAACCTTCAATATCACTCATGTAGCCGCGCATTTCTACCACCCAAAGTCGTCCGTCTTCATCAAAATGAATGATTACAGGAGATTCGACTAAAGGTTCTGAAGCCACTAACTGAACTTCGAATCCGGATTCAATTTGAAAAGTTTTCAACTCATCTTCCGCAGTCCGGGCAGGACTATCTGGTGTTTCCGGAAGAGGTCCGGACTCTTTACAGGACAAACAAAGTAATGTACCAACCACACAAGTCAACAGGGGACCTCGAAACATAGTCAATCAGGTATTTTGGGTTTAAGCAAATGAGAAAGAATGAATCCAACTCATTCGGAAGAAAACTAATTTGGCTTTTATTCTTCTGATTTACAAGAATAAATCATCAAATGGAAATATTCCAATTTGCAATGGCAAAGTTTGGTTCACTTGAAAGTAAAAAGGAAAGGCTTTCCCTTACTTCTCCTAACTTTGCGTAAAATACCTACCATGAATTTTTCCGACATAGGACTGTCAAAAGATCTTCTTAGCTCAATCGAACGTGCAAAATATGAAAGCCCCTATCCAATTCAGATTGAGGCCATTCCTGCAATTCTTCAACAAAAAGACATCCTTGGACTTGCCCCCACAGGCTCTGGAAAAACTGCCGCCTACATACTTCCCATACTCCAACTGCTCCTACCCCATGAAGCTCCTCGAGACCGACAGCCTCCTGTTCTGGTGCTGGTGCCCACCCGGGAATTGGCGATACAGGTGGCAGAAGTGACCGAAAACTTTAGCCGCTTCCTTCCTCGACGCATCAAATCCCTCGCCATCTTCGGGGGAGTTTCCATCAATCCACAGATGATTAAATTGGGTGGTGTAGAGATCCTAATTGCCACACCGGGAAGACTCATTGACCTAGTAGGCCGAAATGCGGTAGGCATAGGACGCATTCAAACATTGGTCCTTGACGAAGCCGACAAAATGCTGCAGATGGGCTTCCGAGAAGAGATGGACCACCTCCTGGAATTGCTCCCCAAAAAGAAACAGACCCTCCTATTTTCAGCCACAGAAGACAAGGAGGTTGCCGTTCTGATCCAAGAGCTGCTTAAGGATCCAGTGCGCGTGCAGGTAGCGGCAGAGGATTTTACCCCAGATCTGATACAGCAAGAAGCCTACCGGGTCAGCCCCGAATCCAAAGGCCCCTTCTTGCGTCAGCTTATTCAATCTGGAGATTGGAAGCAAATCCTGATTTTCACCTCCTCCATCCGTACAGCAGATAACCTGGTAGTCAAACTTACCAAAAATGGCATCGAAGCCACCGCCTTCCATGGAGACAAAAGTCAAGGTGCACGAACCGAAGCACTGTCCAAGTTTAAGTCAGGAAAAACTAGGGTATTGGTAGCCACCGACCTTGCTGCTCGAGGAATTGACATACAAGCCTTGCCTTTGGTGATCAACTACGAACTGCCGCGTTCACCCAAGGATTACATTCACCGTATCGGCCGTACAGGCCGGGCGGGTAGCATGGGGCAAGCCATCAGCTTGATCACCCCAGAGGAGCAGCATCATTTCAAGGTCATTCAAAAGAAGATGGGCAAATGGGTAATCTTGGTCCCTGCCGAAGCCTTTGGCAAAGAAAGTATGGAGCTGGGAGAAGCACCCAGCGAATAGGCGCTTACAAAAATTCCCACACACTTTTGTAGCTCCCATTTTCCTCGACATAGCGAAGTAAGGAGTCAAAAAATGCATGCTGTGCCAGGGTACTGCTATCCCCCACCACAATCAATTTCCGCTTGGCTCGGGTCAAAGCGACGTTCATGCGGCGCTTATCCGATAAAAAACCAATCTCTCCCCGCTCGTTGGATCGGGTAAGGCTAATCAGCATCAAATCTCGCTCCTGGCCCTGAAATCCGTCCACCGTGTCTATCGTGATCAGGTCAGCAAAGGCCCTCAAATTGGGAAAGGCATAGGTTTCAAAAATCAAATAACGCAGCCTGCGTACCTGCGCAGAATACGGGGCAATCAGACCAATAGTCCAGCCCTTTTCTTTAAAAAGTCCAAATCCTAAATGAAGGACAGTTTCGTTGAGATACTGGCAGGCAAACTGTGCCTCCTCGGGATTGAAGGTGCTGAGACTTTCGGATTCTACCTGATCGCTGTAGCCCGCACCCGCCGTATCGACCCACTCCATTACGGGTTCATCTGGGGAAAAAGCATGCGTTTGCGTGGTCTCTGCCGCTTGTAATTTTCCCTCATAAAACTGCTGATTCGAAAAACCCATGATCACTTCCGGCATGCGGTACTGCACCTGAAGCATTTGCGCAGCATGGGGATGGCGCTGAATCATTTTTTCAAACAAGGTAATGGAGAGTCCCTGCCGTGCGGCATCAATGGACTTGATGGTGGGAGGAAGCTGGCAGTGGTCACCAGCAAAAACCACTTTTCTGGCTTTTACTATCGGAATCCAGGTCGCGGCCTCCAAACCTTGCGCCGCTTCATCAATAAAAACGACATCGAACACCATCCCTTTGAGGTGGTGCGATCCTGCACCCACCAGGGTGCTGGCAAATACTTGGGTCTTCTGGTAGATATCCGTCCGAATGTAGTCCTCCAGATGCTCCGCAAGTTCTCGAATGCGGCTCACTTCCTGGTACAAGAGCTTGCGCTGCGCCCGCTCCTCGGGTCCAAAATTTCGTTTGTATTGCTTCGCCAGCTGTAGGTAGGATTCCGTTTCCTTGCGCAACTTCTTCAAATCGCGGTAGCTGTCGTGCAAGGCAACCTTGGCATCTAGGGTCTGGTTGAGGATTTTTTCCTCCACACGAGCAGGGTGACCTAGACGAAGGGTAGAAATGCCAAGGTCAATCAGCTTTTCTACAAGCAAGTCTACGGCAGCATTGCTCGGAGCACAAACCAAAATCCGCTGATTTGACCGTGTTGCACGTGAAATCGCCGCGATCAACGTGGTGGTCTTGCCTGTACCTGGAGGGCCATGAACTACCGCCATATCTTGGGCAGCTTCCATCTTTTGGCAGGCCAGCACTTGCGAAAAATTCAATTCTGGAAGATCGATTTTTAATTCCTCTCCAAAAACAGGACGGCCCTCGCCGTAAACGAGATCCCTAAATTTTAGAAGATGTGGCTCTTCAGTTACCAGCAGTTTTTTAAGTGCGGACTCCATCTCTCGGTAGCTGGCCTCATCAAAAAGTAGGTCCACCCCAAGCCTACCTGAATCCATCCATTCCGGCACTTCATCCGCTTGAAGCGTGACGATAAGCATATCCTTTTTTGCTTGATTGACAACTCCATTCACTCGAAACTCGGGGCTATGGTAGCCATCCTGTGTTGAAAAAAAAGAAACAGACTTGCCGGAACTGAAGGAAGAAGGGTAATTCGTATCGGTACGCTCCACCTCGATGATCAGCCGCTCGCCCATCCCGATCTTGGATTTCTTGAGCAAGACAGGATGCCAGGTGATGCCCTCTTTCTTTTTGTCCGCGATGGTGGTGTTGAGAAACTTCTTTTTGTACTGAGCCAGATCCTCTTGCCGCTCCAGTTGCAGCAGCTTTAGGCCTACCTTAATTTCTTCGAGGGAATTCCGCATGAATGGTTGTACTTTAGCCTTGAAACAAGGGATTATCCCTAGTGTTTGTT
>CAMDEU010000007.1 GCA_945897085.1 Spirosoma fluviale | reverse complement strand
AGCTGGCTATACTTATCCTGCTTGATGTTGTTGAGAAAAAGTCGCACTTTCTTGAAGGAGCTCTCGGCATAGTTGATCAAGAAAATCAGTTGGATCCCCGCCAAAATCAGAAATAGGGAGGTCGCAAAGACACCCCAATCTCCCACAAGGGAGTAAGCCATTAGAAATAGGGTGGCCGTAAGTAAGCCGATGCGGCCGAGTAAGCCAACTTTATAATCCATATTTCTCCAGTCTTCTGTACAAAGAGGCGCGAGTTAGTCCGAGTTCCTTGGCAGCCTTGGAGATATTTCCTCCGTTTTTGTCAATGGCCCTCTGGATGGTAGTACGCTCCATGTCATCCAAATTGAGCGTGCTGCTCTGTTGTGCCTTTTCGGATGCCGGCTTGGCAGATAAGAAAAAGAAGTCCCGACTATCTAGTTCATCCCCATCAGCCATGATGATGGCCCGCTCGATGGCATGCTGAAGCTCCCGAATATTGCCAGGCCAGTTGTAGCGCTGCAGCAGCTCCATGGCCTGAGGCCGGATCCCTTGGAAGTTTTTGCGGTATTTCTGTGCGTATTGCCTCAAGTAATGGTTGGCCAGCTGCGGAATGTCATCTTGGCGCTCTCGAAGGGGAGGGAGGTAGATCTCGACGGTATTGATTCGGTACAAGAGGTCTTGTCGGAAGGCATTTTCTCCAACCATGTCGTGCACGGGCATATTCGTCGCGCAGATCAATCGGATATCTATTGGAATGGACTGGTTGGTACCGATGCGGGTTACTTCCCGTTTTTGGAGAACGGTGAGCAGTTTGGACTGCAAAGGCATGGAGAGGTTTCCAATCTCATCCAAAAACAAGGTACCCTGATCTGCCACTTCAAATCTTCCTGCTCGGTCTTCCTTGGCATCTGTAAAGGCGCCCCGCTTGTGACCAAAGAGCTCCGATTCAAACAATGTTTCTGTGATCGAACCCATGTCTACGCCTACAAAGATCTCCTCGTTGCGATGGGAACGCTCGTGAATCGCTCGAGCAATAAGCTCTTTCCCAGTACCATTTTCTCCCAATATTAAGACATTGGCATCTGTGGATGCAACCTTGTCGACGATCGAATAAATATTCTTCATGGAGGCCGACTGCCCGATGATCTCCGTATAGTCCTTTTTGAGGTCGTTTTGTAGGGTTTTTTGTTTTTTATTCAACTTGTCCACTTTGGTATAGCTTTCCTTGAGTTTGAGTGCGGCGGATAGGGTAGCTACTAGCTTTTCATTTTGCCAAGGCTTTAAAATAAAGTCGGTAGCCCCTTCTTTTAAGGCTTGCACCGCCATTTCTACATCTCCAAAGGCTGTAATCAAAATCACGACCGCATTGGGATCGATCTCTTTGATTTGGCTCAACCAGTAAAATCCTTCCTTGCCAGAAGTGGTGTCTTCTCGGAAATTCATGTCTAGCAAGATCACATCGAAGTTCTGCGTATTGATCAAAAAAGGAATTCGTCGGGGGTCTTTTTCAATATGGACTTCTTTGGCATGTTTCTTCAACAGCATTTTTGCTGCAAAAAGTAAGTCCTCGTTGTCATCAATGATTAGTATTCTTCCGAGCTGCTGTTCCATAGGAGTGTTTTTCCATTAACATAGAAAAATAGTGCCAACAGGGATTGGATACCTTAGCGCTATAATGTAGGAGTAAATATGTCCGAAAATGTACGATTTTATCTGATTTCCGGACACTATTTTTCGTTTTGAGTGCCTGATCATTTTTCCTACCTTTGGGGTTCACTAAAACTAAATCAAATGTCAGCTAAAAAAGGGGATGCCGTAGCCGTCCATTACACCGGAAGATTGGAAGATGGGAGTATTTTTGACTCCTCCGTTTCCAAGTCACCACTGAGTTTCACGCTTGGAGATGGCAACATGATCAAAGGCTTTGATTCAGCAGTCTATGGAATGGTGATCGGAGACAAAAAAACAGTGATTATTCCAGCAGCAGAAGCCTATGGAGAGCACCGTCAGGACATGATGATTGAGGTGTCCTTGACTGAAGTTCCTCCACATATCGAGATAGAAATAGGTCTTCAGCTCACCTTGCAAGGTGAAGGAGGCCAACCCATGCCGGTTACTATTGTAGCTGTGGATGACGAGAAAATCACACTAGATGCCAACCATGATTTGGCAGGAAAAGACTTAATTTTTGATATCGAGCTAGTTTCTATTTCTTAATTTAAAAATCCCGCTTGCTTCGCAAAAGCTAAGCAAGTAAAAATTTTAAAGCCCTTTCAAATGGAATTTGAAAGGGCTTTTTAATGATCCAAACTGAACTTAGGATCCGTGTCCATAGGAGGCATCGATTGGGCTGCCTTTAGGCTCGATTAATGGATTAAACTGAAGGAGTTTTACCTCCGTAGCACTCATTTCCAAGTAAGAATTTTGACTCACCCATTCCCCTAAATTGTAATAGGTAGCACTTTTGCCAACTGGAAGTTGCAGTGGTAGATGGCGGTGACCAAAAATATAGTAGTCATGCGGCGCAGATTGCTCCACTTCCTTGCAATAGGCCCAGAGCCATTCATCTGCCCCTAAAAATCGCTGTTCATTCTTACTACTGTTGCTGATTCGACTATTGCCTGACCAAGCACGTGCTAGGCTAATTCCGATGTCAGGATGGATCCATCGAAAAAGCCACTGGGATATCGGACTGGTAAATACTTTTTTAAGCATTTTGTAGGTAGGATCTCCAGGACCGAGGCCATCCCCATGGCCCACCAAGATTTTTTTTCCTTCCACCTGAATTTCTATCGGATGGGTGTACACGGGGATCCCGAGCTCTTGCGTGAAATAATCTCGTATCCAGAGGTCGTGGTTGCCAGTGAAAAAAAGTATGGGTATCCCTCGATCACGAAGCTGGGAGAGCTTCGCTAAAAATGGTAGCTGCCCTTTTGGGATCACTTGCTTGTACTCAAACCAAAAGTCAAAAATATCCCCCACTAAGAAAATGGCCGCAGCCTCCTCGGCAATGAAATCTAGCCAGGATATAATTCGTCGCTCCCGCTCCTTACTACTCGCGTAGTCAGGGGCCCCCAAATGAAAATCGGAGGCGAAAAACAACTTTTTTCCGTGAAGGGGAAAATTCAAGGGAACAATTTGCATGGGGTAAAGATAGATGCAATCCCTCAAAAAAGGAAAAGCCCCGCAATAAGCGGGACTTTTCGAGTTAGACGTCTGTTTTTAGTTCCTCGGTAACAGTCTCCGGTGTAGGAGGAAGGACCTCTGCACCAGCTTCCTGCTCAGCAACTACTTCGCTCTCGACCACTTTTTCTGCTTCAACAGGATCTTTTTTATTTGTAAATGCCTGGTAGGTCGTCTCCTTTTCAAAAGGACGCTTGCCAATCAATCGCTCCAAATCCGCCTGGAAAAGAATTTCTTTTTCCAAAAGCTCCTTTGCCAAGATTTCTAGTTCAACCTGATGCTTTCGCAACAAGTCGAGCACACGGGTATAGGCATGCTGTATCAACTTACTTACTTCCTGGTCGATCATTTCAGCTGTTGCTTCTGAGTAGGGTTTGGTCATCTTGTACCCATCACTCTTGCTGTCATAAAAAGAGACGTTACCCAGTTTCTCGTTCATGCCATACACCGATACCATGGAATAAGCCATTTTGGTAATCCGTTCCAGATCACTTAATGCGCCTGTGGAGATTTTCCCAAAGATGATTTGTTCCGCTGCTCGACCACCCAAGGTCATACACATCTCGTCGATAAGTTGCTCGGTCTGGTAGAGAAACTGTTCCTTAGGCAAATACTGCGCGTAGCCTAGCGCTGCAATTCCTCGAGGAACGATGGATACCTTCACCAATGGGTCGGCATGCTCCAGGAACCAGCCAGCTACTGCATGACCAGCCTCGTGGTAGGCCACGATTTTCTTCTCGTCAGGGGAGATAATTTTCGTTTTCTTTTCCAAACCTCCAATGACACGATCAATGGCGTCTTGAAAATCTTCCATGTCTACGGCTTCCTTATTTTTTCGAGCAGCAATCAACGCTGCTTCATTACAAACGTTGGCAATCTCTGCTCCTGCAAACCCTGGTGTTTGTGCGGCCAATTTTTTTGGATCTACCTCAGCAATGGTTTTAATGGGCTGCAAGTGTACTTTGAAAATCGCTTCTCTACCTACAATGTCTGGCTTATCTATGGAGATTTGACGATCAAAACGTCCCGGTCGGAGCAAAGCGCTATCCAACACATCCGGACGGTTGGTGGCTGCCAAAACAATAACACCGGAATCGGTACCAAAACCGTCCATCTCCACCAATAGGGAGTTGAGCGTATTTTCACGTTCGTCGTTGGATCCTGGCATTTGGCCCTTGCCACGAGACCTACCGATGGCATCGATTTCATCGATAAAAATGATACAAGGAGCCTTTTCTTTCGCCTGCTTGAAGAGGTCACGCACACGGGCTGCTCCTACACCAACGAACATTTCTACGAAATCAGAACCTGAAAGGGTGAAGAAGGGAACACCTGCTTCCCCGGCTACAGCCTTGGCAAGCAATGTTTTTCCCGTACCTGGAGGGCCCACAAGCAAGGCACCTTTTGGAATCTTTCCGCCCAGCTTGGTAAACTTGGATGGATTTTTTAAAAATTCTACGATTTCCTGGATTTCAACTTTTGCCTCATCCAAACCTGCCACATTGTCGAAGGTGATTTTTACCTTATTATCTGCATCAAACAGCTGGGCTTTGGATTTGCCTACATTAAAAATCTGTCCACCAGGTCCAGAACCTCCTGACATACGGCGCATCATGAACCAGAATAAGACAAATAATAGGATCATAAATCCAAAACTTCCAAAATAACTACTCCAGTTTTCTTCATTAATGACCGAAAAACCTATTTTTTCTGTCCCTACGGGCGCTTTTTCTTCTAAAGCTTGAAAATCAGCCTGGAACTTGTCCGCGGTGGTTACTTGTAGCGAATAGTGAGGCCCTTCGGGATTGAAAAAGGAGGAATTGGCTTCTAGCTCAGTTTTATATTTGGCGTTTTGTAGTGCCGCAGGTTTTAGCGTGATATCTACCCGATTCATATTGCGCACAATGACTACCTTGGATATATCCCCAGCAGTATAGATGTCTTCAAAACGCTTCTGGGTAATGTCTAGCACTGAACTTCGCTGTTGAATCCAGGTTAATCCCAAGAGTACAGTCACCGCAGCCACAATTAGCCAAAGTTGGAAATTAGGTTTCTGAGGCACCTTAGGGGTGAAATTCTTATTTTTATCGCTCATTGCTATTTAGGGGGTGCTTGTATTTATGGTAAAACAGATTTACTACTCGAAAGTTCATTGGATAAACTAAGAAATACGGGTGGTCTTTGCATCGCCCCATAAATCTTCCAAACCATAATAGGCTCTGGTGTCCGATAAAAATATATGAGCTACCACATTCACATAATCCATCAGAATCCATTGTCCATTGGATCTCCCCTCAACTTTCCAAGCGGGAGACTCAGCAGCTTTGTGTACTTGCTCTTCGATAGATTTGGAAATTGCATCCAATTGTGTGCCCGAATTACCCGAACAAATCACAAAAAAATCGGTCACGGTATCTTTTACTGACCTGAGATCCATCACTAAGATGTCGGAAGCCTTTTTTTCTTCCATTCCTTTGGCGATGATCTTACTCAGCTGTTGTGCTGTCATAGGATTGATTTAAAGAGAGTCTTCGGTACCTTTGCATCTCGAAGAATAATCTAATGTATAAAATTCTTGCCAACACCCTTTTTTTAGGTAAAGATATTCATTTTCTGCCAGACTGTCATTCCACCAATGACATGGCACTACAAGCTTTACGCCAAAAAGAGGCAAGTGAAGGGAGTATTTTTATTACCAATCACCAAACGCGTGGTAAAGGGCAGCGTGGCAATTCTTGGGAAACTAAGCCAGGGGAGAACTTGACTTTCTCCTTGGTCCTCCAACCCAAATTTCTGGATTTAAGTGAACAATTTGCGCTCAATATTGCCATTTCCAATGCCATTCGCAGATGCTTTCAGGAGTATGTCCCCGGGCTTCTGGTAAAATGGCCAAATGATTTAGTGGTTTTAGGCTTTGGAAAAATAGGAGGGATATTGATCGAGAATCTAGTAGGGAGCAGCGGATGGGACTATGCGGTAGTAGGTATCGGTATCAATATCAACCAAAATCAATTTGCAAGCCCCCAGGCCACTTCCCTTTCTTTGGTAACTGGGAATTCATACCCTTTGGAAGAACTATTCAAACTCCTAATCACTCATGTGGAGCAAGCCTACATAGCACTTAAAAAAGGGAAAAACGCAATTCTTACTCGTGAATACTTGCAGCACCTTTATTTGATAGAAGAATGGACCACATTTAAAGTAGGCGAACAGGAGCTAGAAGGTAAAATCATTGGATTGACCGAAACAGGAAATTTGCTTTTAGAGCTACCTACTGGAAAGCAAAGGAGTTTTGGAATCAAAGAGCTTACCTTTCCTAATTTTTGATTCTACTTCTGATTCCCAATTTTATCTAATACCTTTGCGGGGCCAAAGGCAAAACCCGCCTGCTTTCAGCAAACAAACCTTCGGAAAGTAGGTTTACATTTATCCTCCACGGCGGATAATAAATTAACATATTTAATCTGCCTGCTTACAGCAGATAAACCAGCGGCAGGCAGGCTTTTAAAATTTTTAACTCTTTATACACTTTATGTCCACTTCCAATTACATCCCTTACAAAGTAAAAGACATTTCCCTAGCAGAGTGGGGAAGAAAAGAAATTCGTTTGGCAGAAGCCGAAATGCCAGGATTGATGGCCCTTCGTGCTGAATTCGGTCCTTCACAGCCCCTAAAAGGTGCGCGCGTGGCCGGCTGTCTTCACATGACTATCCAAACTGCCGTGTTGATCGAAACTTTGGTTGCCCTAGGCGCTGAGGTTACTTGGTCTACTTGCAACATATTCTCTACCCAAGACCATGCTGCTGCGGCCATCGCTGCCGCAGGTATTCAAGTCTATGCTTGGAAGGGACAAACTGCCGAGGAATTTGATTGGTGCATCGAGCAAACACTATTTTTCGGCGAAGGCCAGCAGCCGCTTAATATGATCCTTGACGATGGTGGTGACTTGACCAACATGGTCCTAGACCAATACCCTGACTTAGTGGCAGGAATCAGAGGTCTTTCTGAAGAAACCACCACGGGTGTACACCGTCTGTACGAGCGCATGAAGAACGGCACGCTCCCTATGCCTGCCATTAACGTAAACGACTCGGTGACCAAATCCAAGTTTGACAACAAGTACGGCTGTAAGGAATCTCTGGTAGACGCGATCCGTCGTGCAACCGACGTAATGATGGCTGGTAAAGTAGCTGTTGTGGCTGGCTACGGTGACGTAGGAAAAGGATCTGCTGCATCGCTCAAAGGTGCGGGTGCACGTGTAATCATCACTGAAATTGATCCGATTTGCGCGCTTCAGGCAGCTATGGATGGCTTTGCAGTAAAGAAGATGGCCGATGCGATCCAGGAAGCTGACATCGTGGTGACTGCTACTGGTAACAAAGACATCATCTCTGGTGCACACTTCAAAGCAATGAAGGACAAGGCGATTGTGTGTAACATTGGCCACTTTGACAACGAAATCGATATGGCTTGGTTGAACGACAACTATGGCCACACAAAGAATGTGATCAAGCCACAGGTAGACTTGTACGAGATCGATGGCAAGGAAATCATCGTGTTGGCAGAAGGCCGATTGGTGAACTTGGGTTGTGCTACTGGCCACCCATCTTTTGTGATGTCCAACTCCTTTACCAACCAGACTTTGGCACAGCTAGAGTTGTGGGCAAATTACAAGGACTACACGCCAGGCGTGTATGTGCTTCCGAAGCATTTAGACGAGAAGGTTGCCTTCTTGCACTTAGCCAAGTTGGGCGTACAGCTAGACACCCTTTCTCAAGACCAAGCGCAGTACATCGGCGTGGAAGTGAAGGGTCCGTTTAAGCCGGAGTACTATCGTTATTAAGAGCTTGCAGGTTAACCTCTCTTCTTAAAAATTTTCAAAAAGGAGCTCATATCGAGCTCCTTTTTCTTTTCAAATCTTCCAAAGGGATGGTATATTGAAAAAAAATTAAGTCAAAGACTATGAACTATACTGAAGGAATGCTCCGAGAAGGATCGTTGAAAGGAAAAAATATCTTGATTACTGGTGGAGGTACTGGCTTAGGCCGGGCCATGGGGGAGTATTTCTTGGAGTTGGGGGCTAACCTCGTGATTACCTCTCGTAAGTTGGAGGTATTGGAAGAAACAGCCAAAGAGATGATGGCCAAGTCTGGTGGTAAGGTGATTCCTGTAGTTTGTGATGTAAGAGAGATTGAACAAGTTGAAGCCATGTGGGCCCAGTGCATCGCTGCTTTTGGGCAAATCCACGGGGTATTGAACAACGCGGCGGGCAATTTTATCAGTCCTACTGAGCGACTATCTGCCAATGCGTTCAATACGGTCCTAGATATTGTCCTCAAGGGGACCTCGCAGGTAACGCTGACTGCTGGCAAGCATTGGATTGCGGAGAAGCAGCCTGGAGTATTTTTAAATATTGTGACCACCTATGCTTGGACAGGGTCAGGTTATGTAGTTCCCTCCGCAGCTGCAAAGGCAGGTGTCTTGGCACTTACGCGTTCGCTGGCTGTGGAATGGGCCAAGTACGGAATCCGATCCAATGCCATCGCACCAGGACCATTCCCTACCGAAGGCGCATGGAGTAGACTACTCCCAGGTGATTTGGTTAAGAAATTTGATCCTGCAAAGAAGGTGCCTGTCGGAAGAGTGGGAGTGCACCAGGAATTGGCCAACTTGGCAGCCTACCTGATCTCTGATTTTTCCGCATATGTCAATGGGGATGTAATCACGATTGATGGAGGAGAGTGGCTGAAAGGTGCAGGAGAGTTTAATAATTTGGAGATGATACCCCAAGAAATGTGGGACATGATGGAGGCATCTCGCGGAAAAAAGCCCTAAGCCCCAAAGTGATTTGGGGCTATGTCAAAGCAAAATGGAAAATTAGAGGAGTTTAGGCTCTTCGAATAAATTTTGGAGTAAACTCTTTGGAGAGATTTATACCTAAACTAATCCCAGCATTCATCCGTACTACCGCATGGAAACACCATCCTTAAACCTTCACCGTCAGGAATTTGGAGATCCAAAAAACAAAGACCAGGTGCTCAGTTTGGTTGAAGCTCATGACTTATTGGATGCCTGGGTTCTAAATGAGCGCTTGAAAGTTCATATGAAGCAGGTAGGCCACTTGATGAAGGAATATGCGATACAGGAGGGACTTTCTTCCTTGGATGCCCACAAGTGGCACTTGGCAGGTTTACTTCACGATGCCGATTGGGACCAATGGCCGGATCAGCATTGTCGAAAGATTATTGAAGAGCTCGAGTCAAGATCCATAGATCCTGAAATCATTCGTGCTATAGCCTGTCATGGTCCCCGTTATTTTGGGGTGGAGCCGCGCACACGAATGGATAAAATGCTCTATGCCTTTGATGAACTGAGCGGTTTGGTACATGCCTACTCTCTGATGCGTCCAGAAGGTTATGCCGGTATGGAGGTGAAGGGAGTCAAAAAAAGACTTAAAGACAAAACCTTTGCCGCACAAGTAAGTCGGGAGGATATTGATGATGCTGCGCAGCGGGCGGAAATCAACCTAGAGGACTTGATTGCTTTTGTTATTGCCAAGCAAGGCTTTGCTGAGCTGAGCTAAAAAAAATCGACCCGCAGATCAGTAAGTCGATTTTTTTTAATCCTCCAACTCTTGGTTGACAGGTTTGAAATTTCCTGGAGGTAGGTCTGGGCTCACTTCGGCTTTTTCAAAAGGGAAAACTTCTAGAATGGAGCTTTCTGTAATGTCAGGTACCCGGAAGCTGACCAGCATGTTGTTCAGACTCTCTTGGATGCGATCGTAGGCTTGCTTTACATCTTCCGCTGTTACAATCATGTATTGGGTCACCTTTTTTTCCTTACCGTTGTCCCCATCTGCGATCAAGTAGGTCACCTTGCATTTGTACCAGATGTCTGCATCATCGTAAAAAAACACATCCACGATGTTGCTCTTGCTGATTCCACTCACTTGAAAATCCCCACGGATTTGAGACCCGAGTTTATCGTAGAGGATCGCTTCTGCCTCGGTAAAAGACACCGCATCCACCAGATATTGTTCGGATATACTTTTCAAAAGACCCTCTTCGGTTTCTTTCGCGTACTTTACTTTACATAAAAACCAAATTCTCATTTCTCGTTATTTTTTAAACCACGAATCTACCTTATCTACGGCTAAGGGGCTAAAAAATGGTACTAAAAATTTAAAAAATTAGGATGGAGTTATCTAATTCCCTGTCTTTCATAAGAATAGGGTAGGTCTGAACGGCAAAGAAAGAAGGAGGTGCAGATGGTATATAAAAGTACAGAAACCGTACCGGGCAATCCTTAGTAAGCGATCCCTATTTTTTTGTAGATAAAGTGCATCAGCCAAGCAGGGCCGATCATCAAAAATTGGACATCTTTTAAAAAGGAAGGTTTTTTGCCTTCGATCTTGTGTCCATAGAACTGTACGATCCACGCCAATACAAATACAGCTAGGCTGATGTACGCCAACATGCCAGGGTAAGTAATCGCTAGGTAATTGGATAAAAACAAACAGAAGGCAGAAAAAAGCAACATGCCCAGCGTAAGCGCAGGGGATAGCGAAATGTAATAGATTAGCATTAAGAAAAGGGTAAGCGTTGCCCAGTTGGCATAATCCCCTAAAAAGGGAAGCAGGTCTGCTAAAAACCCGCTTGGAATACTAAATACCAGCCCTACCACACTAAAGAAGATTGCTGGAACACAAAACCAGTGAATTAATTTATTGGTTTTATTCTGATGGCTTTCGCCATATTCTAGTAGTAGGGAATCAATGTTTCTCATGGATTATTGGGTTAAAATGCGGTTCTTGGTGTCACAAGTTAACCAACCAAGTTTAAAAAGTAAATTTTCTCTGCCTATGTTGAGTTTCTGGGAGCAAAAAAATTTTTTGCACTACGATTTAATCGTAGTAGGTGCCGGTTTTACGGGACTTTCAGCTGCAATTCATTTTAAAAAGCAGTATAAAAAAGCAAAGGTACTTGTGGTAGACCGAGGGATTTTTCCTTCAGGAGCAAGTACTAAAAATGCAGGTTTTGCTTGTTTCGGTAGTTTGACAGAAATTTTAGATGATTTTTGGACCATGACCCCTGATGAGGTGCTGCACTTGGTTGAGAAAAGATATTCGGGTTTAAAACAGATTCGGAAACAATTTGGAGATAAAGCGCTGCGGTACCAGCATCGTAATGGGTATGAACTTATAGGTGAGGAACAGCTGGATGCATTGGAGCAACTATCCGATATCAATCACCTCCTAAGGAAATTATTCAATAAAGAGGTTTTTTCTCTGGTAAAAGACCCGCATAAATTTGGGTTTTCCGAAACCGTGAAGGCAGTAGTCAAAAATCGTTTCGAAGGAGAGTTGGACCCTGGTGCGTATTTGAATGCACTTTGGACGAAGGCCTCTAGCCTAGGAATACGTATCCTAACTGGACTGTCTGTGGTAGAAGTGGACCATGAGGAAGGAAGGGTATTGGCAGAAAAAAGAGACAAGAAGGAGACTTTTGAATTTTTCGGGGAGCGCGTAGCTATTTGTACCAATGCATTTACCCAAAAATTATGGCCTTTATCCCCCATGGAGCCGGGTAGAGGATTGATTCTTTTAAGTAAGCCAATAGACGGAGGAATTCCTTGGAAAGGAGGCTTTCACCTCGACCGAGGATATGTGTATTTCAGAGAGGTGGAGGGACGCCTACTTTTGGGAGGGGCTCGAAACAACGATTTGGAAAAAGAAAAAACCACAGAGTTTGGGGTGAATCCTGCCATAAAAGCGCATTTGGAACGATTGGCTCAAGAAGTGATTTTTCCAGGAAGGCCGTTGGAATGGGAAATGGAGTGGACCGGAATCATGGCTTTTGGACCAAAAAAATCGCCCATTATCCAACAGATTGGTAAGAAAACAGCGGTTGCAGTTCGGTTGGGTGGCATGGGAGTAGCCCTTGGCTGGCAAGTGGGTAAGGAGGTTTCTGAACTACTTTCAGACCTGTAATTAATTTTTTTTCTTTAGCTTCATGGTTTGTAAACTCTCGGCTTCAATCGAATGAATAAAATACCAAAAGTTCCGAAGGTGCTCGAAGCACTTATCCCTCTGGTTTTTTTAATTATCCTCCTCGTTTTAACAATTGAAATATTTGGAACCGATGGGATTTCTGGATCCAATCAAATTGTTTTGATTTTATCAGCCACCGTAGCAGGGTCCATTGCTGTTTTTAGGTTGGGCTACACCTGGGATGCACTCCAAGATGGAGTCGTTAAAAGTATCAGCTCAGCGATGAGTAGCATTCTCATTTTGTTTTTGATTGGAGCACTTGCAGGTACCTGGCTACTTAGTGGCATTGTACCTGCCATGATTTATTATGGATTGCAAGTCATTAGCCCAACCCTGTTTTTATTTGCTGCTTGCTTTATCAGTGCCATCGTATCTACGGCTACTGGTAGTAGCTGGACCACTGTTGCTACCGTAGGGGTAGCTTTGTTAGGAATAGGAAAAGCATTGGGTTTTGAGGAAGGAATCATAGCAGGCGCCATCATCTCTGGGGCGTATTTTGGGGACAAAATGTCTCCGCTATCCGATACGACCAATCTAGCTCCAGCCATGGCGGGTACGGATTTATTTACCCATATCCGCCACATGGCCAAGACGACTACACCTACCATGTTGATTACGCTTATTTTATTTTTTGTGATTGGCATCAACTACCAGACTGAAGGCAATGTGGAAGATGTGAAAACAATTTCCAATATCATTGCTAGCAACTTTACCCTTACACCTTGGTTATTTCTTGTTCCGGCAGCCGTCATTTTTATGATTATAAAAAAAGTGCCTGCCTTGCCTGCCTTGTTGGTAGGAGCCTTGTTGGGAGGGGTGTTTGCCTTGATTTTTCAACCACAGATCATTGCTCGAGTGGTAGGTGAAGAGGGCTCATTCGCTTATTTAGGATTTAAGGGGGTGATGATGGCGATGTATGGGAAAATCAGTATTGTGACGGATAATGCCCTTGTCAATGAATTATTGATTACGAAAGGAATGGCAGGGATGCTCAATACCATTTGGCTCATTGTTTGTGCCATGGTTTTTGGAGGCATCATGGAAGAAAGTGGCATGCTCAAGGTGTTGGCAGAGGCAGTCATCCGAAAAGTACACCGCGTTGGATCACTGATTGCTACCACCGCGGCTACCTGCATTTTCTTCAATATCACCACCTCAGATCAATATTTGGCGATTTTGGTACCAGGGAGGATGTTTGCGGATGTGTACAAGAAAAGAGGTCTGAAACCAGAAAACCTTTCCCGTACCTTAGAGGACTCTGCCACAGTGACTTCGGTATTGGTACCTTGGAATACCTGTGGCGCCACCCAAGCATCGGTATTGGGTGTGGCTACCCTCGTGTATGCCCCGTATTGCTTTTTTAACATCATTAGCCCGATCATGACCATCCTGTATGGGTATCTCAATATTGGAATCAACTATTACGACAAGGAAGAAGAGTTGGCATGATCCCATTTAGTATAAGTAAAGAAGAAATTAGCGAGTTACCCTTGGGCCAGTTTGAAGGCCCAATCTACCTGATCGATACCCCTGATCAAGTGGATGCTGCGGTAGATTTTTTAGAAAATCAGCCTTTAATTGGGTTTGATACAGAGACAAAGCCTTCTTTTCGGAAGGGGGAGTTTAACCATGTGTCCCTGCTCCAACTTTCTACCGCCAATCAAGCCTTTGTTTTTAGACTCAATAAAATTGGATTTCCACCTCCCTTGAGGAGCCTGTTGGAAAAAGAAAATGTGCTTAAAGTAGGTGCGGCTGTGCTCGATGACCTCAAGGCTCTCAAAAAATTAAGCGATTCTTTTTACCCGCAGTCATTTTTTGATTTGAATGATGAGTTAAAAAAAGTAGGTTTTCACAACGTAGGAGTACGGAACCTCTGTGGAATGGTCTTGAAGATTCGCATTTCTAAGGCGGAGCAAGTATCCAACTGGGAGGCAGATAAGCTCACCGAGAAGCAGCTTCGCTATGCGGCAACTGATGCCTGGGCCTGTGTAGAGATATTCCAACACTTGAAAGCTGAGGGATATTTGAAAGACCTTTTGGGTTGATTTTAAAGCAAATTAGGCCATACCCTTAGCCTACCCGAACTTGAACTCGGTCAGAACTTGAAAAATAGCGGTTACCGATAGACAAAAGGTCTGCTGCAGTAAATTTTTTTAGGGTTTCAAACCGTTTTTCGTAGAAGCTAAAATCAAGTCCAGCATAGTATACCCCCTTGAATTGATCGATCAGGTCAAAGGGAGAACTGAATTTGGTAAACAATTGTCCAATTAGGTAATTCCTCAAAATCTCGATCTCTTTTGGACTGGCAAGTACGGTACGAAGAATTTGAATTTCTTTATCGATTTCTGCGAATACTTCCTCCTGATGCGCTTTTTTCACATCAGCAGCTATCACCCAATAGGCATATTGATCCCATTCCACTAGTGAAGAGTGAATTCCGTAGGTATGCCCCTTGTCTTCACGAATGTTTTTTACAAGGCGGGAACCAAAATAACCTCCCAGTAAAGTATTGAATACGGCCAAGGCGGGGTAGTCTACATGGCTTTTGGGGATGGACCAAGCTCCAAGCCGGATACTGCTCTGTACCGCATCTTCACGATCCTCTAGAAGGAAAGCGGTAGCTGCGGGCGTTGGCAATGCTTGTTTTTTAGCCCCTTGCTTAAGAGGAAGCTGTTCCATAGTAGCCAGAAGCTGCTCCAGTTCCTGCGTCTTAAAATCTCCAGAAAGAAATAGACTGCAATCTTTCCACAGGTGATCCTGATAATAGGCTTGAAGAAGTGCTGGTGTAATTTCCGAGATATGTGCTTCTGTAATTTCTTGACCAAAGGGATGTTCAGGTCCAAACAATCCCTTCTTGAATAGCTGGCCTGCCCTAGAACTCGGCTTTTCTTGGTCCAGTTTTAGGCTAAGTGCCCGTTGAGACTTTCTTTTCGCTAGGTTCTCTTCCGGAAATAATGCTTCAGAAAAAAGAGAAATAAATGTAGGCAGAATAGTCGGAAGGTATTTTTTTATACAGAGCAGGCTCAATCCTTCCTGAGTGTAGCTTAGGGTAGGGTAAACTTCTGCTCCATGGTAATCAAAAAATTCTGCAAGCTGTTGCGCAGTGGATTGGGTCGTACCTTCCTGAAGCATTTGTAGCGTAAAAGAAGGAATTAGCGCTTGACTGTTGGGGAGTACTGACCGAGAACTAGTGCCAATCACTTCTAGTTTGACCGCTTCAATACCTGGTGTGGGGAAGTAAAATACACTACTTCCTGTACCCAATTGAAATTGCTGGGGAGCAGGTAATGCGAATTCAGTAGGAAGGGAAAATTGAGGCGCTTTGGAGCGATCTAAAGACATCAATTCACAGCAGCAATGGAAGCAATTGAATAGCGCAGCGAAAACCGAAGCGTTTCTGCTAAAGGATGGTTTTGAACCTGTGGAACTAAATAGGAGAAGTCTAAACCAAGGCGCTTCATGGTGAAGCCAGCACCCATCGTAAAATACCTACGACCACCTTTGCTGTCGTCCTCATAAAAATAGCCTGTTCGCAAGGCAAACTTATCTGCATATAAATACTCCATTCCAAAAGAAATAGTCAGTTCGCTCATCTCTTCTTGGAAGCCTCCTGGTGCATCGTTAAAGGAACCAAACATTCCAGATATTAGCGGTCTATTGGGGTCTTTTCCAGCATCAATAATCAGATTTCCGCCTGAATCTGTGGCCAAGGTTCCGTCCGCATTAGTTTTGTAAGTAGGTGGTGTGGGAACCATCAACTTGTTGGCATCCAAAGCAAAAGTTAAGGAGCTTGTCGGATTCACATTGATTTTGTAGGCAGTTCCCGCTCTGAAGGTGGTGGGGATGTAATCGAGGTCTGCTGCACTATTGTAAGTTATTTTTGGACCTATGTTTGACAGGGTAAGTCCCCAAGACCAAACGCCCTCCTTCTCACCAACTAAAATAGGTTTTTGATGGTAGAGACCGATATCAGTACCTACGCTTATTCCAGGACGAGACTCACTGCCGCCGGAAGCAGACATGTTACCTGAGAGATTGGAATGAATAAATCGTGCCGATATACCCAATCCTAGGTTTGCGGATAAGCGTCTTGAATAGGTGCCACCAATAGCAATGTCTCGAGGGTTGAACTCTCCTATAGGATTACCCCTGCCATCTGTGAGGGAGATATCCCCCATATTGAAGTAGCGAAGGTCCAAACCAAAGGCAGAATTTTCGTCTATTTTTTTGTAGCCAGAAAGGTAGCTCAAAGACATGTCGTTGACCAACTTGCCAAGCCACGGGGAATAGGAGAGTGAAAAGCCATAACCATCTTTGATAAAGGCAAGCTTTCCAGCATTCCAATGGGCAGAATTTGCATCTGGTGAGGTGGCTACTCCTACATCACCCATCGCCGAATGGCGGGAGTCTGGAGCAAAATTTAAAAAAGGTACCGCTGTGGTTATAACCCTCCGACTAGGATCTTGACCCGAGATGATTACACTGTTTTGAGCAAAAGAGGTTAGACCTGCAAGTACAAAAACAAGTGTAAAAATTAATTTATTCCCCAAAATGGCTTTTTTGTTCATTGAATCACCAGTTTTCCGCTTATCGTATCCACTTCTAAGGAAGATTCCGATTGCAATGTTAGTTTGTAAATATAAGTTCCTTTCGCTGGATATTTTGTTTTGCCTATGAAAAAATTCCAGTTCCATCCTTCGATCTTTTCTCCGGCATTTACATAACGTTTTTCCTCCGAAAATAGTACTTGTCCCAATGGAGAAAAAACAGTCCAGGTAGCCAGTATGGTTTCCTGAGGTCTGTTATGTCGAAAGCGAATGAAGGTATTTGTAGTAGCTGGATTCGGGTAAATTTGGTGCGAAATTACCTGCAATTGCTCGCTCCCTTGGACTTCAAGGGTAAAGGAATAGGTCCCCTTATTTCCAAAATTATCCCATGCCAGTACCTCTACTATATTTTCTCCTTCCCTCAAATCAGTCACTAAAACTTGGGCTGTACCTTTTTTAAAATCCCCTTCCACTGCCCGGTACTCTTGATTTATCTGCTGTGGAGGTCCTTGGTTAATTCGCAGCTGCATGATTTTCTCTGGAAAGAGTGCTGAACTATTTATTCCACTAGGATCTCCAAAAGTAAACCGTACGCTTACTTGAGTACTGGGAATTGGAGGGCTACTTTCGACCCCTTTCCCCTCTATTTCTGCAGTGATTTGCGGCCCATTTTGGTCCAAACTTACTTTTTTCTGATTGTTAAGAGGTAGGGATAAAACTCCAGTCGCCTGATTTTTTTTCTGGCTATCCCAAGCCTGAAGTCGTATCTGGACTGTTTCAAGTTTATTTACCAGATGCTCGGGTAGTATAAACTGGCTTTCTATTTTTCCATTCCGTACTTCTCCCTCCCCCGAGAATATCCGTTGATTTTCCTCAGCAAATTCAAAGGGAGCATTTTCATTACCAAGTGTTTTGGATTTAACTGCTTTACCCCAGATCTCTAGCCTGAAATTTCCCTGAAAGCCGGATAAGAAAGCCTGTGTTAGCTGATCCGTGATCTCTGCAGTAAGCTTCATGGGAACCAAGGTAGGTAGGGTGTCTACTGCAGTTTGATTGCCAATAGCAACTAGACTTCCGAAACGAACGCTGGCTTCTGGAAGTGCCAATCGCAGGCTTGGATCCCCTAGCAATGAAAAATTCCGGTTATAGGCTCCGTTAACACTTTCGTTTTTTGTTTGCCGGTATAAGGTTCCCAAATCTGTAGTTCCCAACTTTCCTGCCGCTGCCAAGGCCTGAATAAAGGCCTGGTTTATTGTAAAATTCACAGAGCTAAATACGGGTCTTCCGGTAGCAAGGAGGCCAATGGCACCTTTCGAGTTGGCGAAGAGCAATTCCTCTGCCGCTGACCGAATAAAGGGGCTGTCGTGACGTCCAAATTCGCAGGTAGCAGTAAACCAAAGCGGAAGTTGAGATTGATTTGGCCAATTTTCCAGATCTTGAACCTTGAAAATTTCTTCGGCTGTAAGCGTGGTTTCATTTCCATGCCCTACATAGTTCAGGAGAAGTGTACCACGATTGAGATTTTCACTAAGCGCTTTTTTTGCAGCAGGGGACTCCTGCCTTGCGCCAGATTTAGTTTGTTCAAAGCGATCCAAGTACAGTTTTTGACTTCGGTAAAAGGGAAGATTTTTCTCTAGATAGGAGGCATGAACCTCAGAATCTTGCATGTGGACTCCATTGTCTCCATCATCTGCCAAAAAGGTGATGGTGTTGCTAGGGAAGGCATCTCCTTGTTTTTCATAGGCCAAACTTTTTTCCAACCAGCTTTGCCCTTCTGCAAAGGTGATTGCAGGCACTCGGCCTACTCCAATTCGTAAGGGAGTATCCCCAGCTTTGCTTTCTTCCCATTCCCCTGATCCCCAGTCCAAAATTCCCAAGTAATCGTCCGAACTGTAGGTAGTCAAGGGATCTAAGCTAGACCTGCTGCTATAAATGGGGACTATGTTGGGGCGACCTCCCAACTTCTTTTTGTAGTCAAAGGTGCCTTTTCCAAGGATAAGTACATTTTTAAGCTGCTTGCCGTTGTGGTATTCTTGGGCGATGTAATTGCGGATGGCGCTGAGATCTGGATTACCATAGCCCATCCAATCGTAAATCTCTGAAGTAAAAACGACCTGGGTTGGGATTCCTTGGCTAGCTTTGAAATTCTGAAATTGTTGGGCCACTTGTTTAAACTGAGGAACAGTTATCACCATCAATTCCGTTGAATTCGTCTTCGAGCTTTTGGGTGTAATGGCTTTGAAGCTCGTCAATTCCTTTGCGTTCTTAGGTGAAAAAAGAACCCAATTTTTCCCAGGGGCAGATTTCCCTTGACTGTAGCGAATAGGCTGGTAAAAGTCGCTGATCTCCCAAGTTTGAAGTCCTGTTTCGAGGGAGATTAAATTTTCTTGTTTTCCAAAGAACAGTCCTTCCTTGAGGCTTGAATTTGTAAATGGAATCCCCAGAAGAGCTAGATCGAGATGCCCAGACCCTACACCTTGGAAGCTAAATCGCAGCTGGTCTAACCGGTCCCCCTTTGGATTAAATGTTTCACTGATACGAACCTCACTGCCCTTGACCCCATAGGTGCTACTGGAGATCGGAGAAAAAACAACTTCTTCCAAGAGTTCAGTATCCCCCCAGACTCGGATGCTAGAGGGACTTATAGATTGGCTCATCAATCGCGCATGGAGAAGCCATGGGGCTGTGGTTCCTGCACTTTTTCCAAAAGAGACTGTCAGGCTTTGACCTTGGCGTATGGGTAACGAATACCAGGATCTTCCCGAGTTGAGAAGGTTGATTTTTTCTTCTTTGACCGCTAGAAGCTGGTACCAAACGGAAAGGGTGGAAGGGGTGTTGGCAGAACCGCTTGCTCCTACTATCCTCTTTGGAGCTGTTTTTTTAGCCAATACATAGCGAAGGGTATCGGTGTATAGGTGATGGGAATAGCTTAGCTCTCCATCTTTGGTAAACTCAGAACTATGTGGCCCTGCTAAATAAAAATAGAGCTGATTATCCTGGAGCCAAGAAGGAATTTCTTGAGGCCGTAACTGCGTCGAATCCAGGACTTGTGGAAGCATGCCTGGATACCCGTAAATGGCTACTTCCTCCAAACTTGCAAAACCAAGTTTCCGTGCTTGATCGCTGCTGACTTTGTAGACCCCCGCCTCAGTAACGCTCGTGGTGAAGCGATACGTTTGGGAGAAGGCTGTTTGGCAAAATAGTCCCAAAAAAATCAATAGGGCACAGCTTTGCTTGCTCATTTTTTACTAAAAACGTTTTCAATCCCTGATAGTAGGAGGTAGGCAAGAATCACCAAGGGAATGCCAGCAAGCTGAAGCCAAATCAAGCAAACTGCCCCGATAACTAGCAATCCATACCGGTATGAATTGTCTGTTAAGCTGGAATTTTTAAACTTTAAAGCAATCAGTGGAAGTTCTGCAACCAAGAGTAAACTAGTAATCCAAGCAATCACTACCAGTGCTATGGGGCTGTTTAGCCAGGTGGCCATCTCAGGCCATTTGGCAGCCAGGTGTGGAAGGGTGGTTAGGAACAGTGCACTCGCAGGAGTAGGCAAGCCAATAAATCGATCGCTTTGACGGGTATCCAGATTGAATTTAGCAAGTCTATAAGCAGACAACAAGGGGATGATCAGGCAAAGGAAAGGAAGAAATTGAGAATCAGTTTGTGTCTTGGTGAGGGTATACAAGAGGATTCCTGGCAATACGCCAAAGGATACCACATCAGCCAAAGAGTCCAACTCTTTCCCCATGTCACTTTGAACCTTCAATGATCGGGCTGCAAAGCCATCAAAAAAGTCAAAAGTTGCAGAGAGGAGCACAAAGTAAGCCCCGTAGAGCAGCTCTCCTTCTAGAACCCAAATGATTCCCATGACTCCAGAAAGGAGATTCAGTAGCGTGATGAAGTTGGGGAGCTGTGCTTTTAGGTTCATGAGTGTGCTTTTAGACCTACAAATGGGTTGTTTTTTTTCTCATAACCAATGCTTGTTTCTGGGCCATGGCCTGGAAAAACAATGGTTTCTTCAGGTAGCACAAATAGTTGGGATTTGATCTTTTCCAAAAGCAGAGACGGGTTACCGCCCGGCAAGTCGGTGCGGCCAATACTCCCTCGAAATAGTGTGTCACCTGCAATGCAGCGCTTGCTAGCTTCATGGTAGAACGCCAAGTGCCCTGGTGCATGTCCTGGAACGAAAAGGCAGCTTAATTTTTCTTTGCCGACCTGAATTTCTTGACCTTCTATTAGGAATGAGCTTGCCGTAGACGAAACATAGTCTCGAAAGCCATAGTTGGGCGCATACACTTCCACTGATTTCAGGACCGGAACTTCCAAGGCATGAATTTGTAAGGAGATTTGAAATCGGTCCATGGCCCAGGCATTACCAAGCACATGATCGATATGACAGTGTGTATTCAACAGTTGGGTGACTTGCAAGCCCTCCACCTGGATAAATGCTTCTAATTCACTTCTTTCTTCTTGAGTGTAGCAACCTGGATCAATCAGCGTGGCAACGCTCTCCTCATCGTAAAGGAGGTAGGTATTCTCTTGAAAAGGGTTGAAAGTGAAGCACTTGATGTGAAGCATGTGAAAAGTCAAAGAGATTAAAGCAAAGTAAAGAATTATGGGCTTAATTTAGGACATGGAAATTGATTTTTTAATCATTGGACAAGGATTGGCTGGCTCTGCCTTGGCCTATCGATTAATTCAAGAAGGTAAAAAAGTGGTGCTACTGGATCAGCCGGCAAGGAACCAAAGTAGCCAGGTGGCGGCCGGTTTATTCAATCCTGTTACTGGAAGGAAAATGGTCAAAACCTGGAAGGGGGAACTCTTATTTCCCGTGATTGCTCCATTTTACCAAGAGTTGGAGGAGGTGACGGGAAAAAAATTTCTCACCCTCCAACCCATTTATCGTCCTTTCCTATCCATTGAAGAGCAAAATGAATGGATGGGACATTCGAGTGATCCTGCAATACAGCCTTTTGTTCAAAAAATTGAAATCGAGAGTCAGCATGCAAACCTCAAAGATCCTTTTGGAGGGGTGATGCTTCAGCTTTCTGGATGGCTAGACATCCCTACTTTTTTGGAGGGGATGGCGACTTATTTCGGGAATAGATTATTTGAGGAAGAGTTCAAGGAAGAAAAATTGGTACAGGAAAGTGAGGGAAGCTGGAGCTATGGGCAGATCAAGGCCAAGGCACTCATTTATTGCAATGGTTTGGGTGCGATGCGCTCACGATTTTTTTCATTTTTACCTTTCGCGCCGGTTAAGGGAGAGATTTTAGAACTGAAGCAGGATTTTTCCCCACCTTATATTGTCAATCGGGGAGTTTTTCGCGTGCCTTTGGCAAATGGAAATTTCAGGGTTGGTTCAACCTATACTTGGCATGATTTGGAGTTAGGACCGACAGCAACAGCCCAAAAAGAGCTATTGGATAAATTAACTGAAGTCGTTCGTGTGCCTGTTCAAGAGGTTTGTGTGCATAAGGTGGGGATTCGCCCTGCGACAAAAGACAGAAAACCATTTTTAGGAAAACATCCTGAAGCACAAAGCGTTTACATCTTTAATGGATTTGGCGCTAAGGGAGTATCTTTAGTTCCTTATTTTAGTGCGGTCATGCGAGATTTTCTTCTAGAAGATCAACCTCTACCAGAGGAAGTATCGATCTCACGGTATTTTAAGTATATTTAAAACCTAACTCTATCGTTGGAAATGCGAATGCGTGTATTTCGATACCTTTTTTTAATCATCCTCCTTGGCGGCGTGACGGAAGCATGGGCTCAATTTGACCAAGAGCGCTTCGGTAAAAACCGGGTTCAGCACAAGGAGTTTAAATGGTATTATTATACTTCATCCAATTTTGAAGTGTACTACTACGATAAAGGTGGAGTGAATGCCAAGATGGCAATTGAGTTTTTAGAGTCCGAATTTAATAAGTTGACTCAAAATATTGGCTATGTAGCCTACACCAAGCCCCGAATATACCTGTACAATTCACCGGAAGAGCGCCTTCAGAGCAACTTAGATCTCAATGTGGAGCAGTATACCGAAGAGGGACAAACCAAGTTTACTCGTCTTGTCGCAGAGGTAGCTTTCAAAGGGCGTATGGATTTGTTTAAACAGGATTTACTTTTTGCCACCTCCAAGGTCATTGTCCGTGAGATGCTGTATGGAGCTTCCGTTGCCGATGCTTTTCAAGCCAATCTGATCACTAATTTTCCAGATTGGTATGTAGATGGGATTGCGCTTTACCTTGCCAAGGGCTGGAGTAGGGAAATGGACGATTACATCCGCCGATACCTTAAAAATACCCCTAACCCTAAGCTCCATACGCTGACTGATTTGGAGGCTGGCCTTATTGGGCAGTCCATCTGGAATTACATTTCAGAAAAATATGGGAGGAGATATGTTTCCAGCATCCTCAACCTTTCTCGAATCAATAGAAGTGAGGAAAATAGCGTTGCCAATACAATTGGTGTCAATATCAAATCATTTCTCACCGATTGGCAGCAATTCTATTTAAAAGTCAATGAGCCGGTTTACAGCAGTTTCAAAACCTTAGATTCAAAAAATTCCATTGCCAGCACTTCTTCTCGCGTAGATGGAGCGATCACCGACGTGAAGTTTAGCCCAGATGGCATCCATCTAGCCTATGTGCTCAACAATGCGGGCAAAGCTACGGTTTGGGTCCGTGAACTTACCTCAGGGCAAGAACAGCGGATCTATCAGGGTGGATCTAAGCACGAGGAGCTCCCGCCCAACTTGCATGCGCCAGTAATTGCTTGGAGGGATTCAGCCACTTTAGCGATCGCCACATTCAAGCGTGGCTTTACCACCTTGAGACAACTCTCCTTGGATGGCTCCTCGCAAGACAAGGTTTTTCTGCGTAATATCACTCAAATTCTGAGTTTTGACTTTAATGAATCTGGGAGGAATATGGTTCTTTCTGCTATTTCTAATGGCAAGACAGATCTCTACACACTGAATGTAAGAGGGCAGGGAAATCGCCTAACGGACAATGTTTTTGACGAGCTCACCCCTGTTTTTCTAAATGATTCGACGATTATTTATTCCAGTAATTTTTTGGAATTGCCCGACTCTGTCATGCAGAAAGCACCAGTTTTAACCAATTTTCCAGAGCAATACAATCTTTATAGAATTCAGATTCTAAAGGACACCACTGTAAATACAAAGCTGACTAACGCGAATAGTAAAAATACGCGTCCTAGAATGCTCAATTCCAACAACCTAGTTTTTTTGAGTGATTTGAGTGGGATATCCAATCTAATGAAGCATAATATTGGAAACCAGGTTTCTACCCAGATTTCTGCCTTTGATACGAGCATCGAAGTGTTTGATGTGAATTCTAGAATGAATAAGGTAGCCTATGCTGTACGGAATGGAAAAGAATCCGAGCTTTTTATAGACTCCTATTTGGGTGTGGATCAATTTACTCCAAGTACGCCTAGGATTCAATTGGCTCAAGCGAAAGAATTAAACGAACGCCTTGCTGCGCGAAGGATCCTTGAGGCCAAAACGCAGCAAGCTACTCGAGCCAAGCAGGAACAGCAAGCAGGTCCTGAACTTGTGGTTCCTATTCCTTCCCTGGATACCATTTCTCAAAAAACTTCTTCCTTGACCACCGATCGACTGCGATTTGAAACCAGAAGAGGGGTGAATACCGAAAACTATACTTTTGATACTATTCCTGCCAAAATTCAATCTACAACTGGTGCAGTGGCAGCCAATACCGATGGAGGGAAGACTAATCTATTGGAAACCTTCCGTAAGCAAAATTTACAAAAGATGGTTTCAGGGCCTCGAGCCATGGAAACTGAATTCTTTACCAACCATATCAATTCCCGTTTTGTGGTAGATCCTCTTCGCGGCTTTGGTATAAGCCTTCAAGGCAAGATGACCGATATATTGGATAATCACCTCTTTATGGGAGGGATCATGACCTCCTTGGACTTTGATTCTGGCGGAGATATCTGGTTTGAATACGAATACCTAAAATCGCGACTTGACTTCCGAGGCAGGTACGACCGAAAAACACTCCGAGTAACAGATGGAGACTTTAGTTTCCAGAAATACGTGCTTACCAAAACGGAGGCAGGAGTTTCCTATCCACTCACGATTCACTCTCGCGTGTACGCAGCCCCTTTTTTAGCCAAAACGCAGTATTTCAACCTGAATGAGGATTCGTTGATATACAGCAAAATACCTGAATTAAATCAATTGCAAGTTTCCTATGCTGGAGGAAAGGTAGAATATGTGTATGACCGAACCGAACCTATGGGCTTGTATTCCTTTACTGGTACCAAAGGCAAGGTGGGTTTTCAGCACTACCAAGGGCTGAATTACGGGGATCGTTCTTTCAGTAACCTGTATGTTGACCTCCGGAATTACCAGAAAATACACAAAAACATTGTTCTTGCTTCCAAATTCTACTTTGGTTCATTTATGGGATCAAACCCACAAACGTACTTGGTAGGAGGGATGGACAATTGGATGTTTAATAGTTTCTACAGCCCACCTGCCAACCGGCCTGAGCCATCACCAGTTCGAAATCCAAATGGGATTGAGAATTCCAACTTGCTTTTTGCTGATTTTATAGATCTAAGAGGTTTTGATTACGATGAGATCCGAGGGAGAAATGCACTTACTTTTTCTACCGAATTGAGGCTCCCCTTATTTTCCTATTTGACGCGCGGAACAATTACTTCCAATTTTGTAAAAAACTTTCAGCTCGTGGGTTTCTATGATGTAGGCTCTGCATGGAACGATGCTGCACCTTGGGAAAAGGTCAATGATCAGAATACAGAAGTGATCAATACCAGTGGATCTCCTTTTGTGATTGTATTGAATAATTTCAACAACCCTTGGCTTCAAAGCTATGGGGCTGGCTTACGAACAGTGCTGATGAATTATTACATCAAATTTGATGTAGCTAGGCCCGTTCGAAATTATAAAACCGAAGACTTGAAATTTTACTTTACTTTGGGGTATAATTTCTAAAGCTTAATCGTATGATCAAATCCATGACTGGCTACGGGGTAGCCGGATTTGAGAATGAGCACCTGGTCATCCAAGTAGAAGTCCGCACGCTCAACTCTAAAATGCTAGACCTTTCCATTCGGAGTCCAAGACAATTTGCAGATAAGGAGGCTGAAATCAGAAATCGGGTGCAGACCATTTTAGACCGTGGTAAAGTCAGTGTCTCGATAGATTTTTTGATTAAGGGAAACCAGAGCTTACCCATTCAGCTCAATGAGGATCTGTTCAAAACCTATTATGCTACTTTTGAGCACCTTGCAGCGTCTGTGGGGGAGAAGTCTACTGATTTGTTTAAACTAGCACTACAAGCTCCCCAGGTGATGGTGAGCACGACCCTAGATCGAGAGGATACTGACGACTGGAATCAGGTGAAGTTAGTTCTAGAAGAAGCATTGATTCGCTGTGAGGCATTCCGTGTGGACGAGGGAGCAGCTCTTTTTGTCAAATTGCAGGAAAACATTGACCTAATCCGACAGGGATGGCAGGCCATCAAAGTAGAGGAACCAGTGCGAAAGGAAAAAATTCAATCTAGGATACGTGGACACTTCTCGCAATGGATGGACGAACATGCCTTTGATGCGAATCGGTTTGAGCAAGAATTGATTTATTATTTTGAAAAAATAGACATCAACGAAGAGCTAGTGCGATTGGATACCCACCTAGACTACTTTTCCAAGTCCATGGAAACTGAGGTAAGTCAAGGGAAGAAGCTTGGTTTTATCAGCCAGGAAATAGGGAGAGAGATCAATACCATCGGTTCAAAGGCCAACGATGCCGGCATCCAAAAATTAGTAATCCAAATGAAGGATGAGCTAGAGAAAATAAAGGAACAATCTTTAAATGTGCTGTAATCAAAAAGGCCCCGCACATATGCGGGGCCTTTTTGATTCTATTTTTTAAAGGGATAAATCCGGAGTAAAACGCACAAAAAAAAGACCCGATTCAATCGGGTCTTTTTATTAGCTTAGTTTGAATCGGATAGGTAGTCTCATTCGCGTACGAACTGCCTTACCTCTTTGCTTACCCGGATCCCACTTAGGAGCGGCTTTAACGATTTTTACTGCTTCCTCATCGCAACCTCCTCCGATACCTCTCAAAACTTCAACGTCTTGAATGGATCCATCGGTGTTAATAACGAAAACCACAATTACTGTACCTTCTACGCCCATTCTTCTAGCTTGGGTTGGATACTTTAGGTTGTCAGAAAGATATTTGTTCCAGCCAGACATTCCCCCAGGAGGGTTAGGCTGTGTTTCTACTACGTCAAAGATAACATCGGCTTTTTCTTCCTCGATTACTACCTCTTTGATGGCAACTTCTTTGATTACCGTGGTTTCTTTAACGTTCATGTCAAAGTTCACATCGATTTTTTCTTCGATTTTCACCTCATCTGGAATCTCTTGGATTACAGGCTGCTCCATTGGTGGTGGTGGTGGTGGTGGCGGCGGCTGTTGAGTGATGGGCACATCTAAAATGTCTTCGAAACTGTCTGATACAGCGCCTAAATCTTTTAAAGCGCTATCGTCATAAGACTTGTATTCGAAAGCAACAAGAGTGAGACCAACTGCTACTGCAAGACCCAAGTTGGTAAACATACCTACACTTTTGTTCAAGTCAGCTTTAGGAGTCTTTTTTGCTTCCATGGTGAATTTTGTTTATTTAAGGTCAATCGGTTTTATTTTCTTCAGCAAGTGTAAGAATTATCAGAGATTAATCCAAAATGAATTTACAAGAAGGACGATATAAATATCCAAATAATCCTGAAATAACACTTAATACATTGATAATTAGATCATTTAATTCAAAGCTTCGGTTGGGAATTAGGTGTTGAGCGGTTTCTAAAATAATGCTCGGTAAAAAAGACAACAGAAAGAAGTTCATCCAAAGTCGCTTTTTCTTCCAAATTTCCACTTTCTCTTTGATGCCCACACCCATTCCTAGGTATGCAAGTACAAGGAAGAGGATGAAATGGATGATTTTATCCTGAAAACTAAACACCAATACATCTGGCAAGGAACTTCCTGGTGTAAGCATGGCTACAGCACAGGCGCTCAGCCATACCCCAAACCAGACTATCCGACGCATGATTCTTTATTCGCCAATAAGGTTTTTGTAGGATTCCGCATCCAAAAGGTCTGCTGGAAGTGCTCCGGTAAGTTTCACTTTTACCATCCAACCATCGGTGTACGGAGAATCATTGACATGTTCAGGAGAGGATTCTAGTTCACCATTGAATTCAAGGATCTCTCCAGTAACCGGCATAAATAGGTCAGAAACAGTTTTTACTGCTTCTACAGTCCCAAATACTTCTCCTGCTTCAAGAGTTTCTCCTATGGTTTCTACTTCCACATATACGATGTCTCCCAACTCTTTCTGGGCAAAGTCGGTTACCCCAATGGTGGCAATATCTCCATCGATTTTGACCCACTCGTGGTCTTTGGTGTATTTAAGTTCTGCTGGAAAATTCATGATGATTTTTTTAATTCTCTCAAAATTAAAAGGATTCGGGATAGTTTGAAATCTATTGGGATAAATTAAATCTCAATTGTCCTCCAAAAGCAGTATTCGACCTTCTATAGGCGGTGGTTACGCGTGGGTCATTGACTGTTCGCTCAAAATAGAGTGTCAAATTCAAGCTACGGTTGATGACATAGCTGAGCGTGGGTCTAAACTGGAAATTGAAGTTTCCGTTCGTCACAGTTGCTTTTTCTTCGATTTTTCGCTGCACCTGTTGCGTGTTTCCAACCTTCGTATCCAGACGCATTTGCAGATCATTCTTTAATACTTTCTGTCGGCCACCAATTTTGAATGGAATTTTTACTCCCGCTTTGGTGTAGGAGAGTGTCAATCCAAAATCACTGCTGGACTGCTCAGTAATCTGTGAATTAGAAAAATTCAAGCCCAAATTGCGCTCTCTGTTGTAGTTCACAGCAATATTCATTCGCTGTTTGGTCAAGACATCCACCCCAATAAGGGGAGCAAATCGTTCGGTTAACACTACCTGATTCAAAATGTAGATTGGGATGAACTGTCCTTCTAGATTGGTGAGGTTAGGTCGTTGAATCCGTTGTAGCGTGTTAAATAATTCCAAACCTTTTTGGTATTGAAGGGAATTGGAGAAGTTGCTGACATCGTAGGTAGAGCTATAGGCATGCGTAAGGTTGATGCTACTGAAGAGTTCGCTGAGCCCTTTTAATCGAGAAAGCCCTCGGTAATCCACGCGCCAGTTTGGTAAAGGTGTTTTTGGGAAGGGATTCAAATTAGCAGTAGAAGGGTCTTGGCCTCGATATGCCGCCAAGAAGGAAGGGATCAAGACATCCTGTCCATTAATGGGAAATTGCCCAGCTTCAGTAGCTTGTTGATCTAAGCGTTGTTTGAAGATGGCCCTGAAATTCTCAAAGTCAGTAAATAAGGACGATTCGTTTCGGTCATTACTTTTCGCAAAGGTGGTTCCAATTAGGATGGTGGAGATACTGTAGGAACCCATTCGACTTGGACTAAGCGACTGGAAGTTGCCCGGAATATCTACACTGTTTCTAAAGATTTCACTGTAATCTCCGATTTCTCGTTTATTGGCTTCCAAGGTTACTCTAAAGTCACGAATAGGCTCTGCCAATCCCTTAATGGAGAGATTGATCGCTTTATTTTGTCGGAAACTCTGGGTTAATTCTGGACTTGGGGCCATGTTCCCATTTTGTCCTAGTGTGTACCGAAGGGTTGGATTTTGGCTACCAAAAACAAAGGCCCAGCCAGGGTTTTCCCAGGCTCTATCCATACCTAGGAGGCCTGTATTCGGCATGTATCCAGGCAGGAATGTACCTTCAATGATACCATAGTTGAAGGTGACTTCTTTCAAAAGCATGGCTAACTTAAGGATGCTTCTCGTGAGCGGAGTACCGATGGTATCGCTTGCATTTGTGCTAGGTCTACCGGGGATACTTGGCCTCTTGGGGGCATTGATGGCTGCGAGGGACTTGCTTTTATTGTATAGCTTGATCAGATCCAACTTGCCCGATAGGGTTTGCTCCCTCGTATTTTGGATCACATTACCCAAGGTATCTCGCTGTCCGATGGCACCTGTTTGCCAGGTGTAGGTGCTCAGGTTTCGATAGTCCGTTTGTATCCAGTCGGTGATCGGAAGCTTGCCAAAAGGTAAGGTGTAATTGATGGTGGCAGAATGATTGTAATTGGTCGCACGGCCAAATCGAAGGAAGTTGGCTTTAACGGAATCAATCTTTGCTTGTGTGTCTAGGTCTCCCTCAGGTTCATCCACGACCGCTGCTGCATTGGCTGCGAGTTCGGCCCGGAGGCTCGAAGAAAGATCCCAATTGATATTAAAAGAGCGATTCATGAAGAAGGACTTTTGAAATAAGGGGTCAACTCCTGCTGTGCTAAGTTGGTCATTGCGGTATTGAGTCCTTGTAAATCTTCGATCTACATCCATTCGCGCCAAAAGTAGGGTAGGCGATAGGTTGAGGTTTATGTCCTTGATGAGCTTCAGGTAAGGGCTATTCATGCCCTCAAACTTTTCAAAGGGAGCGATTTTTAGCTCCTTTGGTTGGTAGCTGTAGGTCACATTTCCTTTGTTTGTTTTGAAGTTGTAGTTCTGCAGTTGTGCATTGGTTTGTGTAACCGTACCCGTGGCATAGGAAAAAGCCAAATTGGAAAGATCGTAAATGCGGCTTGGGGAATCCTGGTTTTTTTTCAGTTTCCGTACATTGTTCAAACTGATATTCTTTCGCGACAATTGATCCATGGTGATATCGCGGTAGGCTTCCTTGTCTGCAGAATTTGCAAACTTATCTAAGGCAACTTCAAAGGGCACGTCAGGGTTAAGTGGGTCATATTCTGGGCGCGTAGATGAGTTTTCAACTGAAAAATACAGCGGTATGCTTACCCCCAGTCCCTTTGGAAGGAGCTTGTCTACTTCCACATTGGTGGAGATATCGTAATTGGTAGTTGCTTGGCGGCTGCGCTGGGAGAGTTTGGTTTCCAAGCCCCCAAATCCAATGGAATTATGGCGAATGGAAGCAGAGACTACTGCAACATCCGCAATCTTGGTATTGAGGTAGGCATTGGCTGCCCAGCCATTGGTCTTAGTAAATCCAGTAACACGGAGTTCATTGGCCCAAAGGCAAATGCTTTTGGATGATCCGATGCCAGTTCCTGGATTTCGAACACCAATCATCATCCCTTGTACTTGATTGAGCTCTGGTCGGCCCATCACCGTTACCTTGTATTGGCGGATAATTTTACTGAAGGGTAGGGTCAAAGGTGATTGGGTATTGTCCCGCTCTGCTTTGAGGCCCACAATTTCCTGAATGGCAATATCGATTTCGTTCTCCTCAGGCCAAACGATTCGTGGGTCATTACTTCCTAAGGAGGATATTTTCAATGGAACCTCAATCTCATAGTAGTTATCGGTGTAATCTGTTCCCAATCTCAAGAAAGCGGATACTTCTCCATCACGTGCATCTTCACTATTCGCATGAAAAAACAGTTTGATCCGCTCATATTGAACCAAGTCAATGTTGATATTTTTGAATACGGCCCGAGCATCTTTCGGTGCCAAATCTTCTACACAAAGGCGGAGGGATTGTTCGTTGAGTCTACGCTCTACAACTGAGGTGTTGTCTCGATCACGCTGTATTCCTGGAGGCAATACATAGGGACTGGAGGTCTCACTTCCCTGTGCATTTTGCTCTATGTTTACCACATCTACTGTCAGGTTAGAGTTGTCAGGCTCTGGCAACTGAAAAAAGCCGCGTTCAAAAAGCGATTCTTGGAAGGTTCTCCATTGGCTGCCGACCATTCTAAATTCGGCCATTCGAAGCACTACTGGCTGCTGAAAGTCGGTTAGATAAGTTCGTATCCAGCGGATGGATTTGAATCCAGAGATATCTCCTTGAATTCGATCTGGCTGGCGTACAGGAATACGGAATAAGTACCAGTTGACTTTCTCTCCCCCTTCGGTATGGGTTACCTGATCTACGATGTAGTTGTTTCCTACCTTGAGTTGACCCGGGCGCAAGTCGATTTCATACTCGTAATAATTCTCGAGTTCGTTGATCGTGTTGTCTGTATTCAGGTCTTCATTGTCTGGAGTATTCGTTCCAGAAGGGGTGTAGGGGAGGTTTTGATCAGCTGAAACTGGGGTATTGCCCTCGTTTCCATTGAATTTTTTGTACCGCTCCAGAATCTTGGTGTTGGCCTGGTCAAATTTAGAATCCAGGTAGTATTGAAAGCCATCGGCAGAAACATCTTGTGTCAATGCATTTTTCGCAGCAGAAGAGATGCTTAGTCGATCTAAAAATCTTCCTTTGAAATAGGTGGCTTCCTCTTCATTCTTGAGTCCATCGAAGCCCACATCTTGATTGACTCGAGCGCTGGCGGAGTTATCAAATGCAGGAAGCAAAAATTGTTGACGTGTAATTCTACCCCATTCGTTGGCAGAAGTTTCGGTAGGATTTCCATCAGCAGGAAGACCATTTTCAAAGGCATGGCTTCCATCCTTGATTACATCTTCTGATATATCCCCAAGGTTTAGGAATAGTTTTCCTCCGGTGGTATTATTCTGGTTGAAAACTCCATCCAGAACTTTTCCATTCTCGCCAGGAAGAAAGGGGTCCATCAACCAAAATTCTACATACTCAATATTGGTTCGATCAAAATCAACCTCAGTGGTGATGGCTCTAGTGATGCCACCATAGTTTTGTCTTGGATTGGCCAATAAGCCCTCCGCTGTCAGTCCAGGGTTGTAATTGTACATCCCTCGTTCCTGAGGGAAGAAAGCAAGCTCAAACAAGGGTTGTGGGACAAGGATCACCTCTCGGTCTTGATTTTTGAAAATCTCCTGAGGGATAACTCGCCTTACATAGTGATTCCGACGGTCTTGAACCGTAATGTTGGTGGGCACACCTTGACCTCCATCTCGGTAAAAAATATTGTCAATATTATACCAGGCTAATCGGGCGCGGCGGTAGCTACTGCCGAGGTTATCCTCAGTTTGGTTGCTCAGATCAAATCGGTTGTCGGCGGTCTTTGGAGTCGAAGCTAACTTCCAATTTTGATTGGCTTGTGCACCAAGGTAGAAGGGAGTTACGGCTGCTTCAAAGTCATCAATATAAGAGGCGGCATCTCCATTCACGGTATTGGAAGTTCCCGGAAGAAGGTGGGCAAACTCTGCATTAAACTGCACGAGTGATTTTTCCTTTGTATCGGTGAAGGGCAGTGCATCTGCCAATTTGGTTAGAAAACGCGATTCACTGTTGTAGTTGACATCTAATCCCCAAAGGCTATTTCGGAGCGTTTCGTTGCCCGTCGCGATACGAGAGACATTCGGACGCTCGTTTAGAAATAGGAAGGTACCTCCTAGGGTTAGTTTTTTATTGGCGATGTAATCCAAACGCGTACCAAGTAAACTTCTGGTTTGAAAGGAAACTAGGTCTGCTTTCTCAAAGCTGACATTGATTTGTTTGCCAGATTGGAGGATGGCATCATTGATGATCACTAGTCGTCCCACATTGTAGTCGATCGTGAAGTCTACCCCTTCGGTAAGTGGAATATTCCCTGCTTGTACCGTCACGGATCCTGGTGAGATATTTAATCCAGGAAGTTGAATCTCACTTGCTGATCCAGCCGTAAGCCTTCCTTTGATAAAAAATTTGTTGAGCCGAGTGACTAGCTCAGCATCTGCTTGTGTTGTTTGGTAGAGGGTATCGTAGACGTATTTTTCTTGAAGTACTCGTTCATCAGGGTTGAATTTTCGTGCAAGGTTAGATCCAAAAGGCTCAAGGACCGGAAAGATGAGTAGGCCTCGATCTGAAAGCATGGTAATTCCTTCCACAAAGTCAAAGTTCCCATCTGGGGCGGGGTCGTTTTGCGGATTTAGGTTGTCCAAGCCTGTCAGGCGAATCAAGGGGATATCTTTAACCTTGGTGCCTTCAAGGAGCGATGGATTGTCTAATCCGGTGCGGTCGTCTCGGTAGATCACTTGCAATTGAAATCCATCCCGTTCCACTTGGCTGGCATTGAGGCTGTAGATATTTTTCATCATCAAATCCCAAGTTGGTACCCGGGTATTGATGCGTGCAGGACGGAGGAGCTTCAAGAAAATCAGTTCATCTTCCCCTCTAGATTGGTAGTCTTCGGTGAGTTCACCCACTTTGAATACTTGCCCATTGTAGGTGTATTCGTAGGAAACTGCAATTACCTCGTCATTTTGCAATCTTCGAAAGAGGGAAATGAATCCCAGCTGACCGTTAAAAAAATATTCTGTTTGGTCAAGTTTTCGTGCACCATTGATTTGTTCAAAGTCTACACCCTTTTTTATTCCTAAATCCCCCTCCAAGGCTCGAGCTCCAGAATCGAAGGGCCTATAACTTGGCTTTCCATTGATGCTCGCATACAGTCGGTTGGCAGCATTGCTCGCGGGGCTATTGGGAATACCTGATCCAATTGCTGGATTGCTTGGATTGAGTAGTACCTTGCCTTCTCCAAGGTCCATAAATGCAGCAAAATTCCGGAGCGTTTCGGTATTCGTTGCCCGGTTCATTACGTATACTTCTACGCGGGTGATGTTGACGCCAGAGGTCACCTGAGGAAGTCCTTTCAACCAGCGTTCGTAATTTTCTCTGAAGAAGTGACTGAGAAAGAAGTGGCGGTTTTCATCGTATTTAGAGGCTTGGATATCAAATGCTCGGCCTTGTCCGTTCGCATCAATCACCAAGTTATCTCGTCTTCCTCGTTGTGTGGATGCTACGGCAGTGACGTTGAGCTTACCAAACTTCATTTCTGTTTTGACCCCAAAGAGGTTTTGAGCGCCTTGAATGAGTCGATTTTGGATGGGTAAACTTACATTTCCGAGTTCGATGGACTGGATGATGTCTTCATCGAATCCATCATACTCTAGCTTGAGTTGATTTTGAAAATCAAAAGAGTTGTTGGAGTCAAAATTGGCTCCAATCTTTAGCTTCTGTCCAAGATTTCCATTGACAGCCATTTGAATTTGCTGCTGAAAGTTGAAATTCCCATTTTTTTGCTGGCGGATAGGAATAGTGGGGTTATCTATCCTTCGGAATATGGCGCCGAAATCAAGGTTGACGTAGCCTGTTGGGATGATGTTAATCGAATCGCCCCCAAAGATGCGGTCAAATGTAGGACTCATCGTGATAGGTGGAATGAGCCTTCTCCCTTCAACGGCACTTTCCCCATCTATTCCTCGAGAGCGGGTTTTCCAGTAATCCTGCCTAACCTGAAATTCTTGTAGTTGTGAGAATTTATCAAACTCGTATTCCTGTTGGTTACCTAGTCGAGTGCTATCCAATTGATCCACTACCTGATATTTTAGGGTGGAGTCCATCAAGACTTGAACTTCTCTGTTTACTGGAGAAGTAGGAAAAAATGGAGATTTTTGGGTCAAAAATGGATTCCGGTAAGGATAGAGCGGAGAGGTTCTTCTAGTTTGCCAAAGTAAAAAAGAGGGGGCTAATCTTCGTTCGTTTAACGAATCAATCCGTGACTTGGGACTAGGTGTTTGTTGGGCTTGAAGGGTACTGATGGGAATAAAGGCAAGGAATAATCCAAGAAGAATGGTGATCCCCCCAATTGGATTTATCAAAAAGATACGTAAGTCCTGAACCTTCAATTCAGTGGAAATTAAGAAGTTTTTAACGATGCCTTAATGAGCTCTTCTAGGGAGATAGTTCCACCACTCTTTTTGAGTACCAGGGCAATATTTTTCTCTGCCACAGCTTTTGGAAAACCTAAAGTGACTAGAGCTTGTAACGCTTCTTCTCTGATTTTATTGCCTCCATTTAGAAATCCTAAAGGAGCGGTAATTTCCCCACTTCCAGATTTGCCAACCTTGTCTTTCAATTCCAAGATAATTCGCTGGGCAGTTTTGGTTCCAATCCCTTTAACTGCTTGAATAGTAGCCACATCACCAGAAAGAATAGCTTGTTCGATTTCAGAGCTTGTCAAGGAAGATAGGATCATGAGCCCTGTGCTTGGGCCTACGCCATTGATGGAGGTGAGAAGGAGAAAGAGTCGTTTTTCTTGTTCTTCCTTGAATCCGTATAAGGTATGGGCATCTTCCTTGATATGGAGGTAGGTGAGGATTCGCAATTGCTCCTGATCCTTGATGGCCGTGTAGGTTTGTAGGGAGATTTTGACATGGTAGCCGATACCCCCTACGTCGATAAGAATATAGGTTGGGTCTTTATGAACTAATTTTCCACTCAGGTAATCTATCATAATCTTTCTTTACTGGATTGGGCATCCACTACGGCGATGGCTACCATATTTACGATTTCGCGGATGGAGCTTCCGAGCTGCAAAATATGAACGGGTTTATTCATACCCAACAGGATAGGACCGATTGCCTCTGCGTTTCCAAGTTCAGCCAGAAGCTTGTAAGCGATGTTTGAAGAAGCCAAATCGGGGAAAATAAGTGTATTTACTTCCTTCCCTTTTTGTGATAGGGCGGAAAACGGATAGATTTCCTTTTGAATTTCTTGGTTCAGGGCCACATTTGCCTGCATTTCACCTTCGATAATTAAGTCTGGATATTTTTCTTTGGCCAAGGCAGTAGCTTTGGACATTTTCGAGGGGATATCTCCCTGAGCAGACCCAAAATTGGAATAAGAGAGCAGTGCGATCCGTGGCACCATATTAAAAAATTTCACTGCTGTAGCGGTGAGTCCAATGATTTCCACGAGTTCTTCAGCTGTAGGGTTGAGATTAACGGTGGCATCTGCAAAGAAATAAGGACCTCGTGGCGTGTTCATGATATACATGCCTGCTACTCGATTGACTCCTTTTTTAACTCCAATAGTTTGTAGGGAAGGAAGGATGGTTTTTGGGTAATCGCGGGTAAGTCCTGAAATAAAGGCATCTGCTTCCCCAGTTTCGACCATTAAGGCACCGAAATAATTGCGTTCCTTCACCAACCTGTTTGCATCGGTTAAGGTCATACCCTTACGCTGTCTTTTTTTGGCGAGGATTTTACCAAATTTCTCATTCAGCTTATGTTCTTCGAAGGGATCGATAATACTCACACCTTCGAGGTCTAGTGAGTTTTCCTCAATCAATCCCAAAATTCGTTCCCGGTTGCCCAAGAGGATTGGGATCGCGATTTTCTCATCGAAAATAAGTTGCGCTGCTTTCAAAATTTTGAGGTTATCAGCCTCACCGAAAACCACTCTCTTTGGATCTTTTTTTGCTCTTCCGATGACGATAGACATTAAGCGCTCGTCAATACCTATTCGTTTCTGGAGCTCAACTTCGTAGGCGTCCCAGTCGGTAATGATTTTTTTTGCTACTCCTGATTCAATAGCTGCTTTGGCTACAGCTGGAGCGATGGTGGTGATGAGACGTGGGTCTAATGGTTTAGGAATCAAATAAAACCTTCCAAAACTTAGATTGCTCTCTCCATAGGCTTTGGTCACAATTTCGGGAACAGGTTCTTTGGCAAGCTTGGCAATCGCTTTTGCTGCGGCAAGCTTCATTTCTTCGTTGATTGTCGTGGCCCGAACGTCTAGTGCACCTCTAAAAATGTAGGGGAATCCCAAGACATTATTGACTTGGTTGGGGTGGTCTGAACGCCCAGTAGCCATAAGCACATCTTCTCGCGCAGAAAGGGCAATTTCGTAGGCAATTTCAGGATCTGGGTTGGCTAGCGCAAACACAATGGGATTGGTAGCCATGGATTGAATGAGGTCCGGTGAGATGATATTGCCCGCAGAAAGACCGAGAAATACATCTGCGCCAGGCATGGCGTCGGCGATGGAATTAAAATTTTGGGAGGTGGCAAACTCGACACGCTCTCCAGATAATCCTGGCCTATCGGTACGGATGACACCATCCGTATCACACACCACAATATGCTCTTTTTTGACTCCTAAGGCTAAATAAAAGCGAAGGCAAGATATGGCCGCAGCGCCCGCACCGCTAACGACAATCCGGATGTCTTCGATATTTTTTCCAACTAGCTCTAGGGCATTGAGTAATGCTGCTCCAGTGATGATGGCTGTCCCGTGCTGGTCATCGTGCATAACAGGGATTTTCATCTCTCGTTTTAGCGTTTGCTCAATCTCAAAGCATTCGGGAGCTTTAATGTCCTCTAGATTGATGCCACCAAAAGTGGGCTCTAGGGACTTAATAATTTGAATTAATTTTTTTGGGTCTTTCTCATCTATTTCCAGATCAAAGACATCAATGCCGGCAAATTTCTTGAAAAGGACTCCTTTTCCTTCCATGACAGGCTTTGAGGCTTCCGGCCCGATGTCTCCCAATCCAAGAACTGCGGTACCGTTTGAAATGACGGCTACCAAATTGCCTTTGGCGGTGTATTTGTATACATTTTCTACATCGGCAGCAATTTCCTTGCAAGGCTCTGCTACTCCTGGGGAATAGGCTAGCGCAAGATCCAATTGGCTGGAGACTGGCTTGGAAGGAATCACTTGGATTTTTCCAGGCGAACCTTGGCTATGGTAGTTTAATGCGTCCTCTTTTCTGATTATAATCGCCATAAATGTGTAGTGTAAGTTGGGTCTATATTCCTTTTACTCAGTCCAACTCACGTTGGTATTGAGGAGGACGGTCTGTATTTCTCGAAGCGCGTCTGCGTGGCGTTCGTTCGGAAAGTATACAAAGCCTTCCATGTAGTACAATTTTCCTTTCTTCTCGTCAATCATCAAATAGCCTAGGTAAGTCCCCCCCATGCTGAGATCGTTGGTCTTCCAAGTGCCCCGTATTTCAATTGTAAAATTATCATTAATCACCATGTTTCGGAAAACTGGTGGGATTTGTTTTTCACTTGTCATGAAGGAGTTGGGGTCTTCTGGATCTCCAAAAATGTGGATCTTTGCGATTGAATCGCGCAGTTGGAGGATGTTTTCCGGGAAGGTTTGTTCTTCGCTTTTATAGTCTTCAACATGAAAATATACACTGATGTCTGGCCTATTTTGTGAGGGGGTTGGCTGTCTTAACCAAAGGAATCCAGGGACAGTTTTTGCGATCTGATAGGAGACAGGGGGCATAATTTCTATTCCTAGGTTTTTGCGTCCATCACTTTGCGCAGCGGCATTTTTCCGCGCCAAAAGAGCCTTGGCTAACCGGTCTCTTTCACGGATTTCGAAAAGATTTTGAAGCTGATCCTTGTGTTTGCGAAGGTTTGCGATTAGCTCTTTTTCATTGTTTCCAAATAGGTAGAGTACTTCTTGTCCTTGTGCAAACTCATCTTCCATCCGTAGCGAATAGATGCTTGGATCTGCAGCAGCTTTAGCTTTGGACTCGGGAGTAAATTGCCCATTGATTACTTGGCTTCCTCCTCTTTTATCATCAAACGTAGTGACATACACTAGGTTGGTATACATTTTTAGCATCCGTGTCATTGCACGTGGATCTACCCGATGCACTTTGAACAGTGATTCGGATCGGATCATCCCTGGTAAATCCGCCTCAAAAATTGCTCGAAGTTCCTCTCCAACAGGCCCTGCCCATTTGGTAGAATCAATTGCTAGGATGATTTCTCCAATCGATCCTCTTGCCTTGGGTTTGGAGCTATTGGAATCAGTACCTTCCTCACAGGAGAAAAGGAAGAGAAAACACAAGGAAAGGAGGCTCAAGTTAATTGCTTTCATAAGTAGGATTTTTTCAAAAAGAGGTGTAAAAAAGGGATTTAGTTTTTTTTCAATTTTTTTTAAAAAACTAGAAAACAAAGCCTTTTTTTAGCCCACAATCAAGCGTTGCCCAGGTTTGATTTGGGTTGAATTCAGATTGTTCAATCTCTTTATTTGGTCAATGGTGAGGGAGTGTTTTTGTGAAATTACCCACAGCGAATCTCCTGGTCTAACCGTGTAGATTTTTGAACCAGAAGTGTTTTGTGCCAATGCTCGAGAATTTGTCTCTGTTGTGGCCGGCTGTCCCTTCGGATAAATGTAGAGTACCTGCCCAGTGTGTATGACCGTGGACCTGAGTTTATTCCATTCTTTTAATTTTTCTAGGCTTACTCCATGTTGAGAGGCAATTTTACCTAGCATATCACCACTCTTTACTCTGTAGCTGATTCGAGTGGAACTCGCCTCGCTCGTAGTGGTGACTTTTTGGTCCAAAACAATTGGGGTGCTCTTTCCGATAGAATCTCCAAGCCAAGCTAAATTTTCTCTAATAAAAAATGATTTTGACTTGGGAATACGAATAGCCATGGATCGGTTTGATTCTGGAACATTCCCTCTATTAATTGAAGGATTCAACTTCTCAAGGTCTGCTAAGCAAATTCCTGAAAGATTGGCTAAACGATTCAGGTTTAACGCTCGGTCAAAATTCACATGGTCATATTCCAAAGGGTAACTAGGCTCTTCTAAACGAAGGTTGTGCTCTTCCAAATGATTGAGAATATAGAGCATGGCCTGAAATTGAGGGACATAGTTTCGTGTTTCTCTTGGCAAAAATTCATAGATCCCCCAAAACGTTTTCTTTCCTCCTGACCTTCGAATCGCTTTTTGAACATTCCCTGGGCCACAGTTGTACGCTGCAAGGGCTACTTCCCAGTCGCCAAACATTTTGTAAAGAACCTTCAGGTATTTTGCTGCAGCTTCAGTAGATTTTTCTGGATCCATTCGCTCATCCACATCAAGGTTGACTTGCATGCCATATTGCCGTCCGGTGGCAGGCATAAATTGCCATAATCCCATGGCACCTACACGCGATTTGATTTTTGGATCTAAGCCTGATTCAATGATGGATAGGTTTTGAATTTCTACCGGCATGCCATAGTCTTTCATGGTTTCTTCATACATCGGAAAATACTGCTCCTTCCGTGCCAAGACCATTTTTAGGTAATTGCGATTCCGTACGGTGAAGTATTGTATAAATGAAAAAACGCGGTCATTTAATTCAAAGTCCATCTCTAACTCCATCTTCTCGATGCGACCGGCTACTTCTTCATAAGTGAAATCAGGAATATACTCGTATTGATAGTTCGGCATTATCACCTCTAGCTGGCCTGAATTCGAGAGTTTACTTTCTTGAGAAAATGCCTTAGGATTTAAAGAAAGAAAACAAGCGACACTCGCTAAAAATAGTCTTAAAATAATGTTTTTCATCAAATGGCTAATTTAAAGTCAAGGTACTTAAAAAGTGGCTAAAGGCATACAATTCCGCTTCTTTGAAGGAGTTTGCAATCACCTGAAGCCCTATGGGCATTCCTGAATCATCCTTCCCATTGGGAATGGATAGGGCAGGGACACCCGATACAGAGGCCTGTACGGTAAATAAATCTTCCAAATACATCGAGACAGGATCGTCTCCATGCTCCCCAAATTTAAATGCTGTCGTTGGAGTTGTTGGGAGTAAAAGGTAGTCAAAATCTGTCAATAATTTCTCAGTAAGCTCTTTAATTATTCGGCGAACCTTTTGAGCCTTAGTGAAATAAGCATCGTGGTAGCTGGCAGAAAGTACGAATGTCCCAAGCATAATTCTCCGCTTGACTTCCTCTCCAAATCCCTCACTTCGACTGTCTTTGTATAGATGCTCCAGGTTTTGTGCATGCGGAGCTCGATACCCATATTTCACTCCGTCAAACCGAGCTAAATTTGCGCTTGCCTCGGCCGTAGTCAGGATGTAATAGGTGGGGAGCACATAGTTCAAGAGTGGGAATTCAACTTCTTGAACGTCATAGCCTTTGTTTTTTAGCCTTGCGACTACTTCCAGAGTATTTCGTTTGATTTCAGGTTGCAATGCCGCTGCATACAAAGCCTCTTTCAAAACAGCAATTTTTACCGTCCCTCTCGGAAAATCAAGTTTGCTGTAGGATGCTACCGCCTCTTTGGAAGAGGTGCTATCTTTCTCGTCAAAGCCTGCCATGATCTCAAGGACCATCGCATTGTCCTTAACAGTAGTCGAAAAAACTCCTATGGTGTCAAAGGAGGAAGCATATGCGATCAGCCCCCAACGGGAAACGCGTGAGTAGGTAGGCTTCATCCCAACTACCCCTGTGAAGGCTGCTGGCTGACGAACTGATCCACCCGTATCTGTACCCAAGGAAATCGTACATAAGTTGGCCTGCACAGCTACTGCCGATCCCCCTGAAGACCCTCCAGGAACACGGGTAGGGTCTAATTCCTGGTAGACCTTTCCATAGATGGAATGCTCATTGGAACTACCCATCCCAAATTCATCGCAATTGAGTCGTCCGATGACAATCGCATCTTCATCCAAAAGCCGTTGAACTGCTGTGGCAGTGTATTGGGAAATGTACCCTTCTAGGATTTTGGACCCAGCAGTGCAGTGATGGCCCTCGTAATTGAGGATATCCTTAATGCCAATCACCATGCCAGCAAGCTTTCCGGCAGTTCCCAAAGCAATTTTCTTGTCAACTTGGGCCGCTTGTTCAAGAGCGGATTGGGCATAAACTTCGACGAAGGCGTTGAGGTGCGCCTTCGTCTGAATATTTTGTAAGTAATACTGTACAATCGATCGACAATCGCTTTCTCCTTTCTTCAAGGCGAATTGGATTTCGTCGAAGGAACGATACTTTTCCAAAAGAATGGGACTAAAAATTATTTTTTCTTGTCCTTCATCCCTTCTTCAAGGTCATTTTGAATGTCCTTGGTGGCGTCCTTGAATTCACGTATTCCACGTCCTAATCCACGAGCTAGTTCAGGGATTCTTTTTGCACCAAACAAAAGGAGAATCACAAGAATGATGAGGATTAACGAACCTCCCCCAATATTTTGAAGAAAACCTAGAGTAGTCATAATGTTGTGCTTTTAAAGTTATAATTACAAAGATACAAGTATCAGTCGCTTACCCAAGGAGATCAACATCTGTTATGCATCTTTTTTATGAATGTAAGAATAATTAACCTATTTGGCTATAATCCAGGTTGCAGGGTCCATAATTTGTAAGCCCTTCCAAGTTTGGAAATGAACTACTGCCTCTCCTTCAGAATTTGTTGCTACTTGTCCGATGACGGCCTTTGCTTTGATATTTTGACCGGTACTCACGGATATAGACTTCAGTCGGCTATACATCGTGAAGTACTCTCCATGCTTGATAATCAAGGTATTGCCATAGCCAGGGATGCTGGTTATTTTGGTCACTACCCCGTCAAATACCGCCCGAACATTAGAGTTAGGCTGAGTACGAATGTCTATTCCGTCGTTTTCAAGTGTTATTCCTTTTAGGGAAGGGTGTGGGAAAGTCCCATATCCTTGTGAGATAATCCCTGTTTCAACAGGCCATGGAAGCTTTCCTTTATTTCCTGCAAAAGAACTGGAAAGTGCCGCAGCCTCTGGAGTCATCGGCATACTGGTTCCTGCTTTTTTGGTACTTGTGCTATTCTCTTTTTTAGAAGCAGATTCTGCAGCACGAATTTCTGCTTCGATGGCAGATTTAATCATTCGATTCAGCTGTTCCTGTTGTTTTTTAGTTGCAGTGATCTGTTTTTGGATGTCCTTTTCCTTTTTTGTTAACGTATTGACCATGCCTTGTTTCTCCTTGCGCATCGCCTCCAGCTTTTCTTTCTCCGTCTTTTCCTCCACCAACACTTTTTCTTTGTCCACCTTTCTTTCATCCAGTTGAGTGCGTTGATTGGCTAGCTCAGTGGATAATTTTTCAATTTGTTCAGCCTGCTTTTTCCTGCTTTCGGTGTACTGTCGAAGGTATTTCAATCGCATGTAAAGCTGATTGAAATTGCTTGAGCTAAATACAAAAGCAACAATCGAAAGCCCTCTATTGAGTTTAGATGAATTGTAAATCATCCGAGAATACTCTGCCTTCAACTCAATCAGCTGCTTCTCTAAACTCCCAATTTCATTTTCAATTTCAAAGATGTCATTGGAGAGCAAATTGATTTCTCGATCCAAGGTGGTGACTAATCGATTTTGACTTTGAAACTGACTAGTAATCGCGTTCAGCTGACCCAACGATGTTTTTTTGGTAGCTGTGGTCTGCTTTAGAATGGCATCAAACTCTTTTAATCGGATCTGTATTTCAATTTTATCTTTCTCCAGCTGCTCCCTAGACTTTTTGGTTTGGGCAGGTACAGTGGTGCTGAGCAGCACTATGCAAGAGAAGAAAAATAGACAGGCCAATCTTTTCATAAAACTAAAATCGGAAGGGGAAGGTTAAGGGACTTGTCTGAGGATCTAAGGTAGTCCAGTTGATGTAAATCCTAAAATTTTGAGAACCCGGAGGCTCCTCTAAGGCCACTTTAATCAATGCCTCTGCGGGAAAAATTTGGGATTGGATGTTTTGAAATTTTGGAAAACTTGCCAGAATGGAACCCTGACCCGTAATAGCTGCACTCGATAATTCCGTCACCTTTCCGTGTCGTGTATCTACCTTACTAAAATAGCGAACTTTATCGCGGACTTGAGTTAATTCAAATTTTTTCCCAACGCGGACCAACCGATCTTCAAAACTAGCTGGATAGGGAATATCACCCCAAAGGAGATTTTGAAAAAGACCTAGCGATAACTTGATTCCAAAACGTTTCTCAAATTCCAGATAAGTCATATTCACATCTTCCTTGCCCAATCGATCCTGAATTTGTATTTTTTCCTGGCTAAGTAAACCTCGAATTGCTTCCACTCCAAGACCGGGAGATAGTGAAAACCAAATTAAGCTATCTTTCTTTGCTCGCAATTGTAGTGTTCCACGTGTGATTTTACCTGAATCTTCCTCGAGCACTAGCTTGGCCTTGGCTTGTAAGTACCCAAACTGAGTGGTACTAGGCGTAAAGGATTCCATGGCCTGATTACCCTCAACTAGAGTGGTTTTTTTGGCGCAACCCCAACTCAATACGAGCAGCATAAGGGCTGCAAGGATTCGGTAGTTAGTCATGGATTTGTTGATCAATAATTTTCTGTGCTAGCTTATCGGAACCTTCGGGGCTTTCCTGTGCCTTTTTCCACCATCCAACAGCCTCTTCGACCTTGCCTAATCGAAACAAAACATCCCCAAAATGTTCCATTAATACGCCACTAGGCACTTTCTCGATTTCTATTGCTTCTTCTAGGTACAAAGACGCTTCCGAATACCGCTTCAACTGATACAAAACCCAGGCCAAGGTGTCTAAGTAGGTGGCATTTTTAGGATGGTTTTTCACTACACGCTGAGCCATATCCAATGCCTTTTCCAATTCTTGCTTGCCTAAAGCCAGAAAATAGGCATAATTATTCAAGACCTGTTCGTCTGTTGGATTGAGGGCCAATGCCTTCTCAAAATTCTTGAATGCAGCAGGTTGATCACCCATTTGGTACTGGCTATTCCCCAAAGTGCTGTATGCTACTTGCTCCAATTGTGGATTTTTCCCTTCATTCAATCCGATTGCTGTTTCCAAGGCCTGAACTGCCAAGGAATCTTTCTTCTGTCCAGAAAGAATTGCTCCCTGGTAAAACCAAAATTCAGCACTTTCTGGGAATTCTTCTATGGCGATACTTGTGAACCGGGCAACTTCCTCATAGTTGCTCCCCTCGTCAAAAGAGTTGACAATCACCTCTTCCAATAATTTTTCGTTTTTGGGTTGAAAGGCTATGGACTTCTTGTACATCGCGAGCGCCTCTCCCAACTTATTTTCTGCTTTTCTTCGATTTCCAATAGCTTCAAAAACTGCTGCGTCCTCTGGATGCTGCACCAATAGTTGGAACTCCAATTTGTCGAGCAGCTTTTCTCGTTCTGCTGTATTCATCTCCTGTAACAGGCCTTGAAAAGCAGCTGCTTTGGAGGCAGGAGCTAAGTCTGGACTAGCAATGGCCTCCAAAAGAAAGATGTTGGCTTGTGAGATTTGCCCTTTTTTCTGGTAAAGCGTGTAGGCGGCCAACTGAAGTTCTGGCTGGTTGGGATACTTGTTGATTTCCGTATTGACCAACTGAATTGCTTGGTCCAACTTGGCATTATTGTACAAGATTTCCACAAGTGAAAGCACGTAATTTGGGTTGCCAGGGAAGGAAGAAATTAATTTCTCTCCCTCTTCTACCGCTTTTCCGAGCTGATTTTTTCGAAGATAAATACGTTGCTTTTGTACCGTGAAAGGCTCTCGTATTCCATAGTAATCTTCAGCGCGATCCAAGGCTACCAAGGCCTTGTCAAATTCATTGGCATCTAAGTAAATAGATGCGAGGTCTAAGTTGTATTGTTGGTTTTTAGTGGATCCAGTAGTTAATTTCTCCAATAAGACTGCCGATTGAAGGGGCTGCTTTAAACTTGAATAAATCTCTGCGACCAGCAACACATAATAGGAATTGAGTGGATCCCCTGCTGCTGCTTTCAATGCATAGGGAAGCGCTTTTTCAGCTTGCTTATTCTTCAGTAGTGCCTCTGCAAGTTTGTAAGAAATGGCAGGCTGCTCAGGAGAAAATTCGTTTGCTTTCTCTAAATACCGGTAAGCCTTTTCCAAGTCTCCCAGAACCAAAGCCTTTTCACCTTCAATAAAAAAACGGCTTGCATTTGCTTCGAGTTCTTGTGCTTTGAGCTCTTTTCTGGACAGCGATTTTTGTGTAAATCCTGCTATTGGACCCAGAAAAAGGAGGCAAAGAAGAAGAAAAAAGGGAGTGACTCTCACTGAAGAATGGAATTTCAAATGACCGCTGCAAACATAGTGCCTTTTCATCAATTTGGCTGAAGAAAAGGAAAGGGCTCGCCGGGGAAACTTAGGATTTTTTACCAATTAGTGACAAGAAGAATTTTCGTTCAACAAGGAATACTACGCCTATAAAAATAAGAGCGCCTAAATTTTTGAGCAACAAATCCAAGCCGATGACCCCAGTCTGAACATAAAAACCACCATAACTCAAGGCAAAGGCTAGTATTAGATACCCTAGGCCTCTGTGCGTTTGGTAGGGGACAGGGTAATATTTTTGCCCAAAGAAATAGCAAATGGTTGCCATCACCAAGTAGCAAGCTACCGTGCTGAGGGCTGCTCCCATAAAACCCAAGATCGGTACCGAAAAAGCAATTCCTGCCACACTGACTACCGCTCCCAAGAAGGTAATCCAGAAGCTGTAGCTCGTTTTGTCTGTCAGTTTAAACCAGATCGACAGATTGAAATAAACTCCCAACAGCAGGTAGCCTAGCAGCAGCATGGGAACGATGGAAAATCCCATTTGATACGCTTCACCTTTTAAGAAAAGCGGCCCGATCCACTGCAGGTTGACTGAAATTAGGATCATGAGTAGGGAGCAGAATAAAATGAAAACATGCATCACCTGTGCATACATCTTGGGAGAATCCTTTTCTTTGGACTCTCTGAAAAAGAAGGGTTCTGCAGCATACTTAAAGGCTTGGATGACCAAGTTCATCAAGATGGCTAACTTGAAATTAGCGCCAAAAATGCCTGCCGCCTCACGGCTACTCAGGCCAGGATAAAAGTTTAATGGCAGCACATACTCAAACAATAGCCGCGAAATAAGTTCATTGGTCACGCCTGCCAATCCCATAAACAGCAAAGGCAGCGAGTAGGCCCACATGGGCTGAAGAATTTCCTTCTCCAAACGGAAAGAAAAGAATCCTGCTTTCCACCACACAAAGGGAATAATTAAGCCATTGGCAAGTAGGTTGGACAGGAGAATGTATTCCACTCCCCAAGTAGATTGATAGCCCAAAACTCCTTCGGAAACCACACCCTTCTCAATCCATTCAGGTATCCAAATCAAGAAAAGTAGGTTGAATGCTACATTCAGAAAGATATTGATCAATTTGGCTCCTGCGAAGGTTTTGGCCTTGTTTTCAAGTCTGAGTTTGGCAAAAGGAATCGCCAAAACGGCATCGAAGGCAAGCAATAATGCTGTCCACTGAAACAAGTAGGCTTGGCCAGGATAGTTCATCAGCTGGGCTAAGGCAGGAGCTGCTAGGTAGATTCCTGAGCCCAAAACGAGGCTAGATAAAATTAGTAGGGATTGAGAGTTGTGATATACCCGGCTAGGATCTTGGTTTTTTCCAGTCGAAAACCTGAAAAAGGCGGTTTCCATGCCATAAGTAAAGACAATATTCAAAAATCCAATCAAGGCATAGATACCCGTAAATGCACCGAGGTCCGCCTTACTCAGGTACCCAGTATAAACGATGATCAATAAAAAATTGATGGAGCGCCCTAAAATGCTACTTAGGCCATAGATGGCGGTTTGTCCTGCGAGTTTTTTTAGTGTGCCCATGGGTTGCTGGATCACTTACTCTCCACGGAAGACAGGCTTTCTTTTCTCCAAAAATGCAGAAGTACCTTCCTTGTAATCTCCTGATTTCACGCAGCGGGCAAAGGAGTT
>CAMDEU010000006.1 GCA_945897085.1 Spirosoma fluviale | reverse complement strand
AAAGTTAGCTTATTTTAGGTTAATAAAACAAATACAGGAAAGGTAAAGACTTCAGCTAAGACTATTCTAACCAACAATTTACCCAATTGTTCTTCTGTAAATAAACATTAAAACCTAAATCTGGGTGTTCTCTGAATCACTCGGTTAATTGTTTTCGAAACATCTGACCAGGCATACCGCAGCATCAATTCATGAGAAGTAGGTGCTTTCGCATCTTGCCCCCCAATCACCAAATCAAAGGCATATCCCAACTTTAAACTATTGTCTTTCAATAAGCTATAACCCAAAATTAAGGATACTGATTCCTCTCCTCTGTAAGCAAGCCCTCCATTCACTTTGTTCTGGAGTGTGGCTATAACGCTAACTTCGTAGGATAAAGTATGAGTGCCCAAAGATTTTAATAAAATACTGGGTTCTATCCTTAGCTGGCCCATAGGACGCATTCGATATCCCATCAACAAATAATTGTGGAGCTGAAGCCGATTGGCATAGCTTCCCCCTCCAAAATCAAATGAAGCTTGATTGAGGTGCCTACCACTCAAGCCTACATAAAATTTGCCTCCATCCACAAGTACCCCTGCGCCCATATCCATAGCTAGTTGCGTCTCAGTCCCCGATTGTGGAAGACTAGGCTCAGGGTTTACGAATTGCAACTCCTCAAAGTCCAAGGAGCTGTTGGATACACCCACGTATCCTCCAAAGCTAAGTTGAGTCCGTTGAATTTTCTTGTGATAGCTCCCTTGCAAATTGACTTCTAGGTTTGAAGTTGCCCCAAGTTGATCGTTGACCACCGTAATTCCATAGCCAAAATTCTTCGCCTTCAACCTACCTTGTACTGTAATCAACTGGGTTGTCGGCGGCGCCCCAGACCCAGTGGTGGGAGTGTATCCCTGCCATTGAGATCGGTGAAATGCAGAAAACTGGTAGCCTCCCTCCTTGCCTGCAAAGGCCGGATTAAAAAAATTGCCTGCATAAAGGTATTGCGTAAACTGTGGATCTTGCTGCGCAAAGGCTTGCCCTGAAACAAGCAACAATAGGAAAAACCCTGCCGCTCTAAAAAAAATAACCAAGTTGCTTTTTCTATTCATTTTGGCTGTGGAGTTCTCAAATTTAAACTAGTCTAGGAATTTAAACTCAGAAACCACTGAAAATGATTCTTAGAATTACAAATTATTGGCTTTTTTGATAAATAACTCCAATGCACCCGTCATACTTGGGGCATTTGGCAAAGGCGCCTCTATGTCCAAAATAAGTCCCATGTCACGAACTGCTTGGGCAGTAGTAGGTCCAAAGGCTGCAATTCGCGTTTTTCCTTGCACAAAATCTGGAAAATTTTGGCGCAAAGATTTGATGCCAGATGGACTGAAAAAGGCCAAAATATCGTATTTAACATCTGCTAAATCGGATAAATCAGCAGCAACGGTGTGGTAAATGATCGCCTCTGTAAAGGCTATTCCTTGTTTCTCCATGTAGCCAGGAATATCTTCCTTTCGGATGTCCGAACAAGGGAAGAGGTATTTTTCGTTTTTGTGCTTCTTGAAGTAGTCGAACAGATCCTCTGCAACCTTAAGGCCTACAAAAAGTTTGCGCTTACGAATAACAATGTACTTCTGAAGGTAGTGTGCTGTCTGGTCAGAAATGCAGAAATACTTCATTTCAGCAGGCATTTCAATCTTAAAGTCCTTACAAATTGCAAAAAAATGATCAATTGCATTCCGGCTAGTGAATATGATAGCCGTGTGCTTCAGAATATCAATTTTCTGCTTTCGAAATTCTTTAGGGGGAACGGGCTCCACCTTGATGAATTGCCTAAAATCTATCTTCAACTTATACTTTTCTGCAAGCAGCAGATAAGGAGAATTTGCTTCGGTAGGTTTAGGTTGAGAAACCAGTATGCTTTTTACTAGGGTATAGCGATCTTTTGGAGCTGCACTCATATTGGGAGTTCCTTTTACGTTAAACACATTACTGGGCTAATACCAAAATCCATTTGGTCAAAACCAAAAATGGTACTATTTCAGCAAGGCAAAGGTAAGTAAATAAATGGTATTTCTTAAAATTCAAACGATTCATCATAATTAAGAAGAGTCCGAATACCCCAATCAGGTACACCCAAAACACCGCCTTCATTAGATTTGTAAACACTAATTCAAGTAAGGAAAATTCATTAATTACGAAAAAGGTTGTTGCTACCAAAACAAGCGTAAAGCCAAAAATGATTAGCCGGAGCAAGTAGAAGAAATGGGCAAACTCAGACTTGCCTAAGTCAAAGAGGTATGCCATCAATTTAATTGCAGAGAACTTTAAGATGGTTGCTAACAACAGGAGGAAGGATGCAAGTACCCAAAATAACAAAAGCGAAAATGCAGTTAATCCGCCCCAATCTTCAATCCAATCTGGTCTAAAAATAACAATTCCAGTCACCAAACTCTGCGCAAGAACCATGGATACCAAAAACAAAAAATATAAAATATCAAAAGAAAACACTTTTTGAAGACCTCCACTTTCTGAAAAATCTTCAGCTTTAATTACGGATAAAGGTTGCAGCAAAACCCCCAACAAATACGGATATATTCGCCTATAAATAGCTGTCAAGGCCAAAATAATAAGCAGTGAAAGTGCTATAAAGTCCTTCAAGGGCTGGATTACTTGGCGTTTTTCAAGTGCTAAAAATTGATCCTCCAAACTTACTTGCTTTTCATCTGCTTGGTTTCTAGCCACCTTGGTAATCGTCAAGCCAAAGTCTCCAAGCCTAATTTTATCACTGACAACCGTCACAAGTAGACTATCCTTTCCAAATTCTTTCTTAAATAAATCGGTGGAAATGAAAAAAGTGGTATCGTTTTGAATCAACACCCAGAGCTTCCCGTCTACAAATACAGTAGAATTGCCTGGCACCTCAAACTGAAAATAAGATTGAGGGAAAGAATTGACTGCTAGTTTAACTTGCTTTTGCCCTATTGAGCCTACTAAAGATTGTTCAGTAGAGCTGCTCCACTTCCCTTCGTAATTTTCTAATACCTGAGCATGTCCCCATCGGGGAACAAAAAAAAGAATGAAAATAAGTGCTAATCTACTCATTGAGCCTTGTTGCATAGATACTTATCAACCCATTGGTACTCGAACAGCCTCAAAAATTTACTCAAGAAAACGCGCTCTTCTGACTAAAATTTTTGTTTCTATCTACAAAACTCAACATTCCTGAGTCAGCCTCCAAATGAATTTGTAATCAAAGAGAGAAAAGCCCCCAAACAACACAAAGTTGATTCATGGTAAGGTGAACAACCCTTATATTTACGCAACATTCAACTTCCATGGCAGGACTTTATATCCATATCCCCTTTTGTAAACAAGCCTGCCACTATTGTGACTTCCATTTTTCGACAAATCTTAAATCGATGCCTTCGGTAATGGAGAGCATCATCCTGGAGTTGGAACTTCGACAAAACTATTTAAATGGAGAAGCGGTGGACACGATTTACTTTGGAGGAGGAACTCCTTCTCTTGTCCCTACCGAGTACTTGGGAAAAATACTAGATGAGATTGCCCGGCTGTTTCCCGGAAAAAAGCAAGAAGTCACCTTAGAAGCCAACCCAGATGACCTCAATTCCATTGCTTTGGCCATTTGGAAGTCCCTTGGCATCGACCGCCTAAGTTTGGGCATTCAAAGTTTCCAGGATGAAATTCTAAAAACCTACAACAGAGCCCATAATTCGGATGAGGCAAAGCAATCCATCCAAATGGCAAGAGCAGCTGGATTTGAAAAATTTTCCATTGACCTGATTTATGGATATCCCCATACGGATCATCGGCTTTGGCAACTGGACTTGGAAGAAGCGCTCCGGCTTGATCCAGGCCACCTTTCTGCCTATTCATTGACTATCGAACCCCAAACTACTTTTGGAAATTGGGCCAAGAAGGGAAAGTTTATCCCTGCAGAAGAAGAATTCGTAGCCCAACAATTTGAATGGCTCCAGGAGCAATGCGACACAGCTGGCTACATCCAGTATGAGATTTCCAATTTTAGCCGCCCAGATCAAGCAGCACTTCACAACAGCAACTATTGGAAAAGAGTCCCCTATCTAGGGATTGGCCCCAGTGCGCATTCCTTTGATGGGAGTTCCAGAGGCTATAATCCCTCTTCGAATCCGAGCTATATCAAAGCACTTTCAACGGGCTCACTCCCTTTTGTCATCGAAAATCTGAACAGAGAAGACCATATTAATGAGGAAATTCTGACAAGCCTTCGGACTCGTTGGGGGCTAGATACAGCTAGCTTGGCAGACCGCTACCAACTGGATATTTTGGAGATTAAGGGGCCTATTATTGCTAAATTAACCGCACTGGGAATGATCTATACTGCAGGGAAAACGCTAACTTTATCCCGAAAAGGTCAGCTACTCGCAGACAGCATTGCTTCCGAAATTTTTCTTGATTCCCATGACCTACCCTAGAAAGAAGGACGCCGCCCCCTTGGCCGACGTCTTCCAAGACTTACTAAAAGCTTACCGTCTGGAAGATACCTACCAGGAGAAATTGCTGATTTCTTCCTGGCCCGCCTTGGTTGGTAAAACCATCGCTGACCGCACGAGCAACGTGTACATCAAAGACAAAAAGCTAGTGGTGAAAATCACTTCAGGTCCAGTAAAAAAAGAACTTCAGCTAAATAAATCCAAGGTGATCGCCTTAATCGAATCCCAAGTAGGAAAGGGCATCGTAGAGGATGTAATCTTCTTGTAGGGTTTTTGTAAGTTTTAACAGTTCTCACTCATTTCGAGTCTCTTCAGATAGCAGTGCATTGGTTGACATTCCCTATTTTTGGATGGAAACACCATGATCAAGACCAGCACACTTCCTCTTGGCAGAATAAGCCTTTTGTTGGCCATTATAGTCTGGCTCGCCTTGGTGTTGGTGGACTTGGTTCGGATTTTTGGGATGATCAACAACCTGGACTCCGGCATCTCCGAGGAGGTAACTTGGATTTTAGAAATTCTCTTTTTCATTTTTGTTTACTTGGTTTATCGCCGTATTTTTTGGAAAACCAGGCAATCCGATTTTTTGACCCTGATTTGGAGAGGCGTCTCCAATGGCCTTTTTGCAGCTGCTGCAGGTCTCCTCACCGAATTGATTTACCTCGCCTTTGGGGAAAGTAAGATTGGAACAGACCCCTTTTTAAAAAACGTTTTTTACCACATTAATTTTGCTTGGACAAGTGCCTTTTTGATATCCACCGCCTTATTATGGAAGCATTTGATCCTCTATCAAAAAAATAAACAGGTAGTCAACCAGTGGCAGGTATTTGAACTTTCCATGTTGGGAGCCTTATTTTTTGTGTTTTTCAATAATAATAATTTTGACTACAGCTTCCTGTTTGGATTGGTTATCCTTTTGATAATTTCCATCCTCCTTGCAGGGAATTTGAAATGGATTCCCTACTTGAACTTTAAAGAGAAATGGAAATTGTTACTATTTCTCTTTCTCATCTTACTGTGTGCAGGGTTTTTATTTTATCGAGTTCTTAATTTCGGAAATGAAGAAAGAATACAAATTAACCTGACGGACAACCTGTTTCTAATGGCCTTGTTTGGGTTTGTATTTGCCTATGGCCTATTTAGCTTTTTGGTTACCCTATTCAACTTACCCACCTCCTCTGTTTTTGAACAAAAACTCACAGAGGCCATTAATTTTCAAAAGTTAAGTCAGTCCATCCAGCCCGAAGAAAGCGAAGAACAGGTACTCGATATCCTACTAGACTCCTGTATCAGTGCCTCTTTCTCGGATGGAGCATGGATTGAACTTAATCCTAAAGAGCAGTTTATAGTCAAAAATCCGCTTCGGTTTCTGGAAGAATCCACCCGAGCCGAGCTGAATTCCCTAATCCCTCAAGTACATCAAACCTGGGTACATGGGAGTACTGCAGAGCTCCCTCATCCACAAACAATACGACTTAATCACCCCAACTACAAGTCTGCATTACTGCTTCCCCTGGTAGTCAATAAATCCATCCTAGCGCGGATTGTATTAATCAAAGAGGTGAAAGAAGGCTTCAATAAGGAGATGATGAGTATCATCGGCACATTTGCAAGACAAGCCTGTATCTCGGTTGAAAACCATCGCTTGCTCAATCAAGCCATAGAAAATGAGCGGTACCAAGAGGAACTAAAAATTGCCCAGCGCGTTCAAAAGGCACTTTTACCCCTACACCTTGACCACCCAGATTCCTTTGATATCTGTGCGTATTCCAATACTGCAGATGAGGTGGGAGGTGACTATTACGATACCTATCAAGTGGATGAAAATCATTTTGTGCTGATCATGGGGGATGTGTCTGGGAAAGGCACCTCCGCAGCATTTCACATGGCACAAATGAAGGGCGTATTCCAAAGCTTAATTCAATTGGGTCTTCGTCCTGCTGAGTTTATGGAAAAAGCGAATTCAGCCCTGAGTAAGTGCTTGGAGAGAAACCACTTTATTACCGCATCTATCTTTGAAATTGATGTTGTCCACCAAACTTTTTGCCATGCTAGAGCTGGGCATATTCCTACTTTATGGTACAAGGCAAGCGAGAGAACTGCCGAATTTATTTCAATGGAAGGCCTTGGTTTGGGGATAGTAAGAAACCTAACCTATAAGAACCACGTACATGAAAAGACGTTTGATTACCAGCCTGGAGACATTTTGGTTCTCCTCACAGATGGGATACTAGAAGGCAGAAATGACACCGGAGAACAGTTTGGCTACAAACGAATAAAAAAAATAGTAGAAGAACACCCTCAAAAATCCCCCATAGACTTGCAGCAGGTGCTCATTGATTCGCTTCACCTATTTGTAGGAGGAGATGGAATGATTGACGATGATTATTCCTTGTTGGTAGTCAAATTCAAATAACCCAATTAACTAGCTAAGCATGCTTCAACTAGAGAAAATAAAAGAGGAAAATAAGGACATTTTACGCTTAATCGGAGAGGTAGATGCTAGCAATTCTGTCCTACTGGACCAGTCTATGCAGGAAATTCTAGAACAAGGCACCACTTTCTTATTGATTGATGGAAGTCAACTGAGCTACATCTCTTCTGCTGGCTTGGGTGTATTCATGTCCTATTTGGATGATTTTTCAGAACGAGGAATCCGATTTGCTATTTTTGGATTGAATGAACAGGTAAGCGAAGTTTTCAAAATTCTCGGGCTGGATCGTTTGATTCAGATCGCCCCAGACAAATCCACCGCAATCAAACTTGCGCATGAGTCCTAAATTAAAATTATCTTGTTGTACATCGGCCTTGGTAGAGCTGCGGAGTTTTTTACAGCGAAGCTTAGAAGCCTATGGTTTTTCGGAAGTGGACAGACATCAGGTTACTTTGGCAGTTGAGGAGGTGTGCACCAACCTGATCATCCACTCTCATGCCTCCAACCCCAAAGAAGTAATTTATTTGGAAGTTAAAGAATTGAAAGAAAAGTTAGCCATAGAAATTACTGACAAAGGAGACGCCTTCAACTTATTGGAATATGAAGTTCCCGATCTAAAAAAGGTGATTGAAGAGAAGCGAAAAGGAGGAATTGGGATTTATTTGGTGAAAAAAATTATGGATGAAATTGAATTTGAATCCAAAAACGGAAAAAATACCTGTAGGCTAATTAAAAATTTTCCTTCTTCCAAGATGCCTAAATAAGGAGGAAAGACTTGCCGCGTTTTACTTTATAATTTTTGTATCTTTGATCTTTAATTTGGTCTTCCTTTCGATGAAAAAAAGAGCCCTCAAGGCGTTTCTGGCACTTATCCTCTCCCTAAGTTCTTTCCCTTTTTTGGCACAAGCCCAAGAAAAGAAAGAAATTCTGTTCGTTGTTGGTGGTATTTCAATAGACAAAGAAGAATTTCTACATCTTTTATCGAAGGAGAAGGAAAATGATGGCCCTGCCATTTCATTGACAAGAAAAGAGTTTGAGGAGAATTTTGAATCATTTTTGAATTACAAGCTGAAAGTTATTGAAGCTGAATCCATCAAACTAGACCAGTCGGATGAGTTTAATTTGGAATTTTCTTCCATTAAGGAATCGTTAGTTGCTCCATTTTTAATAAAAAACTCAATTGAGGAGGGGGAAGTAAAAAAGGTCTATGCGCGCCTTCAAGAAATAGTTCGTGCAAGGCATATTTTGTTCCAATTTCCTCCCAATCCTAGCAATGAAGACAGCATTGCTATGCTAAAAATGGCCTTGAAAGTAAAAGCTGATCTTGAAAATGGGGGCGATTTTAGTGCATTAGCGCTTACCTATTCGGATGACCCTTCTGCAAAAGTGAACAAAGGGGATTTGGGTTACTTCACTGGACTACAAATGGTTCAACAATTTGAGGAGGCTGCATACACGTTGCCCATCGGTACTATCTCAGATCCTATTTTGACAGATTTTGGGTACCACATCATCCAAGTGAATGGCCGTCAAGCCAATCCTGGTGAAGTACAAGTTTCACATATCTTGGTGCGATTTGATTCAGAAAATGCGAGCCAAGAGGAAAATGCAAGAAGAAAAATTTCTGATATCTATGCCGAAATCCAAAAGGAGAGCACGATTTGGGAAGAAATAGTGCAGTCTTATTCCGAGGATCCTGCCACCAAGTCAGTGGGTGGACTTTTGCCCTGGTTTGGTGTTGGCACCATGATTCCTGAATTTGAAATAGCTAGTTTCTCCTTGACAGAAATAGGAGAAGTCTCTCCTCCAATCAAGACTCCTTATGGATACCATATTCTTCGACTTGAAGGGAAAAGAGGGCTTCAGCCATATGAGGAAGTGGAACAAGGTATCCGCTCAAAAATTTTACGAAATTCGAAAACAGGAATGATTCAATCCCAAGTAGTTGCGATGCAAAAATCACGTTATGGGTTTAAAGAAAATGAATCGGGAATTTCAAATCTCGCAAGTGCTGTAAGCGCAACGGATATAATGGGCTTTGGCTCTGCCGTTCAAGCCAAGAAATTAGGCGCTCTTGAGCTTTTTAAAGTGAATAATACCTCCTACTCTGTCAGCAACTTGTGGAACTACATGCAAGAAGAAGAGATCACACCAAAAGGTGAGGGAACCTTCTTGGAACTTTGGCTGGAGGAATTTGTGGGAGCAACTTTGGCGAAAGCAGAAGAAAAAGATTTGGAGGATAATAACAAAGACTACCAAATGCTTTTAAAAGAATATCGTGATGGGATATTGCTTTTCTCCCTAACCAACCAAGAAATATGGCAAAAAGGCTTGAATGACAGCCTAGGTCAACAAGCGTTTTTTGCAAAAAATAGTCAAAAATACCAGTGGAAAACAAGAGTACAGGCCTACCTCACAAAGGTGAATGATGCCTCAAAACTTGAAAATGCACGTAAATACCTCCAAAATAACGGGTTTGATCCAAACAGTTTTGCTGCTTTTGAAGCGGATTATCGAGCCAATCATCCCAATGCATATGCCACAGAGTCGGGAACTTTTGAATACGAAGAGCATCCCATCCTTTCCAGGGTAGATCTAAACAAGCCCTATCAAGAGCTGATAGTCGAAGGAGTATCTTATGTATTGGTAGTGGGGAAAGTCTTCCCTCCAGGGCCAAGAAAATTTGAAGAAGCCCGAGGGTTAATCATCCAAGATTACCAAGCATCCCTTGATGAGGCACTTACAAAAAGATTGAAAGAAAAATATCCAGTTCAAATCAATTCTGGGGTAAAAGAAAAAACCTTTGAGACTTTGAATTATTAATTACTCCCATTCGGATTTCCCGAAAAAGAAAAAACTATGAAATTGCTAAATCGACTTCTTCCAAGCCTACTTGCATTTTGGATCTTGGGACAAGCTCAAGCCCAAGAAACCGCCACAGGACAAGTGGTGGATAAAATCGTTGCTAAAGTCGACAACAATATTCTTCTAGAGTCAGAGGTTCAAAAGACCTATCTGGAAGCGCTCTCCCAAGCCCAGCAGGGTATTGAAGCCCCTACCCGATGTACTGTATTTGAAAGCTTGCTAATTAATAAGCTAATGGTAGCCAAAGCAGTAGTAGATTCCGTTATTGTCACCGATGCCGAAGTACTTGTGGAGGCCAACAACAGGTTTACTATGGTCATGCAGCAATTTGGTGGGGACGAAGCAATGCTAGCCGAAATGTATGGAAAGACCGCCGAACAACTAAAAGCAGAGTTGGAAGAGGTCATGAGAGAACAACTTACCGTGCAGAAAATGCGAAAAACCATCACCGATGGTATCACCGTATCCCCAGCCGAAGTGCGCGCATTTTACCTCAACATTCCTAAGGACTCGCTCCCCTTATTTACCTCAGAAGCTACAGTAGGTCAAATCGTCCGAAAGCCTGAAACTAGCCAAAGGGTCAGAGAAGAAATTATTGCACAGCTTAAGCAATTTAAGGAAGCCATCTCGAGTGGGAAATCCACCTTTGCGGAGTTAGCTAAAGCCAATTCGGAAGATCCTGGATCGGGGGCACAAGGGGGAGACCTCGGCTTTTTTAGAAGAGGTGAGCTGGCACCAGAATACGAAGCCACTGCATTGGGACTTCGGCAAGGTGAAATATCAGATCCAATCGAAACACAATTTGGGTTTCACATGATCCAACTCCTAGAAATCAAAGGTTCCACCTTTAATACGCGACACATTCTGCGTATTCCAAAAGCCTCAGAAGAGGATATACGTAACGCTGAACGCTACTTGGACAGCTTAAAAAAGGAAGTTTTAGCTAGTAAAATTGATTTTTCCAAAGCGGCTAAAGAATATTCTCAAGATAGAGCTACCTCGGATGCAGGAGGTTTTTTCACCGATCCAGCCACTACTTCCAATAGACTATCGCTGCGAACTTTGGAAGATCCCGTACTTTACTTTACAATCGATACGATGAAGGTTGGAGATATCACCGCCCCAATCCGATTTGAAGACCCTAGAGAAGGGACTAAGGTCCGTATCCTTTTCTACAAAGCAAGGTACCCAGCACATAAGGCAAACCTAGAAGATGACTATGAGAAATTGAAGGCCGCTACCTTACGAAGAAAAGAAGATGAGGTATTGAGCAAATGGTTTGTCACTGCCAAAGAAGATATTTTCATTGACCTCGACCCTAGCTACGACCGATGCAATGCCCTCAAAGAAAAGTAATTTTAAACCTCGCTTAGCGGGGTTTTTCTTTAGTGCCTCAGCTAGTGAATTTTTTTCGTGCACCAATCAAAGGTGACTGCACATTTAGAAGCAAGGTAGGCTAAGCAAAATTAGCCAGCACTTTCTTCAACGGGTTCACCTCCCTGAGTTTGCTTTTCAAAAAGTGTAGCATAGACTCCTCTTTGAGACATCAAAGAAGCATGGTCACCACGCTCCACAATCCTCCCCTCATCCAATACGATAATTTGGTCGGCCAGCTTGGCAGACGATACCCGGTGGGAGATAATGATGGAAGTACGGTTTTCCATGATCTTTTTGAGCGAATTTAAAATGGCATTCTCTGTCTTGGTGTCAACTGCAGAGAGACAATCATCCAAAATCAAAATCTTCGGCTCTTTCACAATCGCTCTTGCAATAGATACACGCTGCTTTTGTCCTCCAGATAGTGTAATCCCACGTTCACCAAGCATGGTGTCGAAGCCTTTGGGAAAATCTATGATATTTTGGTAGACATCAGCATCTTTAGCTGCCTGCATCACTAGCTCTAAATTTGAATTATCTCGTCCAAAGGCAATATTATTTGCAATGGTATCGGAAAAAAGAAACACGTCTTGTGGGACAACACCAATTTGGCTTCTTAGACTAGCCAATGCATACTGTTGAATGGGTCGATTGTCTACGAGTACCTCTCCCGAACTGGGATCATACATCCGCATCAGCAAGTTGGCAAGCGTAGATTTCCCTGACCCTGTAGTTCCGATAATGCCCAGGGTTTGACCTGCTTCAATGGAAAAGGAGATGTCCTCCAAGGCCCGAATTCCAGAATCGGGATAAACAAAAGAAAGGTGACTTACCTGGATTGCTCCCTCAAGTGTCGCTTCGAGGTTTTCAACAGATACCAAATCAGTTTTCTGGTCCAACAGTTCATTGATTCGCCTTTGGGAAACCTCTGCTCGTTGAACAATGCTTGTGACCCAGCCTAAAGAAGCTACTGGCCAAGTCAACATATTGACATAGAGAATAAACTCGGCAATGACTCCATAGCCAATCTCGCCTTGAATCACCATCATCCCTCCTGCATATACGGTGATGATGGTAGATATCCCGACTAGAGCCATAATTAATGGAAAAAACAAGGCATTCACTCGAGTCAATTCGATGGACTGATGCTTGTATTCTTCGCTTGCCTTAGCAAACTCAGCAGCAGAATCCTGTTCTCGAACAAAAGCCTTCAACACCCGAATCCCTGAAAATGCTTCCTGTACAAAGGTGCTCAGCTGAGAAAGGCTTTGCTGAATTTTTTCGGACCGGAGATTAATCAGATTGTTCACATAATAAATACTTAGGGAAAGTATCGGCAGGGGCAAGAGGGAATAGAGCGTTAGTTCTAGGTTGACCGAAATCATATACGAAATCACCAAGGGAAATAAGATCAATAAGTTGAGCCCATACATGATGGCCGGTCCAAGGTACATGCGCACACGACTTACGTCTTCGGAAATTCGAGCCATCAAGTCTCCAGTGCTATTTTTTCTGTAAAAACTTAAAGGGAGAAATTGAAAGTGTTCAAAAAGTTCATTCTTCATGTCATACTCTATTTTCCGTGACATGATGATGATGGTTTGCCGGATTAAAAAAAGGAAAAAACCTCGGAGCAAGGCCATGATCAAAATCAAAATCCCAAAAATAAAGACCGCCTCTAAAAAATAGTCTCGCGCTAAGTCTCCTATTCCACCCTTGTTTAGGGGGGCAAAAAGCGCAAAACTCTCCACCACATAATCTATGGCTATTCGTACCAGTTGAGCAGGTATAATTACGAATATGTTCGAGATTACCGTAAAGAGTATTCCCAAAGACAATAATCCCTTGTATTTGATTAGGTATTTATTAATTCTCCAAAGCTCCTTCACAAAATAAAGTCTTAGTTTTTGATTTTAATCTTATATATAATTTGGCATTAGAAAATTTGTAAGCTCAAAAAAGTATTTAATTTTGTGCCCACACGAATTCCGAGTGCCATCCCAAATATAATACATTCTAAAAAGCTATTTTCAGATGTTAGCGATTAATGCAACCGAAACAGTACGTGAGGGTTCTATTTTTGGACAAATCACCACCATGGACCATGAGCAGCTTGTAATCTGCCAGGACAAAGCTACAGGCCTAAAAGCACTTATTGGAATTCACAACACCGTCTTAGGGCCAGCCTTAGGAGGTACCCGCATGTGGCCCTATGGGACTGAGGAAGAAGCCATCAAAGATGTTTTGCGCCTTTCTCGAGGCATGACTTTCAAAAATTCGCTTGCTGGGTTGAATTTAGGAGGTGGAAAAGCAGTGATTATTGGAGATCCTCGCCTCAAATCAGAGGCATTTTTACGAAGATTTGGCCGATTTGTGGAAAGCTTAGGTGGTCGGTATGTAACTGCTGAAGATGTCAACATGAAGACTTCCGATATGGAATACATGGCCTTAGAAACTCGCCATGTGACCGGCTTACCTAAAAGTAAGGGCGGCGCTGGAGACCCGTCCCCAGTAACTGCCTTCGGAGTGTACATGGGGATGAAAGCCGCTGCAAAAAAAGCATTTGGGTCAGACTCCCTCCAGGGAAAGAGAATAGGGGTTCAAGGTGTAGGACAAGTTGGAAAATACCTGATCAACTACCTCGTCAAGGAAGGGGCGGATATTTTGATTACGGATATTTTTGAAGATAGACTCAAGGAAGTGGCCAAATCTACAGGAGCGACAGTGGTGGACAGCAAGGTGCTATATGACCTCCAGATGGATATTTATGCTCCCTGTGCCCTAGGTGCCACCATCAACGATCAGACCATAGACCGCTTAACTTGTAAAGTCATTGCTGGCGGCGCCAACAATCAGCTGGAAGATGAAGCGAAGCACGGGAAAATCTTGATGGAAAAAGGGATTGTCTATGCGCCCGATTTCTTAATCAATGCGGGTGGTGTAATCAATGTAGGGGCTGAGTATTATGGAGAATACAATGAAGAGACTGTTTTTGCGCAAACAGAAAAAATTTACGATACCTGCTTATCCATCTTGACCGCATCCGAACAGCAAAATATACCTGCTCAGCAAGCAGCGATCGAAGCTGCTACGGCGAGAATAGAAGCTATTGGAAGAATTAAACTGCCATTTTAAGGCATTTTACTGCACATTAAATACCACTGAGCCTAAGTTCGGTGGTTTTTTTGTCCCTTGGTTCATGAGGAGAAGACGTATCTAATTGCTTATATTTGTGCCTCTTTATACCCAATATGCTCAACAGAAGAATCCTTAGAGTCAAAGCATTTCAGAATTTATATGCTTTTGAACAGTGCAAAGGATCCAATATTAATTTAGCGAAAGACTTTGTACGGGAGTCTTTTTTACCTGACCTCAACAGCATGGAGCTTCAAGATAAAGCGGCCCTTTCTCGTGAAGGAGAGGAGGCTATTCAACTTTTTGAGCAAAATGTGGAAAAGGGTTCAACACTACTTCCCAATAAAGCAGGAGCTAAAGTCAAAAAAATTGTTTTGGAGGCATTAAAACAAGCGCTTGAGGCCACCGAAAAAGATCGACAGTTTCTGTTGAAAAACATGGTGGTGTCCGCCGAACGAATTCCACAGCTTTACCTCTTGGCTATAGAGCTTCTCCAAGCATTTTCCAAACATGTTGGAAAAGAGGTGGAAAAAAAGCAAAAACTTGCAGGAGATACGGCTGTTGACTTTGGCAATGAACTTAATTTGGCCAATAACCAAGTCTTGAAACGACTCAGAGAGTCCCCAGAATACCAGACTGCACTTAGCCGAAATGCGGTGAGCTTGGATGAACTCCAGCTGGAAATCAAAGAATGGTTTAGAGAATACATCAAGCCAGCAGAGGACTACCAGCGCTACCTGTCTATTGCAGCACCTAGCCTAGAAGAAGACTTTGAGATTGCAGATGAACTCTTGAAGAAAATCATCTTCAAAAATGAGGTTATACTTACTTTCTTCACAGAAAAGGATTTGAATTGGACCGAAAATAAATCCGTAGTGAGGAGTCTTGCAGCAAAGGTCTTAAAAAATGCATCCCTTTCCGATACAACTAAGACAGAACCTCTTCCAGAAATTGCGATGAATTGGGAAGAAGACAAAGAATTTTTTGAAAATATTTTTAACTTCACCATCGCAAACGACGTAAGTAGCAAAGTACTTATCTCTGAAAAAACAAAAAACTGGGACATTGAGCGTTTGGCTTTCACCGATAAAGTCATCATCTCCATGGCACTTGCAGAAATGATTCATTTCCCAAGCATCCCTGTGAAAGTAACGATCAACGAGTACATTGACATTTCAAAAACATACAGTACCCCAAAAAGCAAGCAATTTGTGAACGGTTTGCTGGATGTTTTGGCTAAAGAACTAACTGAAAAAGGACTAATCCGCAAGAGTGGTAGAGGCCTTTTGGACAATAAATAAGACCGCCATGGGAAAAACAACAAATACATTACTCGCTTTCGCCTTAGGTGCTGGAGTGGGTGCAGCCTTAGGAATCTTATTTGCTCCCGATACAGGGGCAAATACCCGAGACAAGCTTTCATTTAAGCTATCCAAGTACAAAAAAGAATTGGAAGACCTTATCAATGAATTGGTTGATGGGAAAGAAATCCATTTAAATGAGGCAAAAACCGAAGGCAAGAGAGTGATCTCTGAAGCAAAAAACAAAGCAGAAGACCTTCTAAACGACGTAAACAAACTAATTGATCAAATTAACCAAGATAAAAACTAACATGAAAACAAGACTACTCAGCGCCATCGCACTTGCTGTCGTAATGCTAGCTTCTTGCTCACAGGGCAAAGAAGATCAAGCAGAAAAAATTAAAGCTCTAGAAGAAAAAATTGCCGCTATGGAAGGGACAAATCTCCCAGTTCCTGCGGATATGGCTCAAACTGCCACTACTGCAGATCCAAGTACCCTCGGATCCTTCCAGTTTAGCGAAGTGGAATACGACTTTGGAACCATCAACGAAGGAAAAGTGGTGGAAAAGATTTTCAACTTCACCAACAATGGACAAGCTCCTTTGGTGATCTCCAATATCACTGCCTCTTGCGGATGCACTAGCCCTGATTGGACCAAAGCACCAGTACAGCCAGGTGAAACAGGCTTCGTGAAAGTAGTATTCAACTCTGCTGCTAAGTCAGGAGCTCAATCTCCAACAGTAACTATCCAAGCCAACACTAACCCAACGGTGACTCGTCTAAGCTTGAGAGGTAGTGTAACTGCCAAATCTGCTGGCGGAGCTGCTGCAACTGGACCACTGAAAAAATAAGCGATGTATTCATTCATTCTTGCGCAAGCTTCCATTGGAAGTAGTGGTGTTCTAGGTCAAGTATTTCTATTTGGGTCAATCATTTTGATCATGTACTTCTTCATGATTCGACCTCAGCAGAAAAAACAAAAGGATACCAAGAAGTTTATCGAAGAAATAAAAAAAGGAGATGAGGTGGTAACCATTGGAGGTATCCATGGAAAAGTGTACAGCGTGGAAGGAGATACCGTCCTGCTGGAACTTGACAAAGGACTGAAAGTAAAAGTCGAAAAGTCTGCCATCTCCCTTGACTTCTCGAAGAAACCAAGTCCAACCAAATAGCACCTTGCCTGAAACTAAAAAATCCCCTTGGAGAATATCCAAAAGAAAACTCTCCAATTTAAAAGTGGTAGTCCTATGCGTTGCAGCGGCTACCACTTTTTGGGTTTTAAATGCACTCAACAAGGACAATTACAGTACAATCGTAGATTATCCAGTCCAGTGGGAATACGATCAAAAGAATTACATTCCGGTAAAACCACTCCCGAATAACATTCAAATTCAAATTTCTGGGAACGGCTGGGACCTACTCCGAAAATATTTCAATATCAGCGGAACTGCTTACCCCATCCTACTCCAATCTCCTGCAGAGAAAAATTACCTGCTCACAACCGATCTAAAAAGAGGATTAGGAGAGTTTATCACCCCCACCCAACTCGAAAATATACTGGGAGATACCATCCACTACCAGATTGATCGAATCGTTACCAAAACGCTTCGCCCAGTATTGGACTCCTTAAGTTACTCCTTCGACAAAAATATTGCCCTAGAAGGAAAGGTCAACTTCATTCCTGACCAACTAGAGATCACTGGCCCATCTTCAGTTTTAGAAGCTTTTGAAGGAAAATATCCGGTAGCATTAAACGCAACAAAAATCAAAGCTGATTTTTCAGGTAAGGTACCCCTAGAAATAGAGGAGCGCTTGGCTCAGCTAGTTCAACTGAAACAAAAGGAAATCCAAATCAGCTTTTCAGTACTTTCCTACCTGGAAGGAAATAAAAGGCTGAAAATCAAAAAAATTAATTTCCCTAGCAACGTCAAGTTAACCAATGAAGAACTGATTCCAGTCCTTAACTATTTAATCGAAGAAGCAAATTTGCCTCAACTAAAAGATCTAGAATTTGAAGCAATCCTAGACTACAGAAAGCGAAATCGAGCAGATAGTACACTGCAAATTGAAATTAGTCCTAATCCAAAATTTTTGAAAGAGGTTCGTATCAGCCCTCCGCAGATCAAGCTTAGGTATGAGTAACCTGCGGCCATTTCTAGTCGGCATTACTGGGGGTATTGGCTCTGGAAAATCTACGGTATGCAAACTATTTTCCCTATTGGGAATACCTGTTTATACTGCAGATGACCGCGCAAAGTGGCTCATGTCTTCTGATGCCGAACTTCGAAATCAAATATCCTCAACTTTTGGTGCTGAAGCATATTCCTCCACAGGAGAACTCAATCGTATTTTTCTTACTGAATCCGTTTTTCCCAATCCTGAAAAAATAGCCGAGTTAAATGCGCTGGTACACCCTGCTGTACGCAAAGATTTTGAACAATGGATCGCGCAACAAACGGCCCCCTACCTCATCAAAGAAGCCGCGCTACTCTTTGAAACTGGAGCAGCAAAAGAGCTCGACTATGTCATCAATGTCAGTTCACCCCTCCGAGTTCGCATGGCTCGTGTTCTCCTTCGAGACTCCCATCGCACGGAAGAACAAGTCAATCAGATCATAAACCAGCAACTTCCTGACGAAGAAAAAAATGAGCTGGCAGATTTTTGCATCAAAAATACGGACAACAAACTCCTTCTTCCCCAGGTATTGGAGGTACATGCACAACTGCTATCCTTCGCAAATCCTGCTTAACTATTCTTGGAAAAAATTCGTTCTCAAACCAAAAAAGCACCACTTACAGCGGTGCTTTTTTGTGATTTTAATGAAATTTGATTTTGTGATTATTGCTTTGTCAACTTAAGGAAAGAAAATAATTTTTGAAGTTCAAGTAAGTGAGCTGTGGACCGTGGGCTGTTAGCTGTTGACCATCCTATACCCCTCAAATACGATCAAAACCTAAATAGGAGTGCAATACTTTCGGCATCCGAATCCCATCAGGTCCCTGATTATTTTCGAGTATCGATGCTACTATTCGAGGCAAGGCTAGCGCACTTCCATTTAGGGTATGAGCCAGTTGCGATTTTTTATCCTCTCCCTTGAACCGTAGCTTAAGCCGGTTTGCCTGATAGGTTTCAAAATTTGACACCGAACTTACCTCCAACCAGCGCTCTTGTGCGGCCGAGTACACTTCCATGTCGTAGGTCATCGCAGATGTAAAACCCATATCTCCTCCACAGAGGCGAAGCACTCGATAAGGCAGTTCCAACTGTTGCAACAAGCCCTGTACATAGACACTCATCTGCTCCAGGGTCTCATACGAATGGTCTGGGTGCGTTATTTGGACAATTTCCACCTTGTCAAACTGGTGTAACCTATTTAAGCCTCGGACATGTGCGCCCCAAGAACCGGCTTCCCTTCTAAAACAGGGTGTATAGCCCACATTTTTTATTGGAAGGTCTGAGACATTCACTAAAACATCGCGGTACAAATTGGTAATCGGCACCTCTGCCGTCGGGATCAAGTAAAGCTTGTCCTCACTGGCATAATACATCTGTCCTTCCTTGTCTGGAAGCTGACCTGTGCTATAGCAAGAATCCTCATTTACCAAAATAGGAGGCTGTACCTCCAAATACCCTGCTGCCAATGCCTGATCTAAGAAAAAATTAATCAATGCACGCTGCAGCCTTGCTCCTTTTCCTTTATAAACAGGGAATCCTGCTCCAGCTATTTTTACCCCCAAATCAAAATCAATGATATCGTATTTCTTGATTAAGTCCCAATGCGGCAATTTGTCTTTCGCTAAGTTTGGAATCTCTCCATGTGTAAATACCACCACATTGTCTTCCGCAGATTTTCCTGCAGGAACTTCTTCATGAGGCACATTTGGAAGCGTGTATAGGAGCGCTTTTAACTCTTCTTCCGCCTGCTCATGTTGCTCTTCTAACTCTTTAATCTGTGTCTTTAAAAGTGCTGATCGATCTCGTACTGCAGTTGCTTCGGCAGTTTTTCCCTCCTTCATCAAGATTCCAATTTCCTTCGAAATTGTATTGGCTTCTGCCTGTAGCTGATCGCGCTGCGTTTGGGAAGACTTTCTTAATTCATCCAAGGCAAGCACCTGTTGCAAGGCCGCATCAACATGCACTTGGTTTCTTTTTTTAAGACCTAGGAGTACTTGGTCGTAATGGTCACGGATATGTTGTACTAAAAGCATGTTACACTAGAGATTTAATCGTCCAAAGATAAGGACTTATCGGACATAGATGGTCTTCGTACTGGTAGAGAAAGGCCCTTCCAACTCTTTATTAGTTGTCCGTAGCAGCTGCACTTTTACTTGGTAGTCCCCAATCGGAAGATTCGAAACGCGTAAGGGAATCATTTGATTCGTCTCCGTTTGGTAGGTATTGATTGAAATTTTGACTTTTAACCCATCCAACTTTAAATCGCCACCAAGAACTAGAAAATCAAGAATCAAGTCTTGGCCCAAGGGGATGATTTGTTCATTCCTTGGGATGTTGATGGCCAAGTAAGGCTCTGCAGAATAGGGAAATGGCCGAGAATCCCCTACTAAAAAGTCTCGATCTACGTAATTGCCGAAATTTTTTAGGGACAATCCTCTTTGATCCACTAAAAAAGCTACCGTTCGGTATGTTCCTCGGGCTAGCTCCCGCTGAAAAATAGGCGCTGAATACCCTTCTGGGTCTCCTCCATTCAGAATCATGCCCAATCGAGGCGATGTAGCCCCATTTGTTTTAAATGAAAAGTTTTTGACATTAAACTCAAAAGGCACTTTCCCTGGCTTGAAAACTTGGTTACTTAGAGGGGTATTGAGGTCAAGGATTGCATCTGGAAAAAATGAAAGAGAGTCAATTGGAGTAAAAGTTACAGGAAGGATAGTAACTTCTGGTAAATTGGCAGTAGGAATTTCGGCCTTTGGTGATTCCTTAGTCTCTTTTGGACCTGAGGAACAAGAAGTGACCCATAAACTGACGATTAGTACGGAAATCTGGATTTTATTCATGGAATCACATCAAATGAGTTTAAAGATATTTATTTTTAAAGAATTTAAAGGAAGTATTACCTAATCTACCGCATCTATGGAAATTTTGTTTGATGAAATTCCGAGTTTGGATTTAGCCGATTTCATGGCTGGCAATCCTGAAAAAAAGGCCGAATTTGTTCGCAAGCTTGGAGAAGCTTACCAAAATATTGGATTTGTTGCCATCAAGAATCATGGGTTGAGCAAGGAACTACAAGATCGCCTTTATTCATCCATTACTACCTTTTTTACGCTTCCCGATGTGGTAAAATCTCAGTATGAAAAACCAGAAATCGGATTCCAAAGAGGCTATACAGGAAAAGGAAAGGAGCATGCAAAAGGAAGAAATACTGGGGACTTAAAGGAGTTTTATCATATAGGACAAGACTTAGCAGGTATTCCGGATACAGATCCCATCAAATCTGAATACCCACCAAATTGTTGGCCCAAGGAGATTTCCCAATTTAAGGAGGATGCCTTAGAAGCATATCGGACTTTGGAAAATGCAGGTCGACAAATGCTGCGTGCCATTGCCATAAATTTAGATTTAGAGGAAGATTTTTTTGAAGACAAGGTGATGCATGGCAATTCCATTCTTCGTCAAATTCATTATTTTCCAATAGAAAATCCTGAGGAAGTTCCAGCCGATGCAGTAAGAGCGGCTGAGCATGGGGATATCAACTTGATTACCCTGCTGATGGGAGCGAGTGCGGATGGACTGCAAGTGCTCCGCCGAGATGGAAAGTGGATTCCAATCACCGCCTTACCGGACCAGTTGGTGGTCAATGTGGGGGATATGTTGGAACGTCTAACCAACAAAAAATTAAAATCTACCATCCATCGAGTGGTAAATCCTCCTCGAGAGAAAATGAACACTAGCAGGTATTCCATCCCTTTCTTTATGCATCCGCGGTCTGAGATGGATCTCAGTTGTCTGTCTGGCTGCGTTTCTGAAGACAATCCCAAGCAATTTACGGATATCAACGCAGGGGGATTTTTGGAAGAAAGGCTACGTGAACTAGGCTTAAGAAAATAGGATGTCTATTCGGGCGGTCCGGTATGTGGTCTTTTTAAAAGATACCTTGACCCTCTCACTGACCTCTTTTGGTGGCCCGCAAGTTTTGCTGGCTATGATACTGGAGCGAATGGTCAAAAAAAGGGGGTATATCCAGGAGGAGGAACTATGGGAATTGAATGCGCTTTGCAGCATGCTTCCAGGTCCCTCCTCCACCCAATTAATCTCTGCTATTGGATTTCGAGTTGGGGGTCCGCGTCTCGCCTACTTGACGCTTTTAGTCTGGATTCTTCCCGCGACGATTGCAATGATTTTAGCGGCTATTCTTATCCATTTTTTGCAGGAAAACAGTCCTAAAGCTCTTCAATTTGCGAAGTTTATCCAGCCGATGGCTATTGGCTTTCTCATTTTTGCTGCACAAAAAACCATCACAAAAATGATCAAAACTCCCGAAGCCATCGTCTTGATGATGCTTTCGGCATTTGTTTCTTTCTTCTACAGCTCCCCCTATATTTTTCCAGTAATGCTTCTCTTGGGAGGGCTCAGTACATCCATCAAGTATAAAAATCAGCCAAAGGTGGAAGAAGACAAATCTTTACATATCAAATGGAGTAATTTTTACCTCTGGGGAGGGGTATTGATTGTTGCTGCCCTTGCTGGGGCTATTACCCAATATCAGCCGATCTTGCTTTTTGAAAATTTTTACCGAAATGGCAGCCTCATTTTCGGTGGTGGGCAGGTGTTGATTCCCTATTTATATGCTGAGTTTGTAGATTTCAAACACTTCTTGAGCTCTGAAGAATTTCTAACAGGCTACGCCCTCTCTCAGGGTATACCAGGGCCTACCTTTTCCATTTCATCTTACATTGGAGCACTTTCTATGCGGGAATATGGACTCATGGGATTTGTGATGGGCGGATTAATTGCAACCGCAGGAATTTTTCTCCCTGGGATCTTTTTGATTTTCTTTGTGATTCGATTTTGGGACCAGCTCAAGTTGTATCGCCCCGTAAGAGCTGCTTTAGAAGGGATCAATGCCGTTTCCTGTGGTATGTTGATCGCAGCAGCTTACTTACTTTTTGAACCCTTGGAAGCAAATTCCCTTCATATATTTTTTATTCTTGGCACCTACTCCCTGCTTCAATTCACCAAAATATCTTCTCCCCTTATCGTAGTGGGAGGAATTGTATTAGGTATTTTGGCTCAAAGCTTCTTCGTTTAGCCTTGCCAAAAAAATAAAGGGAACAACATCGCCTTCAAAAGCGTTTTGAGTTATGAATTGATTTCCTAACTTTCATTCATGCAAGCAGCAGACTTTATCCATCCGCTTATTACCTCCATCAAGATTTCTGATCCCGTAGGATCGGCATTGAAGAAAATGGAAGCTCTTGAGCTAACTACATTACCCGTAGTCGAGGGAGGGGTGTTTTTAGGATTTGTAGAAGACGAAATTCTCCTTGAGCAAGAGCATTTAGATGTTCAAATTGCTCAAGTTGAACTGGAATGCGCTTCCTGCTGGGTATATGCTGACCAACATTTGTATGATGTACTTCGGATAGCCGGCGAGTATCAATCAAAATGGGTTGGGGTCATGGATCGAGACCAACAGTACCTTGGAGTTGTCCCTACTCAAGCTGCACTTACTGCCTATGCAGCTAATTTATCCATTCATTCCCAAGGAAGTGTTTTGGTCATCTCCTTACAGATGAAGGACTTCCAGCTTTCAGAAATTTCCCGGCTTATCGAATCAGAGAATACCAAAATTTTAAGTTGCCAGCTCTACACCGACCCCTTGGATTCACAAGCAGTGGAGGTCACCCTCAAATTAGATAAGGTGGATACCCGCCATGTAAAGGCAACCCTACTCAGATTTGGATATCAGGTCAAGGACTTCGCCCAGGAGGAAGTAGGGCAGAGCATGGATGAGGAACGCATTGGTAATTTATTGCGGTTTTTAGACATTTAGAAATGAGGGTTGCACTCCATGGATTATCTTTAAAGGAAGAATTTTTACCCATCCTTAGGAACCTATTCGAAAAGCTACAATCTCTAGGGATTTCGATTTGCTTGACCCCTATTTTAGATCAACAGCTACGGAAGTTAAGCCCCAGCGCCCCTACTTATGGGTTACTTCAACACCCAGAAGACTTCGATAGACTTGATTTTTTCCTTTCCATCGGAGGAGACGGCACCCTACTGGACTCGGTTTGTGTGGTAGGAAATAAGCAAATACCAATTCTTGGACTCAACATCGGAAGATTAGGATTTCTCGCTACAGTAGCCACGGATAAAATCGAGGAAGCAGTGGAAGAATTGGCCAAAGGCAATTACCAAATTGAATCTAGGACACTGCTATCTTTGACCAGCTCCAAAAAACTTTTTCATGGCGCCAATTTCGCACTAAACGAGTTTACTATCCATAAAAAGGATACCTCTTCGATGATCACAGTCCATACCTATATCGACGGCAAGTACCTCAACTCCTACTGGGCGGATGGCTTGATTGTAGCTACACCTACAGGATCGACCGGCTATTCCTTAAGTTGTGGAGGTCCTTTGATTACACCTGGAGCTAAAAATTTTGTAATTACACCCGTAAGCCCTCATAATCTGAATGTTCGCCCCATCATTGTATCAGATGAGGCGGAGATTAGTTTTGAGATTGAAGGCCGTACAGATAAGTTTATGATTTCTCTAGACTCTAGATCCACCTCTATTGCCTCTGAGATGAAATTAAGCGTGAAAAAAGAAGCATTCTCCGCGAAATTAGTGAAATTACCTAGCTATCATTTCTTTGACACCATACGCCAAAAATTGAATTGGGGTTTGGACCTAAGAAATTGAGCGGCATGTCTTTACAAGCTTAACAATTATTAACCCGCTAAATACCAGACCTCTTTTTTTAAACGTTAGGTAGTTCATAACTTGCATCGTCTTGAAAAAGATCAATTATAAGATTTTCAGTTCCTTCGTACTAGGTTGTTTCTTAGTATGTAGCCCAGTAGCACTCCTAGTTGCACAAAGCTATGAGATAGGGGGTGGTCTAGGAACCGCTGTCTATTCAGGGGATATTCTTCGAAAAATTGATGCCGGCCAATCAGGCCTTCAAGGAACGTTATTTGGCAAGAGAAATTTTGACAATGTTTGGAGCTTAAAAGTAGGGCTCAACCTAGCAGAGATCATGGCCGCGGATAGCATCCGCCCCATTGATGCAATGGCCTCACTTCGTCAGGGGCATTTTACAGGTCGGATTACCGAACTCTCGGCGATCATGGAGTTCAACTTCCTAGATTACGTCAACCAAAAAAGTGAGTTTAGATTTTCTCCCTATGCTTTCTTTGGCCTGGGCTATGCATTTGTAAATGCAGAGGGTCGGATTAACGCTGGAGCACCAGTAGAGAACTATCGAACTAGGACGCTTGTCATCCCTTTTGGGGGAGGGGTCAAGTACCTACTTACAGATCAGCTCACATTGGGAATGGAACTTGGGTTTCGCCCAACAACCTCAGATGCCTTGGATCAGCTAGACAGCACCCTTCCCGCCCTACCGCGGTACGATTCTCCCCTAGGTCCGAATACCAAAGCGCTTCCTCAAAGCTTAAATTTTGGCAATCCCAATTCCAAGGATTGGTATTATTTTCTTGGGCTCACACTCAGCTATACCATTACAAAGGCTAGGTGTTACACCTATTAATTAATTCAGCACAGGGGATGTTTATTGAAAAAGAAATCCCATTTTTGTACCTCCAAAAAAGTAGGTATTCTAGCCACTGAAATGAAGGAAAATTTAGACCTAAGCAACTTACCAAAACACATTGCCATCATTATGGATGGGAACGGACGCTGGGCCAAAAAAAAAGGGGCCATGCGGATATTTGGCCATAGGAATGCCATACAGGCCGTGCGCGAATCGATTGAAGGTGCCGGAGAGATCGGGATCCAACACCTTACCTTATTTTCATTTTCTACCGAAAATTGGTCACGGCCCCAAGAAGAGATTCAGGCGCTAATGCAACTGCTCGTAGAGACAATTGTATCTGAGCTATCCCTAATGGTGAAAAATAACGTCCGATTGAACGCCATCGGAGATATCAAAAGCTTACCCACCTCTGCTTACGAAAAATTGACCGAGGTAATGCACCAAACTTCCACCAATACAGGACTTACGGTGCATTTGGCTTTAAGCTACAGTGGACAATGGGAACTTACCCAGGCTGCCCAACGCATTGCTCAAAAAGTCTCTGAAGGCAAATTACGCCCAGAGGAAATTACCCAAGTCACCCTAGCGGATCATTTGGAAACCGCAGGAATCCCAGATCCGGAACTGATGATTCGTACTAGTGGTGAGTTTAGAATTAGTAATTTCTTGCTCTGGCAACTGGCCTACACCGAATTGTATTTTACGGAGATGTTATGGCCTGATTTTAGAAAAGAACACCTGTTTGCCGCGATTGAAGATTACCAAAAGAGAGAAAGAAGGTTTGGAAAAACCGGTGAGCAAGTTAAATCCTAAGTATTAATGAAAAGAAGTATACTCATTCTGTTTTGTTTGATTTGGTCGGCAAGTTCTATGGCGCAAATCCGTTTGGGCCAAAGTCGATATGCCTCCTCCAAGCCAGTCAACATTCTGGAATTGAACTATGCAAAGCCCCAAAAATTTAGAATCGCTGAGATTAAGGCAGTGGGGCTTTCTACACTAGACGAAGTTGCAATCATTTCTCTTTCGGGGCTGAAAATAGATGACCGTATTGAAGTGCCTGGAGATGCTATTTCTGGCGCACTTAAAAAACTGTGGGGACAAGGAATTATTGGAGATGTTAAAATTCTGGTCACCAAGATAGAAGGAGATGACATTTACCTGCTTCTTGACCTCACTGAAAGACCGCGCTTTTCACGAGTGGAATTTGAAGGAATCAACAAGACCCAAGAGGGTGAATTACGGGACAAGGTAAACATCCGTGGTAGAGTCGTGCGCGATGATGTACTCAACACCGCCAAACGAAACATCGAAAAATATTACCTAGAGAAGGGCTACCTCAATACCGAGGTGAAAATCATTCAAGATCGAGATACTACTCTTCCCAATAGTGTTAAACTTCGTTTTGACATCGCCCCCAAGTCCAAAGTAAAAATCAATGAAATCGCTTTTTACGGGAATGATGAAATCAGCGATCGTGCGCTAAAAGGGAAATTAAAGAAAACCAAGGAGCATGCTCGCGTATCCATCTTTAAAGATATTTACAGCAGATTGGTAGATGCGAACGGCGAAAGTCTTACTAGATCGTTACTTTCAAGCCAAGTGGCGACTTCAGAAGAGGTGACTTCCTACATCAACAAAAATTTCAAGCTCAATTTCTTTAATGGATCTAAGTACAACCCTAAAGAATACCGAAGTGACAAGGAAAAAGCCATAGTCTTCTACAATAGCAAGGGATTTCGAGACGCCAAAATCCTAGAGGATTCCATCTATAAATTCAGCGAAGACAAGATCAACATCGATATCTCCCTTGAAGAAGGTAACAAATACTACTACCGCAACATATCCTTTACGGGTAACTATATTCACGATGACGCGGTACTGCTTGCCAAGTTGGGTATCCAAAAAGGAGATATCTACGATAAAGAAACTTTAGACAAGCGCCTCAACTACGACCCGCAAAAAGGGGATGATGTCAGTTCCTTATATCAGGACAACGGCTACCTGTTTTTTAGCATTGACCCTGTAGAAGTGAATGTGAGCGGAGACTCCATCGACCTCGAAATGCGAATCTTCGAAGGTCCACAAGTGACCGTGAACAGTGTAGGTATCAAAGGCAACGACCGAACTTCTGACCATGTAGTCATGCGTGAGATCCGTATTCTTCCAGGCCAAAAATTTAATCGAAGCCTTTTGGTACGTACCATCCGAGAACTTTCTACGCTAGGTTACTTTGATCCAGAAAAAATCAACCCAGACCTCCGTCCCAACTTTGAAAGTGCTACTGTAGATATCATATTTGAATTGGAAGAACGACCGAACGATCAAATTGAATTGTCTGGTGGATGGGGAGGATTCTTTGGATTTGTGGGGACAGTAGGCTTGGTTTTCAACAACTTCTCCATCAAAAGCATTGGAGATTTCAAAAAGTGGGATCCCCTCCCGGTAGGAGATGGACAAAAGCTATCTGTCCGAGTACAGGCCAATGGGCAGGCGTTCCAAAACTACTCGTTCTCCTTGAGCGATCCTTGGTTTGGTGGCAAAAAGCCAAATTCATTAAGCTTTGCTTTCAACCACTCCGTACAACGGCAGGTGAACTACTTCGCCCAAAATCAAAATTCGAGTGATTTGGGCTTCTTCAAAATCACTGGTGTGACACTAGGCCTTTCCAAACGAATCACCTGGCCCGACGATTACTTCAGTATCAGCAACTCCCTTCAATTCCAGAATTACGAGTTCAATCAATTCGGAACCTCTTTTGGATTGAGCTATCCTACCGGAAACTCAAAAAGTGTGGTTTTGAACACGACAGTAGCAAGAAATAACGTGGACAATACCATCTATCCACGACAAGGGTCCAACATTATTCTATCCATGAATTTAACTCCTCCATATGCCTCTTTGAATAAGTCGCTTAATGAGGAGTCCAATGACCTGGATAAATACAAATGGCTCGAATACCACAAGTGGATGTTTGATGCCTCCTTCTATACGCCACTTTTTGGATCTACTAAGTTTGTAGGGAGTGCTCGTGCACACATGGGCTTCCTAGGTTCCTATGGCAACAAGGTAGGCATCATTCCATTAGAGCGTTTTGTAATGGGTGGAGATGGCATGAACTTCAACAATTTTGCTCTCGGTCAGGAGATTGTTGGCTTGAGAGGTTATGAGAATCAAACGATCACTCCAGGTAGAAGTACACGGGGAACAGCCGATCCAGATCCCTATGGTGGAGTAGTGTACAATAAATATGTGATGGAACTTCGATTCCTTGTTTCTCCTAATCCTTCTGCCACCATCTTCTTACTTACCTTCGCAGAGGCAGGCAACAACTGGGGAAACTATAGGGATTTCAACCCTTATGATCTTAAAAAGTCGGCAGGTGCAGGCGCACGAATTTTCATGCCTGCATTTGGCTTAATAGGTGTTGACTGGGGATACGGGTTTGACTTAGCCCCTGGCACTTTAAAGAGAAGTGGTCCACAATTCCACTTTACGATTGGCCAACAGTTCAGATAATCTTTTGGACGTCACAGCGTTTGTTAATTTATGTTAGAAAAAAACTAAATTTTGTTCGCTAAAGACCCTCCAAAAACGTGAAGAACGCATGAATAAATCATTCAAAATTGTACTTTTACTTTTCATTATCCTGTATTCAGGACCTCTAACGGCCCAAAAGTTCGGATACATCGATTCTGAATACATTCTAAACAAGCATCCAGACTACAAGCTGGTACAAGATGAACTGAAAAAGCTCAGTGAGGAATGGAAAAAAGAGGCACAAAATTTGGACCAAGAGATTAAGGAACTATCCGCTCAGCTAAAGGCTGAAGAAGTCCTGCTCACCGAGGAAATGTACCAAAAGAGAGTTGAACTTATCAAAGCAAAGCAAAAGGCTTCGCAAGAATTTAATAGTAAGGTATTTGGGATTGATGGAATTTACTACCAGAAACAGGCAGAGTTACTTCAGCCTTTACAATCCAAAATATACGATGCCATCGAACGGGTATCGCGCAGAAATAACCTCGCCGTGCTTTTTGATAAGGCAGCAGGTCCCTCAGCAATAATTTACACAGATCCAAGACATGACTATTCTGAGTTTGTCCTGGAAGAATTAGGAATTCAAGACAACAAATAAATACAAACCAAAATGATGAAAGTAAATGTTATCCTAGCAACAATGGCCTTGCTATTGGTAGGATTCACCGCCCAAGCTCAAAGTACAGTCAAAATCGGCTACACCAGCGTAGAATTGATCATGGATTTGATGCCAGAAATGGAACAAATTGGTGCAGATGTTCAAGATTATCAAACACAGCTGCAGACCAACATTCAAACAAAGTCTACTGACTTCCAAAAGCAGGTAGAGGCTTACCAAAAGGCAGCTCCTACTATGGCTGAAGCTGCAAGAGCAGCAAAAGAGCAAGAATTGACCAAACTTCGTGACGATCTACAAAAGTATGAGCAAGATGCCCAGACCTCTTACCAAAGAAAATTAGGTGAGCTTTTGGAGCCAGTGCAAACCAAGGTAATCAATGCTATCAATGCCGTAGCAGCAGAGAACAACTACACGCACATCTTTGCCGAAACTGCTGGACAGTCACCTATTCTCCTTTATACCAAGGAAGAAGATAAATTTACTGAATTGGTATTGACCAAGTTGGGAATCCCACTTCCAAAGCCAGTTCAAAAATAAAAAATAGACCGGTCCAAGTGGCCGGTTTTTTTATGCCTAAAAAATCTCCCAAAGAAATCTTACAGCAAAGTCAAGAACCACTCCTTGTTGACTTTTATGCTGATTGGTGTGGTCCCTGCCAGACATTAGCGCCAATTCTAGATCGGGTGGTGGCCGAACTAGACGGAAAGGTAATCCTCTTCAAAGTCAATGTAGATAAGCATCCACAGCTCGCTCAACAGTTTGCCATTCGCTCCATTCCCCACCTCATGCTATTCAAAAGAGGAAAGATCCTCTGGCGGAAAGGCGGCCTAATTACCAGCGCAGAGCTACTGAAGCAACTCAACCAATTTGTATAAAAAAAGGGGCATAAGCCCCTTTTTTTATATGTAATATTTCAATCGGATGACCTCTTGTTCGCTCAAGAACCTATAATGGCCTCTCTTCAAATCCTTTTTATCTAAGCCCGCATACATTACCCGATCCAAGGCTTCTACCTCGTAACCAAGGTGAGCAAAAATTCGACGTACAATCCGGTTTCTGCCAACGTGGATCTCTAATCCAAGGATGTTTCTATCCTTAGAAAGCACCTGCAAATCATCTACTTTGACATCCCCATCTTCTAGGGTAAGCCCTTCCAGAACATCTTCCTCATCCTTAGCCGTCAAAGCCTTATCCAAGGTGACTTGGTAAATTTTCTTGATCTCATTCGAAGGGTGAGAAAGCTTGGCTGCAAGTTCCCCATCATTGGTAAACAACAGCAAGCCAGTCGTATTTCTATCCAAACGACCTACTGGGAAAATTCGCTCCTCACAGGCATTTTCGACAAGCTTCATTACCGTCTTCCGCTCCATTGGGTCTTCGGTAGTGGTGATAAAGTCTTTGGGCTTGTTTAGCAAAACATATACCGGCTTTTCAGGATTAATTTTCTTTCCCTGAAAGACCACATGATCGGTCTTTTTCACCTTGTAGCCCATCTCTTTGATCACTTCCCCATTGACTACAACAAGGCCTTTCGAGATAAGCTCGTCGGCTTCTCTACGTCCGCAGATGCCCGAATTGGCCACATACTTGTTGAGACGGATCAGATCTTCCGATTCCTTTTTATTTTTTTTCTGAGGAAGGGCATCAAAATTATAGTCCGGGCGGTCTGCATTCAACTCTACAAACTTGCTTCTATTCTTGCCAAACCCGCGCTTTTCCCCGCTAGATTCCGCTCCATAAGTCTTCGCTTCTACCGCATAAACAGGCTGCTGATCCTTTCCTCTTCCTTTGTAAACTCGCTTTTCCCCAGGTGCTAAACTGGATTTTTCTGAAGAAAAATCTTTCTTGAATCCCTTTTCCTTCCCATAGTCAGAACTCTTTGAAAAACCTTCTTTTTTATTGCCAGGTTTGCTACGCTCCGAATAGGGTTTTTTATCGCCAGGGCTGCTGCGTTCTGAATGGAATTTTTTATCCCCAGGTTTGCTACGTTCTACATAGGGCTTTTTATCTCTGGATGTAGGGTCAAACTTTTTTTCTGACCCACTATCTTTTTTGAATCGAGTTGGCTTATCACCAAACGGCTTTTTGGAAAATGAAGAAGACTCTTTGCTTTCCCATTTCTTAGGGCCACCTGAATCTTTACCTGCAAACTTACTACCGAAGCCTCTTTTTTCGCCCCTTTCTTCTCCTCCTCTAGTTAAGGAAGGACGCTCGCTCCGCTCCTCTGGTTGGCCTTTAAAAAATCTACCTTTGGAAGAATTCGAAGAGGAGGCTTCCTCTTTTCCTTTTTTGTCGAAGGGCTTTTTGTCGTCCCCAAAAGACTTTCCCTTTCCTCGTCCTGTCCCTTCTTGCCTTGAGGGAGAAGCTCCCCTGTTGGACCGACCCCCTTTAGAAGTTCCAGATCCCTTCTTTCCCTCACCAAAAGATGATTTTTTAGGATTATTTTTTTTCATGCTATTGCAGCATCACTGCTGTAGTTTTGTAATTGAATTTACCTTCTGAATACCAAAGGTTTAAAGTGGGCATAAAGATACACGGAACGGAATCAATTCTAACCTACTTATCAAAATATTCCTTAAGCTTTAGCCTGGTTTTTATAATAATATTCTGTGGCATTTCGTACAGAGCTTTGCGTAAGTAGCAGCTCCTTTGCCTGCTCATAGGATACACCAGTGGCTTCCATAATCATCTTGGTACCCCGGTCAACCAACTTTTCATTGGACAATTGCATATCCACCATCTTATTTCCCTTGACGCGTCCCAGTTTGATCATCACGGCTGTAGAGATCATGTTCAACACCAGTTTTTGAGCAGTACCAGATTTCATGCGCGTGCTTCCAGTAACAAATTCAGGCCCTACCACCACCTCAATGGGATAATCAACCGCTTGACCAAGTAGCGAATCTGGGTTGCACGTAATCCCTGCCGTTAGCAAGCCCATCTCCTTTGCTTTCTTTACGCCTCCCAAAACATAGGGGGTACTTCCCGAGGCAGCAATGCCAATGATCGTATCCTTGACTGAAAAACCAAAGGCTTGAATATCTTTCCAGGCTTGCTCTACATCGTCTTCGGCATGCTCTACCGCTTTCCGAATAGCTGCATCACCTCCTGCGATAAGCCCGATAACCCAATTGTGAGGGACGCCATAGGTAGGAGGGCATTCAGAGGCATCCAAGATCCCTAATCGACCACTCGTCCCCGCTCCTATGTAAATTAGCCGACCACCTTCACGCATTCGAGGTACAATTTCATCCACCAATGCAGCGATTTGCTTTAATTTATCTTTGACTGCTGGCGCTACGTTATGGTCCTCCACATTGATTTTTTCCACCAATTCTTGAGCGCTCATTTGCTCCAAATTATCATAGCTAGAGCTGCTTTCGGTAATTTTTTTCATCGCATTTCCTGGTGATATAGTGTGAGTCCTGCAATTGGGCTTTCCAAAATTAGTCCCACCTGCATGCCCTGATCTGTGGCTGCCTTCCGTAGGATATCCGTATTGTAATACGCAATAGAACCTACAAAGTGAACTGGTTTATTTTGAAAATCTGGGTATTTGCACACATGCTTGGTAAAGAAATTTTGAAACGCATCGTAAAACAAGCCGTAGCAATACGGATCTGATTTGTGTTCGGTAATAAAGCGGCAAAAACTTGCCATGTATCGATTGGGAAAAGGCTTTCGATACACCTGCTCCTGAATCCCATATTGGGAAAGCTGAAAGCGTTCGATTGCCTCTTGACGAATGGCAGTAGGCATCTCTTCATGGATAAAGTCTTGGAGGAACTTTCTTCCTACATCACTGCCACCTCCTTCATCGCCAAGAATATAGCCAGCGGCTGGTCGGGAAGAAATGATGTTTTTACCATCGTAATCACCGCTATTGGAGCCTGTTCCTAAAATACAAGCAATCCCTGGAAGATGCCCACAGGTAGCTTTGGCTGCCGCCATGAGATCATGGTCTATCTGAATTTTGGCTTTTGAAAAAATGGCCCGCAAGGACTGCTGAACTTCCACTTTTTTCTCAGGAGCAGCACATCCAGCTCCATAGTAATAGATCTCCTCAATTTCCTCAGCGATATTCAACAAAAATTCCTGCTTCAACTGCTGCGTCATCTCTTCTACGCTCAAGTAATACGGATTAAACCCTATCCCCCTAAATTGACTGATTTGACCGTCCTTATGGATTACCCGCCAATCGGTTTTACTTGACCCACTATCTGCTATTAAAATCATCTGGATGTAGCTGGCCTATGGCCTCAAATTTTTCAAATACTTTTTCAGTATGGGGAGCTTCCCCGAGTTCCTGTGTCAAATCTTGCCCAGCCCAATGTTCGTAATGCCTTCCATTTTTCCATAATTTGGAATGGGTTACATCGTAAATAACCCCTTTAAAGGCAACCCATATTTCTGGTTTATCTTGACCATTCCGCAGCGCTAGTTGCTGCCGGCTATAGCGATTCATCAAAAGAGTTTGATTTGTGCAGTAATCCAGCGCTCCGGTATTTCTCCTTGCTGCGCCTGTTGGTAATCCGAATAGCTGCAAGGAACGATACTCACTCGCTCAAATCGGCTAGCATCATTGTATGGAATCTCCATCCACCACTTTCCACTACGTTTACTTTTGTAGAAAATTAAAGTATTGGGCTTGGAGTCCATAGATACCGTATATTTTAGGTATGCCGCACTCTTAAATGAGAGGCTGTCCTTCCTACTATAAAATCCTTCAATGAAGTACCAGATCATTACAGCCGCCACCTGAGCAGTCTTGTTGTGGGTATCATCGTAATAGGGATCGTAGCCATATACACCAAAAGAGCTCAATTTTTCGTTTGAGCCAGCAAACCAGCAAATCTGACTGGCCTCATCACCGGATAGCCCAAAAGGTTGCACATCCACCGCACCTGGCACTACTGCGGATTGAATTGCGCACAAATCAAAACTTACTAAATCCGCATCGCGAATCAAGGGCTCAATTTCTTTGAAATTATCCCTTAGTTGTCCCAGTCGCACATGCTCAAAGTAAAGTTTCTCCAAAGCAGTAACCAAGGAAGGGTCAACCAAAAAACTTTGATACGCTAAGTGCGTCGAAGAAAATAAGAAATTAGGTTGGTGCAGCACAATCTCTTGCGTATGTCTGTCACTCTCTGGACCTGCCTCTTCCATATCGATTTTGGAATCTATAGTAAGTAGAGTGACCAGCTTTTTCATTTTTTGATAGGCCAAATATTGCCCATAATCTAGGTCATGAGAACCTCCGAAAAAGATGGGCAAAATCTGTTGACGCATCAAATAATCACCCACCTGCCGAATATTTTGATAGGTATCATTAAGGCTATCGCCAGAGATGAGATCCCCTAAATCAGCTATTTTGTGAGGGATTGCCCCCTTTTTTAGTTGGTAAAGCTTCTCTCTGATTTCAGAACTTGCTCGAGCAATGCTTTCAGAACGCTTCGCTCCCCTACTTTCTTTCAAGCCCACTAGCGCAATTTGAATGCCTGTGAGCTCAGGGAACCCATGGTGATGAATGGATAACTGATTAAAAATGGAATTCTCGAGGTAGCCTTTTTCTACAACAACGGATTCTACGGGCTCAAAAAAAGAAGAAATAGTCATAGAAAGTCTTTAGGTTTTTAAAACTACTCAAAAATGATACCTAAAAAAAAATCCTGCCTAAGCAGGATTTTTTATATCGAATTAACCTCCAAAATCGTCAAATCGAATGTTCTCTTTTGGAATACCCATGTCATCAAGTAACTTAAGCACCGCAGCGTTCATCAAGGGTGGTCCACACAGGTAATATTCTACCTCATCTGGATCTGAATGATTCTTCAGGTAGTTTTCCAACAAAATCTGGTGAATAAATCCTACGTAGCCATCTGCCTCACGGTCTTCCAAGGAAGTTTTAATTGTCCAATTGTCTTCTGGAAGTGGTTCGGAAAGGCCTACGTGAAAGTTAAAGTTTGGAAACTCATTTTCAATTTCTCTAAACTGAGGCACGTAGAACAGTTCCTTTTTGGAACGACCTCCGTACCAATAAGAAACCTTACGAGAAGTTTTTTCGGTATGAAACAAGTGGAAGATTTGCGCTCGTAACGGAGCCATACCTGCACCACCACCAATATAGATCATCTCTCGTTGGGTAGGATTGATATGGAATTCACCGTAAGGGCCAGAGATCATGACTTTATCCCCTGGCTTGCACCCAAACACGTACGAAGTACAAACTCCAGGATTGACATCCATCCAACGGTTGTTGGCACGATCCCATGGTGGAGTGGCGATACGAATCGTCAACATCACGATGTTTCCTTCAGCAGGGTGGTTTGCCATGGAATAGGCACGGAATAGGGGCTCGTCATTTTTCATCACCAAGTCCCACAATCCAAATTTATCCCAATCGCTTTGGTATACATCTGCAGGGTGACCCAACTCAGGATGTGGAGTGATATCCATGTCCTTGAACTTGACAGTGATGGCAGGCACATCGATCTGAATATATCCTCCTGCCTCAAAATGAAGAATCTCTCCCTCAGGAAGCTTTACCTTAAATTCTTTAATAAATGTGGATACGTTGTAGTTAGAGATCACCTCACACTCCCACTTCTTGATGCCGAAAATTTCTTCAGGAACACGGATTTTCATATCCTGCTTTACTTTCACTTGGCAAGCCAAACGAACATGTCCCTGCTGCTCTGCGCGACTTAGGTGACCCACTTCCGTAGGCAGAACGTCTCCACCCCCATCATCGATGATACATTTGCACATCGCGCAAGTACCCCCTCCGCCACAAGCAGAAGGAAGAAAGATTTTTTGATTACCTAGGGTGGACAGCAAGCTTGACCCTGCAGAAGCAACAATTGGATTGCTTTCGTCCCCATTGATGATAATCTTAACATCTCCAGAATTTACCAGTTTGGACTGCGCAAAAAGGAGGATAAATACCAGCAGCAGAATGATCGCCGTAAACGCTACAATGGAAGTAATAATTACAGAACCCATGAACTCTTATTTTTTATTTTTCGTAGGAAAACCCCGTTTTTGGGAGTACAAATATATTTATTAATCAGGAATGCACGTCAAAGATAGAAGCAAATTTAGAGGTGATTGCTGACTTCTTACTCTTATTCTAACCAATTAATGCTTCAATAAGTTTAGCAAAGTGCTTAACTTTAATTTAAGCAGTCTTCTATCGACAATGAAATCAAGAAATCCGTGTTCCAACACAAATTCGGAACTCTGAAATCCCTTGGGTAAATCTTTTCCTATGGTTTCTCGAATCACACGTGGGCCAGCAAATCCAATCAAAGCCCCTGGTTCAGCAATGTTGAAATCTCCCAGCATGGCATAAGACGCAGTGACTCCACCTGTGGTAGGATCAGTAAGTAAGGAGAGGTAGGGGATACCTGCTTTATCGAGTAAGGCAAGTTTGGCGGAGGTCTTTGCCATTTGCATCAAGGAAAATCCTGCCTCCATCATTCGTGCTCCTCCTGATTTGGAAATCATTAGGAAGGGAACTTTTTTCTGTAAGGCATGGTCTATTGCTCGGGCAATTTTTTCTCCGACTACCGAACCCATAGAGCCTCCAATAAAATTGAAGTCCATGCAGGCAATGACGAGATCCTGGCCATTCATCTTTCCATAAGCCGATCTGACCGCATCGTTTAACTCAGTTTTACTAATCGTCGCCTCAATTCTAGAGGAATAGGATTTAGTATCCACAAAACTTAGCGGATCACCCGACTTCATTTTCTCATCTAATTCGGTAAAGGTATTGCTATCAAAAAGTATTTCGAAATATTCCTTTGACCCGATTTTTACATGAAAATCATCGGTTGGAGATACGTAGGCATTACTTTTCAATTCGCGGGTATGAACGATTGTCCCGCTAGGGGTTTTAAACCACAGACCGTCAGGTGCATCTTTTTTTTCCGCAGTGGACGTTTTGATGCCTTTGTCAGTTCTCTTAAACCAAGCCATACAGAGTTTAGGTTGTTAGTAACGCCTTAAAGTGCCAAATTTAGGTTGAATCTTCCGTAATTAAAATTTTCTGGCACTTCCTATTCTTAGCCTTCCCTCTGAGGAAATTTACTTTTAAAGCGATGAAAAAATTTATTACTTTGAGTCCCTGCTAACTAAGGCAATCCCTATTCATCCAATTGCATATCCTATGAGTTTGTCTCTGCTTCTGTTGATTTCCGCCGTTATCCTTTTTCTTGCCTACCGGATTTATGGAAAGTTTGTGTACCAGAAATTTGGATTAACCGATGCACGAAAAGCTCCCTCCCACACGCACCGGGATGGGATCGATTACGAGCCGAGCAAACCGATAGTAGTTTTAGGACACCATTTTGCCTCTATTGCTGGGGCAGGCCCGATAGTTGGGCCTATTATCGCTGTGACCTTTGGTTGGATTCCTGCAGTGATCTGGATTTTGGTTGGAGGAATTTTCTTTGGAGCAGTGCATGATTTAGGCAGTATGGCAGCCTCTTTACGCACGGAAGGAAAATCCATTGGTGTAATTATCCGTAATCAAATAGGGGTAAAGGGAAAGCAGCTCTTCGTGATTTTCAGCTTTTCTACACTGATCCTAGTCATCGGTGTGTTTTCCGACATCATTGCCAAAACCTTTGTTGCCAACCCTGGAGTAGGCTCTGCATCCATTCTTTTCATTTTTTTGGCCATTGCCTTTGGCTATGCCAACAAATGGGTAGGGAATAAAAATGTGGCATTTATAGTGATCACCATCATTGGGGTGGTGCTGATGTACTATTTTGTCTATCTAGGCACGCAGATCCCGTTGGATTTGACCTATCCAATATGGGTAGGGGGCCTGTTGCTTTATGCCTTCATTGCTTCGGTTACGCCCGTATCACTATTGCTGCAGCCTCGAGATTACCTGAATAGCTTCTTGCTCTATGGCTTAATGATTGCTGCAGTGGCTGGGGTTTTCGTTGCCGACCCTACCATTAAGATGAGTACAGAAGTAAACCTTTCCAGCGAAAGCTTGGGTTACTTTTTCCCAGTCTTGTTTGTTACCATTGCTTGTGGCGCTATTTCTGGATTTCACTCCTTGGTAGCTTCTGGTACTACCTCCAAGCAGTTGGATAAGGAAAGTGATGCCAAGTTAGTCGGCTTTGGAGGGATGCTTATCGAATCCTTTCTAGCAATCATTTCTGTTGGGGCCGTTGTAATCCTGAGTAAGCAAGAATACACCGAACGCCTTGGTGTAGAAGGGCCAGTTGCTCTTTTTTCTACTGGTCTAGGAGGAATGATTTCAAGTCTTGGAATATCCGAACCCTTTGCCATAGGATTTGTGGCCTTGACAGTTTCCGCCTTTGCACTGACTACCCTAGATACCTGTACCCGTTTGGCTCGATTTACCTTGCAGGAATACTTTGAAGACATGCCACAGCCTGCTGCTAAGGTATTGGCAACAAATCGCTACCTATCCACGACTCTGGTAGTTATTCTATCCATCCTATTGCTTGCTTCGGGTGAATTTGAAACACTATGGCCTATTTTCGGTTCAGCCAACCAGCTTCTGGCAGCACTCGCCTTGTTGACCATTGGAGTTTGGCTAATCAAAAAGAATATCTCCGCCACTTTCGTGACCATCCCCATGTTTTTCATGTTTACGGTCACCCTAGCTTCTTTGGGACTATTTGCTTTTAAAAATTTCGAAGATGGAGGATATGTTCTAGCAGCTATAGCCGCACTTTTATTTGTGCTTGCTATCGCCCTCATTATTTTGGCCGTTAAAAGTCTAAAAAAAGAAGCCAAGTTGTCTGAAAAGACCTCTTGACTTCTTTTTTCTAACCTATTAATCTACCCCATCTAGCTTTGCCTTGGCTATGGCAAAGCTAGCTGCTTGCTTGCCTTGGGTCAGACCTGCGTCCGCATCAAATTGGTAATGAATTCCACCATAAATCCGAGACATGGCCGCTTCTTCAGCCCAAGTTCGAAATTGACTTGCATTGGCTGGAAAAAAGTGGGCCATTACTTCCGCAGCGGCACCCGAAAACGCCGCATGTCCTGAAGTGTAGGCTGGAAAATTTGGCGTTCCTAAAATGGTTTTGAAGCCAGGCATTGTTTGAATAGGCCTTGGGTAATGGTAATAATATTTTGCATCCCAGCAGGCAATCCCTGCATCGGCAATGGCCATGTTGAGGTACGCAAATACCCGAGCCGTTCTGACTGGACTCAATTTTTTGGCTACCACCTCCTCTTTGGCAAAACGATTCCAATGCCCTGGAGGGGTGTAAGTGTTTAGCCCATCGTTCCAGAAGTTGGCTATCCTGCGCTGGTTGGTGGTGAGGTTAGCAGCATACTGCTTCAATTCCTTTGCCGACGCCTCAAATGCAGGAGAACCAGGTGCTGGAGGTGGACCAGGACGAATGGCTTCCACATTGGGCACATTCCAAAGGCGAACCTTACTAAACAGAGGAACCAATCCTACCATCCGCTGTGGGGTCTCCTGATTTTCCCAAACCCATCCAAAACGCTCTTTGGCAGCATTCTTAATGGAATCTGATTTAGCTCGATTCGTTTGGGCATTTTTCATCCCATCCGTGGACGCCCGAGTCAAAGCGGTTTTAGCCACCGCGGCCCCAATTAGTTTCCCGGCTTCCACATCACTGCTCACGTTGATGCCTGCTACGATAAGCGATTCCAAATGCTCCTGCGCTTTCTGAGCTAAGAACTCTTTCTCCAAAGGAAACATTGCGGTAAGAATGTCTCGGGAAGCCGTAGCAACCACTGCTCCATCGGAGGGATAGGAAAATAGCCCGTTATTCTCATAGGCAGATTTGATCTGAGTATCCAATTGGTAAGGAGCCTGCCGCTTAAACTTGTACTTGTACTGCCAAGCCATAATCAAGCCGTCGTATTGTGCCACACTCAAATGGGCAAGCATCCTACTGGTGTAAGGGGGGTGCGAATAGGGAAACTTGGGGTAGTTGGAAGGGTTGGCAGGATCCGGTACAGGATAGCTTCCATCCGGGTTGGGTGCAGGAATCAAATTGTACTTAGTCGCCAATTCCAAGGCGATTTCATTCCATCTCAGCAGGGGATTATTGGTCCAATAGGCTACCGCTTCCCGCTGTATAGATGTAGCTTTACTCTGCATTTCTTTGGCCTCTGCCAATTCTTTGAGCAATTCAGGTGATCCCGATGCAGCTGGAATAGGAAGGGGTATTTGTTCATTCGAAGCATGCAGCACCAATTTCCATTGCCCTGCATTGGCGTCTAAGTTCGAAAATTGATACCCAGTAAAGTCGTACTTGGTTGGCAAGTCTTCCACACAAGAACTTCCCAAAAAGGCGAAGATTACGAGTATTAGGATTGAATAATTATATTTTTTCATCTTGTCTAAATTTAAAAGGCTTTGAATTGATAGGTCATTCCTAGCCCATAGCCAGAAAATTGGCCCATATTCCTTCCAGAAATTGCCTTTTGGTAAGAGGCGATCAGCCCAAAGCCCCCATTGGTTTTAAAATAGTACTGAGCAAATCCTTCCACACGATTAAAATCGACTTTATTGGTAGGCTGTGGCATGGAATATACCCTGATATCGTCACCTGATGTAGATTTGATAGCAGTTAGGCTTGCCTCCACCCGTAATTTTTTCTTAAACATCCAGGATCCGATGGTCACTTGCCCAAGAAAAGCATTAGGCACATCCATTTTAGCCGTGTAATAGGCATCCTGATCTGCAAAATAAAAATCCCGTTCCGCCTCAGTAACTCCCCTATGCAGGTACGAATACGATGCTCTGAAGTAAGGGCCTTTATCCAATTCGTATTTTCCTATAGCTCTGATGCCCAATTCATTGGCTCCAAAACCCAGGCTAAAGGGCATGTAATCTGATAAATAATTGGAGGCTGGCGTACTCAAGCTCAGGTTGGAAAAACCAGTCAATTTGCCTTTCCCTATGGATTTTTCAAGAAGCAAAGCCTTCACCGAAATCCCAAAATCTTGAATTCCTTCCGCTCCGGTCAGTTGCCCCGCAGAAGCTGCTGTTTTGACATAGGGAAGACTCAGGATTACATTGACCTTATCGGTAATTCCTCCCACAATCATGGGCATCCCCATTTGCTTGGTGAACGTACCAATGTTTTGATTGACTCGAATGGTAGACCCCTCCCAATAGCGGTCCCAAGTTGTATTTTCATAAACTATCGCTAGGCAAATCTCCCCTTTTGGCATCATCAGCCCATCTAGAGGAGTTTGAGCTATGGATAGCTTTACAAATCCCAAGCTTGCAACAAGCAAGCCAAGGAATATTTGATTGACTTTCATAGGTAGTGTAGTAAAATGTAAAAAAACAAACACACCAGATTTTGGAATGTACAGCACGCACAATTCTAGAACGGTGGATTGAAAAACAGGTTGAACCAGATTAATCCGATGGATTTAATCTAGCAACAAAAAATTAACCTAATTGGGGAGGGGGAGCGTCAATAGAGAAGGAGGGATTCTTGTAGGTCAAGGAAATTACATTTTCCTGTATTGTTTCTAATCGGACACCAATTGGTGTAGGAACTTCTACAAGCAAAGACGGTAAATAGTCTTTGGCAAAAAGTTTAACGAAAGTTTTGCTAGAATGATCTTGGGGAAGCTCTTCCTCATTCAATGCAGAAATCCACTTTTTGAGGGTGTTATCCAATTTCCCTCTTTCCATATCTTCCACATAGACGATTTGGAGCGTATCATTTTGAAAGCGCTGCTTGATTGCGCGGAAGTACTTGCCATCCTTTTCAAAACGGGTATTGGTGGCTTGGAAATCTTCTTGATTGGCTAGGTAAGGCGCACGAATGGGTACAGCAAGGAGTGCCTCTTTTAAATTCTGGTCCTGAACTCCATAAATTTTATCCTCCCAGCCCGCTTCAATTGAACTATTTAAGGAGAAATAAAAGGCATAGTAGCCAAAATGAAATATGGCAAAACATAAAAGAAGGGCTATGGCTACTGCGTTTTTCAACTTGATCAAACTTATGAAATACCAATTTCATTCAAAATATCCGAAAAACAACTCCTAGACTTTCTTTTTTTAAGTTTCTACCAGTTAAGTCCGCTTTTTATTGCTGGTCAACCGAGCATTTTCGAAAAAAAGTAAAGCCCTGTAAATAGGAAAGTAGACGTGCCGTAAAATTGAATCACTTTTAGCCGGTTACTCCTATCCAAAAACCACAGCACCAAAACAGGGCGAAAAAGCCCCAGAAGTAGCAAGAAGCTAGAAAGAATGGATGCCGCTAGGCTTAAAATACAAATGGCTGCTAGCATGGAATAAAAAAAGGAACAGCCTTCGCCATTCCTTTCAATTTGATGTTTAAAAACTTATTTCTTACGCTTGATTTCTTTCATTTCGTATCCTTCAATGGTATCGTCGATTTCGATATTGTTGTAATTTTTGATCGAAATACCACACTCGTAGCCAGCTTTGACCTCGGAAACGTCATCCTTGAATCGCTTCAATTGGTCGATCTCGCCTTCATGTATCACAATACCATCGCGAATGATGCGAATTTTGTTTTTCCTTGTAATGAAGCCATCCGTAACATAGGAGCCTGCAACGGTACCCACTTTCGTGATTTTAAACACCTCACGAACGGTGATATTACCCGTGATGATCTCTTCGTATTCAGGCTCCAACATCCCTTCGATCGCGTCCTTAATTTGATTGATCGCATCGTAAATGATAGAGTAGTGTCTAATCTCAATCTCTTCTTGTTCTGCAAGCTTTTTCGCATTGGAAGATGGACGAACCTGGAATCCAATGATAATTGCATCCGAAGCTGAGGCTAGAAGGACATCCGATTCGGAAATCTGACCCACCCCTTTGTGGATGATACTTACCTTGACCTCGTCCTTGGAAAGCTTGAGCAAGGAATCCGAAAGTGCTTCTACCGACCCATCTACGTCACCTTTGATGATGATGTTGAGCTCCTTGAAACTTCCTATCGCTAATCGGCGACCGATTTCATCCAAGGTAATATGTTTTTTGGTACGTAAACTTTGTTCGCGCTGTATTTGCTCTCTGGAATTGGCAATCTCTCTTGCTTCCCTTTCTGTATCGTATACCTTGATGGTATCTCCTGCTTGTGGAGCACCGCTCAAACCTAACATCTGCACCGGTGTAGATGGACCCGCTTCTTTCAGCTTGTTCCCTTTGTGATCAAACATTGCTTTTACTCGGCCATAGTGCTGACCAGCAAGCAAGACATCTCCTATTCTCAAGGTACCTGCCTGGACCATGACAGTAGAAACATAACCTCTACCTTTATCCAAGGAAGCTTCGATTACGGTTCCGACTGCATTTTTGTCTGGATTGGCTTTCAGTTCCAAGATTTCTGATTCAAGAAGCACTTTTTCTAGAAGTTCATCTATTCCTTGTCCTGTCTTAGCTGAAATCTCTTGAGACTGGTATTTTCCTCCCCAATCTTCCACCAACAAATTCATGTTGGCCAGCTCTTCCTTGATTTTCTCAGGGCGAGCATTTGGTTTATCCACTTTATTAATGGCAAAGATCATCGGTACGCCTGCTACTTGAGCATGGTTGATTGCTTCTTTGGTTTGAGGCATGATGCTATCATCTGCAGCAATTACAATGATCGCTACGTCAGTAATTTTAGCACCTCGTGCTCTCATTGCGGTAAAGGCCTCGTGACCCGGGGTATCTAGGAAGGCGATCTTATCGCCTGTCTTGGTCCTTACATCGTATGCCCCAATGTGCTGAGTAATTCCTCCAGCTTCCGCTGCAGTTACTTTTGACATGCGAATAAAATCTAGCAAGGACGTTTTACCATGATCGACGTGTCCCATGATAGTGACAATCGGCGCTCTTTCTAAAAGTTCATCCTCGGTATCAGGTACCTCTTCTTCCATCTCATCTTCGATGGATTTGGTAAATTCGACATCGAAGCCAAACTCATCGGCAATGATGGTGATTGCTTCTGCATCTAGGCGTTGGTTGATGGACACAAACATCCCTAGAGACAAGCAGGCAGATATAATTTGGTTAACCGAAACATCCAGTAGGGATGCTAGGTCATTTGCCGAAATAAATTCGGTCACCTTCAAGATTTTTAATTCGTCGCCATCGCTTTCTACCTCACGGTCGCGCTCGGCACGCTTGTCACGTCTTGATTTAGTTTTTCCACCTGGCTTATTGCTTTGAAGCCTAGCGAGGGTTTGCTTGATTTGATCTTGAATTTCTTTAGGCGTTGGCTCCGCCTTCTGAATGCGCTGCTGCGGGGCTCCTCCTGCGGGACGTGGCTGTCCAGGTCTAAATGGCTGTCCAGGTCTTCCACCTCTTTGTTCCTGAGGACGATTTGGTGCACCTGGTGCTTGGCCTGCGCCTGCAGGATTTGGCGCACCTGGCTTGCTATCAATACGTTTTCTAGGACGTTTTTTATCTTTCCCTCTCTCGTCGGAAGAAGCTACTGGCCCTCCTTTTTTCTTAGTCCTGTCTACAGGAAGCTCAATTTTACCGAGTACAGTAAGTCCTTTAAGCGAATCTGCTTTGGCGGAAATAAGTTCCTCTGGTACCACTGCCACTACTGGGCTTGGCGCTTCAACTACTTTGGGTGTAGGTGTAGTTGGAGGGGCGGGAGCTACCGGTGCTTTTGGAACTACTGGAGCAACTGGCTCAGGCTTTTTCTCCTCTTGCTTTGGCGCTGGAGCTGGTTTCGGCTGAGGAGCTGGAGGGGTGGGTGCTGGCTTTTTGGAAAGATCTACTTTCCCTAAAACACGAATTCCTTCTAATTTTGGTGCTTCTGAAGTTAATTTCTCTACCACTGGCTCTGGAGCTTTCGCTACTGGGGCAGGAGTAGTTTGCGGCTCTTGTACGGGTGCAGGCACAGGAGCAGGCTCTACGGCTTTTTCCTGCTTCGGCAGATCCTGCTCCGATGCTATAGGCTCATGACGCTTTCCAATGGAAAGATGGGAGGCCTCTTCCTTTTCAAGGGCTGAGGACTTGAATTCCTTTTCCAACATGGACACTTGGTCCAAGGTGATTTTGGAATTGGGGTTGTTCTCCACCTCATAGCCCTTTTTGGCCATTGACTCAACGATGGTTGCCGTACCCACGTTGAGCTTTCTGGCTATTTGGCCTAATCGCATCATTTTTTCTTCTGACATAAGCAAAAACCTCTTTCGAAATCTTAAGTAAAATTAGGGTAATCTTCGGGGTTAAAGCCCCTTATTGGTCAAATTCTGTTCTAAGTATTCGGAAAATTTCATCGATAGTGACTTCTTCCAACTCTGTTCTGCGGATCAAATCTTCCTTACTCAGCACCAACACGCTCTTCGCAGTGTCTAGGCCAGTCTTTTTAAGTTCGTCGATAATCCACTGATCAATCTCATCTGAGAATTCATTCAAGTCCACATCTTCTTCTTCATGATCGTTCAACTCACGGAACACATCGATTTCAAAGCCCACCAATCGGCTGGCTAGTTTGATGTTGAAGCCTCCTTTTCCAATCGCTAAAGAAACCTGGTCTGGCTTCAAAAACACAGAAATTCGCTTGGTCTCCTTATTAATGGATAGGGAGGAAACTTTTGCTGGACTCAAGGCGCGGGATACATACAAATCCAAATTCTCTGTGAAATTAATCACGTCAATATTTTCATTCTGGAGTTCACGAACTACTGCATGAATTCGAGATCCTTTCATGCCTACGCAAGCACCTACCGGGTCAATACGATCATCATAGGATTCCACCGCTACTTTGGCGCGCTCCCCTGGCTCTCGTACGACCTTTACAATTGTGATCAAACCATCATAAACTTCTGGAACCTCGTTTTCAAAAAGTCTTTCCAAGAAAACGGGGGAGGTACGAGACAAAATGACTTTAGGATTTCCATTGATCATGTCTACGCGATGAACTATTGATTTCACGGAATCTCCTTTTCTAAACCTATCCTTAGATATTTGTTCCCCCTTGGGCAGAATCAACTCATTGCCTTCGTTATCTATCAAAAGAATTTCACGCCCTAAAATCTGGTATACTTCGGCCGAAACAATTTCTCCTACTTGCTCCTCATATTTGTTAAATAGAATATCTTTTTCAAGGTCTTTGATACGTTGGATTAAGGTTTGACGAGCCATTTGAACTGCCCGTCTTCCGAATTCTTCAAGTTCTATTTTTTCATAGACCTCTTCACCTACTTCAAAGTCAGGCTCAATTTTTTGAGCGTCGGAAAGGCTGATTTTATCAAAGTCCCAGATATCTTCCGAATTGTCATCTACAATTTCACGAATTCTGAAAATTTCCAAATCTCCTTTATCGGCATTGATGGTCACATCAAAATTCTCGTCCGATTCAAACTTTTTGCGAATCATCGCTCTAAATACATCTTCCAGAATACGGATCATGGTTGGACGATCCACATTTTTAGATCTCGCAAATTCTGCGAAGGATTCAATTAAGATTTTTGCATCCATTGGAATTAGTTAAAAGATACTTGTACGACAGATTTTTTTATTTCATTCGAGAAGATACTAAGCTCCTCTTCCACGCTTTTTTTTCCTTTTTCTTTTTTGACAACCACTAGCTTTATCCCCTGCTCCTCGACTTCTTTTAATTTGCCAAGCACTTCTTCACCAGAAAGCAGGTAGACCTTGAGCGAACGCCCAATATTCTTTAGGTACTGCCTTTTTTCTGTGAGTGGATAATCCAAACCGGGTGAAGACACCTCAAGGGTGTAGGCTTCCACCAAAAGCTCACTGGTCTCTAGTTCCCCCGCCAAAGCCCTGCTCAATAAAGCGCAAGAAGCAATGGTCATCCCTTGGTCGGCATCTACCAAAATAAGAATTTTGGTTTTGTCCACTCCTCGTTCAATCTTCACCTCCACAATAAAATATTCTGGACCTGGCAGGTGCTTTTGGACTAGGTCTAGGATCACATATTTTAGGTCACTCATATGGTGGGATAATGAAAGAGGGGACTGTTGTCCCCTCTAGAAAATTTAGAATACGGTACAAAAGTAATAGAAAGATTAACTAAATACAAAATAGGTCATCGAATGCTCCTAAATTTTGCCTAAATTTAATCCATTGGGTAAGGAATTTGGCAGCGAAGAACAATTAGCTTTCAATTCTACCTTTCCAAAACAAAAAAACTTCTTTCCCTCTGTTTTATCAATTTAAGATAATATTTTTGTCGATTCTTGGGCAAAAAATAGTACGCAAGGACTATCTTAATTGTCGATAACCGAGTTCAAAGCCAAAAAAAATAAAAATGGGACTATTTGATTTTTTCTCAAGTGATATTGCCATTGATTTGGGTACTGCAAATACCCTGATTATCCATAAAGATAAAATCGTAGTGGACGAGCCATCGATCATTGCCATTGACAAAACAAACAATCGTGTTTTGGCTGTGGGAAGAGAGGCGATGAATATGCACGAAAAAACCCATGAAAACATCAAAACTATCCGTCCCCTCAAAGACGGGGTGATTGCCGATTTCTATGCGGCAGAGCAAATGATACGTGGATTGATCAAAATGATCCCAGGACAGAAAAGAGGCCTATTTCCACAGTCCCATAAAATGGTAATTTGTATCCCTTCTGGTATCACTGAAGTAGAGAAAAGAGCGGTGCGCGACTCTGCTGAGCATGCTGGTGCCAAAGAAGTATACATGATTTACGAACCTATCGCAGCAGCCATCGGTATTGGTATCGACATTGAAAAACCAATGGGATCCATGATCGTGGACATTGGCGGAGGTACTACGGAAATTGCATTGATTGCCTTGTCTGGAATAGTAGCTGACCAATCTATCCGTATTGCTGGGGATACCTTTACCAAGGACATCTTGGACTATATGAGAAGACAGCACAACTTACTTATTGGCGAACGTTCTGCGGAGAAGGTAAAAATTGCGATTGGCTCTGCGCTTACCGAATTGGACGATGCGCCGGACGATTACGAGATTCGAGGGAGAGATTTGATGACTGGAATTCCAAAAGTGATCAAGGTATCCTACTCTGAAATTGCTTTTGCGTTGGATAAATCCGTTTCCAAAATCGAGGAAGCAGTTTTAAAAGCATTGGAAATCGCTCCACCAGAATTGTCAGCAGATATTTACGACAATGGCATTCACCTCACTGGAGGGGGCGCTTTGCTGAAAGGTCTAGACAAGCGTCTTCACCAAAAAACGAAGCTTCCCATTCATATTGCAGAAGATCCCTTAAGAGCTGTAGTTCGTGGTACGGGCACTGCACTAAAAAACATTCAACACTTCCGAACCGTTCTGATGACCTAATTTCTGAATGCTACGCATCCTTCAGTTCCTTTACCGTGTAAGAGCATTTTTACTCTTCGCATTTCTTGAATTTTTGGCGATCTGGATGATTGTCGCCAACAATTCCCCTCAAGGCGCTGCCTTTTTTAATAGCTCGAATGAATTGGTGGGCAATGCGCTCAAAAAACAGGCAGATGTGGTTCAGTTTTTCTCACTCG